>JAFWQP010000072.1 GCA_017509045.1 Bacteroidales bacterium
AGTTTTGAGGCAAGCTTTCAAAAGGGGTTAAATATCACCCGCTTCGCGAAATCGGGAAATCTTAGGGAAATCTATTTTTCTCCAAGATTTCTGGATTTCCGCCGCAGGCGGGGAGATGCATTTTACAGTTTTGAGGCAAGCTCTCAAAAGGGGTTAAATATCACCCGCTTCGCGAAATCGGGAAATCCTAGGGAAATCTAATTTTCTCCAAGATTTCTGGATTTCCGCCGTAGGCGGGGAGATGCATTTTACAGTTTTGAGGCAAGCTCTCAAAAGGGGTTAAATATCACCCACTTCGCGAAATTGGGAAATCCTAGGGAAATCTAATTTTCTCCAAGATTTCTGGATTTCCGCCGTAGGCGGGGAGATATTTGCCCCCAAAAACTAATTTCGCATGTGACCAAAGAGAGCCTCTTTTTGAAAAAAGAGGGTGTAAGTGACACTTTTTTGCGAAAAAAGTTTGTTATGTCGTTATTCCGCATTATCTTTGCATTCTGAAACGGACAAGAGGCGACAATAAATGTGGGTTATCGACAATTTATGGTAAATTAATGATTATTCGAGTTTCAAGGATGGTTTGCTATGGTAGCAACGCGAACTGGTATGGATTAGTAAAAACCTTCTTGATTTTTATTATTAATTCAAAAAAAGTGCGTACCTTTGCAACCGCTAACAGGGTGCCGAGAAAATGGTTTGCTCTGTTAGGTTATGGAAGTCAAACACTTATTAATTATTTGTATGTATAAAATTGAACATCATCCAATCCTAGACATCCCGCAGAGCGAGATGGTTGAATTTAATTACGATGGTCGGAAGGTGCAAGGCCGCAAGGGCTACACAATAGCCGCCGCATTGCATCAGGCTGGTTTTCCTGTGCATAGCCACAGCCTTGATGGTCGCAACCGCAGCCTGAACTGCGGCATAGGCAAGTGCGGGGCGTGCGAGATGCTGGTGGACGGCCAGGTGCGCCGCATCTGTGTGACACTGGTGGACGGTGTGAAGGAGGTGCGGCACATCGAGTCGGGTGTGAGCGAGGTGCCGGAGGTGCGCCCACAGCAGCCGCGCGAGGTGAAGGTGTATAAGACGCAGGTGGCCATTATCGGTGCCGGTCCGGCGGGCTTGGCGTGCCGCGAGCAGCTGAACGCCTTCGGCATCGACAATATCGTGGTGGACAACAATGCCAGGATTGGCGGACAGTTCAATATGCAGACGCACCAGTTCTTCTTCTTTGAGAAGGAGAAGAAGTTTGGCGGCATGCGCGGCTTTGATATTGCCAAGACTTTGGCAGGCGAGAGCCACGAGGGCATATTGCTGAACAACACGGTGTGGGACTTGCTGGAAGGCAGGCGTGTGGCCATCAAGAATATCGTCACCGGCGAGGTGGCATATGTGGATGCGGAGCATCTGGTGGTGGCTACGGGCGCGGTGCCCTTTATGCCGACGTTTGAGAACGACGATGTGCCGGGTGTGTATACCGCCGCCGTGTTTCAGAAGATGATGAATCAGGAGCATACGCTGCTGGGCAAACGGGTGCTGACCGTGGGCGCGGGCAATATAGGCTACCTGACTTCGTATCAGGGTATGCAGGCGGGTGCCACGATTAAGGCCATTATTGAGGCGATGCCCCGCGAGGGCGGTTTCCCGGTGCAGGCCAACCGTGTGTGTAGGCTGGGTATTCCCATCATGACGGGCTATACGCTGGTGCGTGCCATACCGAATGAGGACTATACCGGCGTGACGGGTGCGGTGATTGCCAAGTGTGAGAACTTTAAGGCTATTCCTGGCACGGAACAGGTGATTGACGGTATCGACATCATCAATATCTGCACCGGCCTTATTCCCGACAACCAGTTGCTGGTGAAGGGTCGCGAGGTGTTTGGCCATAACACCTACGGCGTGGGCGATGCCATCCGCATCGGCGAGGGCACCAGCGCGGTGCTGCGCGGCAAGCAGGCCGCCTACGAGGTGGCACAGGCGATGGGCATCCGCTACAATTATGACGACTATCTGGACATCTCGCGCCAGTATATCGACTCGCAGCAGCATCCTATCCGAATATTGGAGAAACCCAACCTGCCTAGCGAGGAGCGCATGAGGGTGAAACCGTTTGTGCAGATGGACTGCCTGTATGGCTTTGCCTGCAATCCTTGCTCGTTCAGCTGCCCGCAGGGGGCTATCACCAAGCCGGCGACAAATACCACACCGACGGTGGATTACGACAAGTGTATTGGCTGTATGCAGTGCGTGAGCAACTGCCCGGGCTTGGCTATCTTTGGCTACGACATGCAGAAGGGTGTCTGCTTCCTGCCTATAGAATATGAGGCGGAGGAGGGTGCCGAGGTGTATCTGGTGGACAACAACGGTGCCAAGATAGGCGAGGGTGTGATTGAGAAGATACTAAAGAAACCGAATAAGACCCATGTGGCGAGAGTGAAGGTGGGTGGCAACCCTGTGATGACCGACATCAAGGGCTTTATAGTGAAAGACCGCTATCCCGAGCCGCTGGTGATGAAGCCGGTGAAGCCTGTGGAGAGCGAGACATACGTGTGCCACTGCGAGGATATAAAGCTAGACCGAGTGCTGGAGGTGCTGGGCGACAGGAAGACCATCTCGGTGGACGAGTTGAAGCATATCACCCGACTGGGTATGGGTCCCTGCCGTGGCAAACGCTGCATCCCGCGTGCACGTCAGATTTTGCGCAGCTATGGCATAGAGCTGGTGGGCGACGCCACGCCGCGTGCGCCGTTGTCGAACCAAGTGACCTTGGGCGACTTGTACAACGCCCAGACCAAGGAGGTGTTTGTGTTCCCGAAAATGAACGATGTGGCCAAGGAGCACGTGGAGGTGTTGATTGCCGGCGGCGGTATTGCGGGTAGCGCGTTGTTCCGCTATTTTGCCGAGGCTGGCAAGAAGCCGGTGATGATTAACTATAGCCGCGGTGCTTCGTGGCGTTGCATCGGTGGTGGCAGACCTGCCTTCTCCAACCCCGACATTGCCGACATAGCGGTGCACAACCACGAGATATTCAAGGGTATGCAGAAAGTGCACAATATCAACTACCAGCTGACGCACTATGTCAATCTGGTACACGATGAGGCTACCTACAAGTCGTTGGATGCCTCGCGTGCATGGAGCGACGCCTATATGATTGAGCGCAAGGACTTCAAGAAGGAGATTTCGCCCCTGTGGGACGACAGCAAAGATACTTATAGCCATGCCCTTATCACCCGCGATTGCTGGCAGGCAACGCCGGGACGTGTTATCGACTATATCCGTGGCATAGGCGTGGAGCAGGGCGGTCGCTATTATGAGGACTGCGAGCTGCTGCATGTGCAGAAGGTGGGTGGACATTATGTGGCCCTGGTTCGCACACACGAAGGGAAGTATGTGGAGTATACCTGCGACCATTTTGTCAACGCCATGGGCTGGGGTGCCGAGAAGTTTATCGACCAGCTGGATTTAGACACGGGTCTCTACCCCGTGAAGCATCAGGCGTTTATCACACGCCGTCTGCCGATGATGGGACCAAACGGTGGCCCGCTTGATATGGTTATCGACCGTCGCCACTACAAGGGCTTCAGCGCCGTGTACGGTCAGCAGTGGGGTCACACGGGTCAGATTATCGGTTGCGCCAGTCCCGACACCGATGCCTACGAGGCACGGCAGAACATCAAGTATAACAGCAAGGAGTTCTTAGAGATTGTGTCCGAAGTGTTTGCCGAGTGGATTCCCAACCTGCGCGAGGTGGGCTTCCTGGCCGTGTGGGCAGGCCGCTACACCGAGCCGCGTTACATTATCGACCCCGAGGTGGGGCTCTGCACCGGCTTGCGCGGACACGGCTTCATGCTGGGACAGTACTTGGCCAAGCTGTATGTCGACAAATATCTGGGACGCGATGTGCCCAGCTATATGGAAGACCTCAAGATTGGCGGTAAAGGATTGTCGGAGAACGCCTTCAAGTAGACTATCTATGTATTTTGAAAGGTGCTCTGCGTCGTTCAGGGCACCTTTTCATTATGATTAGGTAGTGCAGCGTATGAAATAGCTACTAGTTTGTAATTTCCAAGTCGTGTAATAGCCGTATCTTTGCATCATCAAAAAATAAAACAGCAATGCAAGAGATTATACACTTAATCAACGAGATGTCGCCCTATCTGCTGTTGGGGTTTTTGTTTGCGGGACTGCTGCATTCGTTTGTTCCGTCGAAACTGTACCACAGGTATCTTTCCAAGCCGACCTTTGGCTCAGTGGTGAATGCCGCACTGCTGGGCATACCGTTGCCGCTATGCTCGTGCGGGGTCATCCCCACCGCCATGTCGCTGCGACGCGAAGGTGCCTCCAAGGGGGCGACCACGTCGTTTCTTATCGCCACGCCGCAGACGGGTGTCGACTCCATCCTTGCCACTTATGGCATGATGGGGTTGCCCTTTGCCATAGTGCGCCCGGTGGCGGCACTGTGCACGGCGCTCTTTGGCGGCGCGGCAGCCAACATCTTCGGCAAGGAGAACGAGGGCGATGCCACAGCTAAGGTGCCTGATCACGACCATCATCACGACCATTGCGATTGTGGATGTGACTGTGGTTGCGATGACCACAAGGCTCATCGCAACAAGTTGTTGGAGGCGTTGCATTATGCATACGTTGATATGATTGCCGACATAGGTAAGTGGTTGCTGATAGGTCTTGTGGTGGCGGGGTTGATAACGGTGCTGATACCCGACAACGCCTTCACGCTCTTTCAGGGCAACACGTTGGCGTCGATGTTGCTGGTGCTTTGCATAGCTGTGCCGATGTACCTCTGTGCCACGGGTTCTATCCCCATTGCGGTGGCGCTGATGCTCAAGGGGCTCACCCCTGGTGCGGGGTTGGTGCTGCTTATGGCTGGGCCGGCTTGCAACTTTGCCAGTATGCTGGTGGTGAAAAAGGTGCTTGGCACTCGCTCGCTAATTATCTATTTGGCATCCATCGTCGTAGGGGCAGTCGGCTTTGGCTACCTTATCGATTTCTTACACTTCGGGGGGTATGTCAATTTCCTCGGGAGCTTGCAGGTGGCAGGAAGCTGCGGTCATGGTTGCGAAGGAGGCGACTCGTGGTTTGCCTGGACTTGCACCGCCGCGCTGCTACTCCTTGTGCTCAATGCCTTATTGTTGCCCAAGTTGCGTCATAAGAGGGCTGCCGCTGAAACTAAACACGTAGAAAATATGAATACCAAAGTTTATCATATCGAAGGCATGAACTGCAATCATTGCCGTACTGCCGCAGAGAAAGCACTGCAAGGTGTAGAAGGTGTCACCTCCGCCCGCGTGGTGCTAGAAACCAAAGAAGCCTTCATCGAGGGCACAGCCTCAGAAGAGGACCTGCGAAAAGCCGTCGAGTCTGTCGGCTTCACGCTGGTGCCGTGATGTTACCGAGGGCTGACGAATGTGATGGCGTGCTTGATGTTCTGGACGCGGTAGTGGTTGCTGTGGAGCATCTCGCCGTCTATGACTAGCCAGAAGGGGTCGGGGCTTGCCATCTCGACGACGGTGCCTTGGCGGTACTGCATGAGGCGCTGCACGTCGGGGCGGTTGATGTGGGTGCCGTGGCTGTATTCGTTGATGAGGCTGGCAAACTTGAATAGCGACATCCGCTTGAAGAGGTTGATTTCGATAAGGCCGTCATCGTTCTTGGAGAGCGGGGCACACATATAGTTTCCGCCGTTGTAGCGTCCGTTGCCGAGGGTGCAGAGGAGCATGTGTCCGTCGTAGAAAGGCTCGCCGTCTACGGTCATGCGCACATAATTGCTGCGCGAAGTGAAGATGCTGCGGATGATGCCGGTGGTGTAAGAATGCTTGCCACCGATGATGGGTTTGCGGCGCACGTCGTTACCAATTTTGCAAACCATGGCGTCGAAGCCGAAGTTGCAAACGTTGATGCTGTAGCGGTCGTTCACCTTCATCACATCGACAGGGTGGGGGACACCCTCTACCAGGCGGGCAATGTCGGAGAAGGCTTCGAAAGTGTCGTAATATTTGATATAGTCGTTGCCGCTGCCGTTAGCATGGACGGTCACTTGTACGTCGGGGAAGCCGATGACGCCGGTGACCACCTCGTTGAGGGTGCCGTCGCCGCCACAGGCATAGAATCGCACCTCCTTACCCGGATGGTCGGCGCACCATTGGCGGGTCCAAGCGGTGGCATCGCCTTGGGCGCGGGTGACGTAGATCTGATAGTCAAAGTCGGGATGTTCAGAGGCATACGCCTCCACTTTTTGGGTTATCTGGGTGGTGGAGTCCTGTTTCCCGGCACAGGGATTAACGACGAAGATATGTTTCACTTTTTATAGTTCAGAATTGAGAATTAAGAATTGAGAATTGCGATGCAAAGATACACATTTTTTGTGGAATAGCAACATTATTTTTCAGTTTTCGGTTTTCAATTTTCAATTTTCAATTTTTTTTCTGTATCTTTGCATTTTATTTGACGCAATGAAGAACATCCGCAACTTTTGCATTATAGCTCATATCGACCATGGTAAGAGTACTCTGGCCGACCGTCTTTTAGAGTACACCAACACCGTTTCGCAACGCGAGATGCAAGACCAAGTGTTGGACGACATGGAGTTGGAAAAGGAGCGTGGCATCACTATCAAGAGCCACGCCATACAGATGAATTACGGCGAGTACACGCTGAATCTGATTGACACCCCCGGCCATGTGGACTTCAGCTATGAGGTTTCGCGCTCGATAGCCGCCTGCGAGGGTGCCCTGCTTGTGGTGGATGCCACACAGGGCATACAGGCACAGACCATCTCGAACCTCTATCTGGCTTTGGAGAACGACTTGGAGATTATCCCCGTGATGAACAAAATAGACCTCGACAGCGCTATGCCCGAAGAGGTGGCAGACGAGATTGTCGACCTGCTGGGCTGCAAACGCGAGGAGATTCTCTCGTGCAGCGCCAAGACTGGCGAAGGCGTTCCTGAGATTTTGGAGGCAATCGTCGACCGTATCCCTGCTCCCGAGGGCGATGCGTCGGCTCCGCTGCAGGCATTGGTGTTCGATTCGGTGTTCAATCCCTTCCGTGGCATTATCAGCTATTTCCGCATCATAAACGGTACGCTCCGCACAGGCGACCACGTTATGTTTGTCAGCACAGAGAAAGACTACCACGCCGACGAGATAGGTGTGCTGCGGCTGAACATGGAGCCGCGCAAAGAACTCTCGGCTGGCAATGTGGGCTATATCATCAGCGGCATCAAGACCAGCAAGGAGGTCCGCGTGGGCGACACCATCACCCATGTCGACCGTCCCTGCGACAAAGCCATCGAGGGCTTTGAGTCGGTGAAACCGATGGTCTTTGCGGGAGTCTACCCTGTCGACACCGACGACTACGAAGAGCTGCGTGCCAGCCTCGAGAAGCTGCAACTCAACGATGCCTCCCTCACCTTCGAGCCCGAGAGCTCGCTGGCTTTGGGCTTCGGCTTCCGCTGCGGTTTCCTCGGCCTGCTGCACATGGAGATTGTGCAGGAACGCCTCGAGCGTGAGTTCAACATGGACGTTATCACCACGGTGCCCAACGTGCAGTACAAGGTTAAGCTGACCAACGGTGAGGAAAAGGATGTCTACAATCCCTCCGGTATGCCCGAGCCCAACAACATCGCCGAGGTCTACGAGCCCTACATCCACGCCCAGATTATCACTAAGGCAGACTTCATCGGCCCCGTCATCAAGCTCTGCATGGACAAACGTGGCATCCTCAAGAACCAAAATTACCTCACCACCGACCGTATCGAGATTACCTTCGACCTCCCGCTGGGCGAGGTGGTGTTCGACTTCTACGACAAGCTGAAGAGCATCTCCAAAGGCTACGCCTCGTTCGACTACTACATCAACGGCTTCCAGCCCTCCAAGCTGGTCAAGCTGGAGATACTCCTCAACGGCGACCCCGTCGATGCCCTCTCCACCCTCACCTATGTCGACAATGCCTATCCTATCGGCCGCCGCATGTGCGAGAAGCTGAAAGACCTCATCCCTCGTCAGCAATTTGACGTTGCGATACAGGCCGCCATCGGCAGCAAGATTATCGCCCGCGAGACCGTACGTCAGGTGCGCAAGGATGTTACCGCCAAGTGCTATGGCGGCGACATCACCCGCAAGCGCAAGCTCCTCGAGAAGCAGAAGGAAGGTAAGAAACGTATGCGCCAAGTGGGCAACGTCGAGGTGCCCCAAAGCGCCTTCCTAGCCGTGCTAAAACTTGATTAATCCCCTCACCCCCACAATTCTCACAAATCCCATTAACCCCACAAACCCCATCCCCCAATGAAACTATATCTCATTATCATCCTCCTAGTTCTAGCCGTGCTCGCCACCATCGCGCTCACAGGCTACATTTATTATCTCCTCACCAAACGCTACTTCGACAACCAGCAGAAGACCCAGATGCTGCAGATGCGCATCGACGAGCACCGCGAGGCAGTGAAACTTGTCACCCCCATCCGCCTACAGGCATACGAGCGTATGGCTCTCTATCTCGAGCGCATCAGCCCCGAGAGTCTTGTGCTCCGCTGCTATCAGCCCGGCATGGACACCAAACTGCTGCAAGGCGTCATGACTAAGACCATCCGCGATGAGTGGGAACACAACCTCAGCCAGCAGGTCTATATCTCCAGCGAGGCTTGGCGTCGCATCCGTCAGGCCAAGGACGAGATGATGGGCGTCATCAATTCGGCAGCCATCACCATTCCCGACGATGCCGACCCCACACGTCTCGCCAGCGCCATCTTCGCCACCATCGCCGAAGGACAGGTGCCTACGGCTTCCGCTTTGGAGTTTCTGAAACAGGAGATGCGCGAACTGTAGAAAATACCGTTTTCGCCACCTCTCCATAGCCTTAATATAGCCCCAAGGCATGTTTTCAAATGTTTGGTGTAGTTATAGTTGAAAGTTCGATTTGGTCAGTTTGATTTTTTTGTGTACTTTTGCACAATTATTATGAAGAAATTTTGCTACTTTACCATATTCGCTTTATTGGTCGCGCTTCCGCTATTCTCATCGGCTCAAGACCGACCCAACGTCCGACAAAATAAGGAGAAACCTAAAATCTCTACCACCAGCCAAGGCATCAAAGTCAACAAGTTGGTTAAGACTACCGACCCGTCTGACGAGTTCTCTGGCGTGATGGCTGAGACCTACGACCAAAGCAGGCAGAAACCCAAGAAGGAATCCAAAAAAGATACCAAGAAACAAGAGGTGGGTGCTGTCGATGAGGCCGACGATATCAAGAAAATTCCCATATACGCTGAGCCCTATGGTTTCGACGAGAACCCCCAAGATCGCGAAGTAGAGTATGTCGAGCCGCCAAACCGTGCCCTTGAACGTCCCGGAACCCCCGAAGATTACGAAGAGAACAACGATGTCGTCCCTCTGCCTTCTTATGTCAACCCTCGACAGGACGACCCTGGTACCGAGAGCGAGGACGATATCCTGATGGCTGGCGACTCGGCATTGGTCCATACGCTTAAGATGGACATCTCCGACATGCAGCCTGTGGAGATTCGTCTGACCGACCCTGAGCATGGGCAGTATTTCGTTTTCCCCACTCCTTCCTACTCCATCCCCACTTCTCATTTCGGTCCCCGCCGTCGCCGCTTCCACTATGGATTAGACTTAGCCATGCACACGGGCGAGCCCATCTATGCCGCTTTCGACGGCGTGGTGCGCTTCTCTAAATACAACAGTTCTTACGGACACCTTATCGTTATCCGTCACGACAACGGGCTGGAAACCTACTACGCCCACCTTTCCAAGCGCCATGTTACCCCCGGCACACGTGTCAAAGCTGGCGAGGAGATAGGTCTGTGTGGCAATACGGGTCGTTCCCGCGGTAGCCATCTCCACTTCGAAATACGTTACAACGGCAATGCCCTCAACCCCGAGAACGTCATCAGCTGCGATACCCGCGCCCTGTTAGCCCCTACGTTGACGCTCACGCGCAACTCGTTCCGCAAAGTGGCAAAGCCCGGTGCTACCAACACCCCCTCGCAGCGTGCGCGTTCCGGCAACTACAGCAGCGACGGCAAGTACTACAAGGTACGCACCGGCGACACCCTCAGCCGCATTGCCAAGCGTAATGGTACCACCATCAGCAAACTCTGCAAACTCAACGGCTTGAAGGAATCCTCTGTTATCCGCCCGGGGCAGAAATTAAGAATTCGATAATATCTATCGTTGAATTCTGAAAGTAGTTAACCTCAGATTTTTAATCGTTAATTTTTGATTTTCGACATGCGCCTCGACATTCTCACCCTCTTCCCCAACATGATGTCTATGTTCTTTGAGGAGTCTATCCTCAAACGGGCACAGAACAAGGGCATTGTCGACATCCATTTCCACGACCTTCACGACTACTCCCTCACCCGCTACGGCAGCGTCGACGACTATCCCTACGGCGGTGGTGCGGGTATGGTTATGGCGGTAGAGCCGCTCGCCAACTGTATCGAGGGTCTGAAGGCACAGCGCACCTACGACGAAATCATCTACACCGCCCCCGACGGCGAGATGCTCTCCCAGCCGATGGCAAACACGCTATCGTTGCAGCAGAACCTGATGATACTCTGCGGACACTACAAGGGTGTCGACGAGCGCATCCGCGAGCATTTCATCACCAAGGAAATCTCCATCGGCGACTATGTCCTCACGGGTGGCGAACTGGCTGCTGCGGTCATTTGCGACACCGTCGTGCGCCTCATCCCCGGCGTCATAGGCGACGAGCAGTCCGCCCTCGGCGACTCCTTTCAGGACGGCCTCCTCGCACCCCCCGAATACACCCGTCCCCCCGAGTTCCGCGGCTGGCGTGTGCCCGACATCCTCCTCAGCGGCAATCATGCCAAAATAGAGCAGTGGCGCTACGAGCAAGCCCTTCAGCGCACTCAGGAACGCCGACCCGACCTCCTCAAGGCTATCTCTGAAAAGTAATTTTAATGTAATCATTAAATAACAAACCAAACATAACAAACCAAACAAAATCATGAAAAGACTTTCCTTATTATCACTCGCATTGCTGACATTCAGCATAGCAAATGCACAAATCGCCAACGGCCGTATTGGCAATGGCAACATCACAATAGCCGGAACCGAATGGACTAACGTCTATGGTATCGACTTCAACAACGACGGTATACTGGAGTTTCGCCTAAGCGACTTCAGCGGTGTCGAGGGCAATCAGGTCAACGCCTACATCTCTTACAACTGGACCGAAGGGGGCAACAATGTTGTTTCCGACCCCGAGGTATGGGACTATGCCGCCGTGCTTGCCGCTGGCCAGGTCGTTGATGCTAACAGCACCTTTGGCGGATATGGTGATGCCACCTTCCAAGACCTCACCACTGCCCCTGAGCGCATTTTTGTTGGGTTCCGCATCCTGCTGGCCGACGGTGTTCATTATGGTTGGGCCGAGGCTGTGGTCAGCACATCAGCCAGCGACATCGTTCTCAACTGGGTGGCCTGCGCCTATAACACCACTCCCAACGCCCCCGTCACCATCGGCAACACAGCCGCCATCACCCATGTCGAAACACCCGCTATCCATGCCTACGCACTTGGAAAAAACCGTCTGCGCGTCAAGACCGATGAAAGCGAAGTAATGCTTTACGATATCAGCGGTCGGCAGCTCAACACCATCCCCTGCAACAACGAGGTTACTATCACCATGCAGCAAAGTGGCCTCTACCTCGTTCGTGTCGGCAGCACTATCCGAAAAGTGATGGTATATTAACCCCTCTACACCCATTAGCCCACAAAACCTATTAGCTCCATAAAATAAAACACATGACAGAATTCGAAAAATACGCCACCAAGCATTGTGGCATCAGTAGTACCACCTACGCCAAGTATACCTCGGCAATCAATAATTCGCTCACTCCCTACATCGTCGAGGAGCGCCAACTCAACGTCGCCCAGATGGACGTCTTCAGCCGCCTGATGATGGACCGCATCATCTTCCTCGGCACCGCCATCGACGACTACACCGCCAACGTCATCCAGGCGCAGCTACTCTTCCTCGAGAGCGTCGACAGCACCCGCGACATCCAGATCTACCTCAACTCCCCCGGAGGTTCCGTCTATGCCGGCCTCGGCATCTACGACACCATGCAGTACATCCAGCCCAAGATTGCCACCATCTGCACCGGTCTTGCCGCCTCTATGGCCAGCGTGCTGCTCTGTGCCGGCGAGAAGGGTATGCGCACCGCACTGCCACACAGCCGCGTGATGATACACCAGCCTATGGGTGGTGCCGACGGTCAGGCTACCGACATGGAAATCACCGTCCGCGAAATAGTTAAGCTCAAGAAAGAGCTCTACGAAATCATCGCCAAGCACAGCGGACAGCCCTTCGAGCAGGTGGAGAAAGACAGCGACCGCGACCACTGGTTCACCGCACAGGAAGCCCTCGAGTATGGCATGATTGACGAAGTGCTGACCAAGAAAGAATAGCCATATCTATTGAAAGAAACAGACACTTTTGGGTCTATTCTCTCAGAAGTGTCTGTTTTTATATGCTATATTTTCTCTTCAATTCATTTTTTCTTTGTATTTTTGTAGTCGCTTTAAAAGGGATTTGGATATGCCACTTGACCGGAACAAACTATTACGCTATCAGGTGTTGAACACCTGTTTTCAAGATAATTCGCGGCAGTATCGGATTGGAGATTTGGTTGATTGCTGCAATCGCGAACTGCGGTGTTACGACCTCAAGGAGGTGTCGAAGCGAACGGTGCAGCTCGATGTGCAGACCCTTCAGGCGGTGCCGTACAATGTGTCGTGATATAAAAGCTAATAGTAAAAAGGAGATTCGTATCTATTGGGAGCAACCCACACTATATAAAGTAACCAAAACAACAAATACTAAATCAATGAAATAGTCCATGTTTGACTTTGTTAATTATACATATAGCGGAGTGTTGGCGATATTGTCAACATTGTTTGGTCTATCGTATCCTCTAATTCTGAGTTGTATTGAGAAGATAGATACAAAATATCACTCTACAAAGTTGTCTGCCCGTTTTCTGGAGGAAAAGGCTTTCAAGAGTTTTCGATTCCTATTAATTCTCAATTTGGTGTTTGCAGTACTGTTCCCATTTTTGATGGATGGGTGTTGTCATTCACGCTATTTAATTGCACTACAGTGCATAGCAGCAGTAGTGATGATATATTGTGCTTTTAAGCTATTCAATCGGGTGATGGATTATTATGATGCAGGCAAACTACAGGATTTGATTTTGACAGACTACCATGAAGCTGTAAAGATAGAAAATCGGAATTTGGAAACGAAATATTTCATACAGTGGTCAGATTTAACCGCCGTTTTGCTGGCTTCGGCAGATGAAGAACTTGTTCAATCAGTGTATAATGAATGGGATAGTTATGTGGAGAGAAAGAAAAATCAATGCAAGGGAAAACCTTTGATAATGGATGACTACTTTTATGAAGCTGTTACCCGTATTAATGAGAACTTATGTAAAGGGGAACGCAAACCTATTTCGGTCAATAACGGAAATTCTCTTCTTACGTCGTTAATAGTACAAGATAGTATTGTTACGGATGAGACTTATAGTTACTTGTGGAAAAACCTACGATTACAGTTGTTCTATAATAGAGACGAATGGATAATGGCTTACTGGAAGACTGCTTCACATAAGTATCACTACTTTATGCCGGACATAACAACTTTTGAAACTGACAATATCACGGGTGAGTATTATACAGATAAACAAGTAGAAGAAAGGATCAGGCAGCGAAATAGATTTGCTGAGTTTCATATAATGTTATGTGCAATGCTACTTCAACAGAGAAAGTACAATCTATTAGGGCAAATACTCTTTTACACATTTTCGCAGCCTCCTATCTATCCATTAGTGCCGTCTAGTTTATCAACTATTCTTAAAATGTTTGTATCTCTCAACGAGGGAAGAAAAGAGCTCTCTTTTTACTACGAAGAACACTACCCAATGCCGAATATGCATGGTATAACGGCGGGAAAGATCTTAGGAGCTGCAAACTGTTTCATGGCATTGCTTGTTTATAGATTGTATGTTTTGATTTATCCTTATGGACGGGATTCTGTTTTTAGACCATTATCTTTGCCGGATAATCAAGCACAACTGACAAAATTTAGGAGAGACTTAGACACTTTGAAATATTGGTTTGAGAAGATAAAAGGCAATATGGATGCAATGGAGTCCATACATATTATTAGTATTGATAAAATTGTCAACCAAAGTGATGGTGTAGAGGGTGGAAGAATGGATTACCCGGAACATATTATTAATAATATACAAGAGAGTATTGATGATAAATTGAATGAACTTAAACGGAACCAACCAAACGACCCTGATATAGTTGGCCATATCGAAAAAGAAGTAAATCAACTAATGCTGAAAGCCATGTCTCCAATTGGTGATATATGGGGTAGAAGGTTTGAGCAAGATAAATATTATAATCTGAACTCTTCTGTTAGTCTATTGTTTCCGAGTACAGCCTTTCAGGCTAATCCTGATATTAGTCATGTTGGGACTGAAGAATGCATGTTTGGAGAGTTGTGGCGTACATATAGCCATCTTTTTGTAAGTTCTTTCTATCAAGAAAGCATACAGCCAAACTATACAATTGATTCTGGGCTTTTGTTTAATGCACTGGATAAACTAAATGTCAACGAGTCCTATTATGCATTTGCATTTGGCATTTACCTTGACTACTATATAGATAGGGCAGAAGGTCTTGTGAGAGAGGAAGACCGCATTTATAGCTACAAAGGAATGAAACTATTGTTATTAGATAGTCCCACACAAGTCTTCGCTAAGCGCATTTATATTATGTATAAGAAAGAAAGACCATACGTTGAGTTCTCCGAGCCGAATGACAATCAAAAGAAATCCATGGAGCTAAAGAAATACAATGAATATGGATTATGGATGTCTGTTCAGAAAGTGGAAGGCCATGAAGATACTATTTCTGAGAAAAACATTGAAGAGTTGGGTGATGAGAAGTATAATTATTCTGTTTTCCATGCAATTTGGCTCCCTAGATTATATTTCAAAAAACAAAGTAAAATGATTTGTATAAAGCTTAACTATAAGATGACGGATGAGGGCACAACAGACGCCCTTGAAACGATAAAACCATTTGGTGATGGGGAACCAACTTGAATTAGGTAAGATTAAGGTAAGGTACTAGTTACTATCTTTCTTTTAAACACTTTGATCTATGAAGAAAATTAAACTATTATTATTGTTGTTAGCATTCGCTGCTAATTGTATTGCACAAGTGGACACATCCTTCAATGTTCAAAAAGGGCTTGATTATTATGAGAATGGCGATTATAATAATGCCTTTGTTATTTTTTCTAATGCGGCCAATCACGGGAATGCTTATGCGCAATGTTGTTTGGGTTTTATGTATGATAACGGTGAAGGGGTAAAAGAGGATGATGTTACTGCTGTGAAATGGTATCGTAAATCTGCTGAGCAAGGTAATTATTATGGTCAACATTACTTGGGAAAAATGTATGAGAATGGCCAGGGTGTTACCCAAAGTTATTCTCAGGCTATGGACTTGTACAGGAAAGCCGCAAAACAAGGATATGCAGCGGCACAATATAATCTCGGTATTTGTTATGAGAATGGTTTAGGAGTTCAACAGTCGTATATAGAGGCTGCTAAGTGGTTTCGCTTAGCGGCAGATCGGGGTGATGCTGATGCCCAAAACAGATTGGGGTTATTGTATGAAAAAGGTGATGGAATAGAACAAAATAATGTCATGGCTGTTAGTTGGTATCGTAAAGCAGCAGAACAGGGTCTTGCTGAAGGCGAGTATAATTTAGCAGACATGTATTATTATGGTAAGGGTGTTGCAAAAGACTATTCTTTGGCTTTTAAATGGTTTAAAAAAGCCGCGGAGCAAGGTAATAATGATGCTCAAGTATGCATAGGTTATATGTATGAGAATGGTGAAGGTGTAGAGGAGAATAAAAAAGAAGCAGTTAATTGGTATCGCAAGGCTGCTGAACAAGGCAATAAATATGGGCAGAATAATCTGGCATTCATGTATGAGAGTGGTAATGGGGTCGCTCAAAATTATTCACAGTCTGTAGAATGGTATAAAAAAGCTGCTGAACAGGGACTCTCTCGCGCACAAAGATGTTTGGGCGATTGTTATTACTATGGGAATGGGGTTTCTCAGAATTATTCTCAGGCATTATTATGGTATAAAAAAGCTGCTGAGCAAGGGGATGATAACGCTCAGTGGAATTTGGGTAACATGTATGAAGGTGGTAAAGGTGTTGCTCAAAGTTATTCACATGCTGTAGAATGGTATAAAAAAGCTGCAGAACAAGGTTTTTCGCCAGCACAAAGACATTTAGCTTATTGTTATTATATTGGGAGGGGAGTAAAAAAGGATTTATCTCAGGCTTTTTATTGGTATAAAAAGGCAGCTGAGCAAGGCAATTATTATGCGCAATATAATTTGGGTGTAATGTACGAACATGGAGAATATGTAACCCAAAGCTACTCTCAAGCTGTTGAGTGGTACCAACAAGCAGCAGAACAGGGTTATGTCGACGCCCAAAAAGCACTAGCTTCTATCTACTATGACGGCGAAATCGTTGAAAGAGATTACGCCAAGTCTTATTATTGGTGCAATAAAGTAGCAGAGACGGGAGATGCTGAGGCACAATATAGGTTGGGAATGATGTGCTATTCTGGTAAAGGCGTTGTTCAGAATACAAGTAAAGCAGTGACGTGGATTAAAAAAGCTGCAGAACAAGGTTATATGTTGGCACAATATCTCCTTGGAGTTTTTTATTATGAAGGAGAAGGTGTTGAACAGGACCATACAAAAGCTTTCTATTGGTTTGAGGAATCTGCAAAACAAGGTCATAAGAATGCGGAATGTTATTTAGGGATATGTTATGAAAATGGATATGGTGTTACTATGAATTTACCTAAAGCGATTGACTGCTATAAGAAGGCAATTGCAGGTGGTGATTCTCAAGCCATGGCCAATCTGGGCTTTCTGTACGAGATGGGTATAGGGGTCGTAAAGGATGAGAAGAAATCTTTTTCGCTGTACAAACAATCTGCAGAAAAGGGAAGTAGTAAAGGGCAAATGATGTTGGCTTTTTCTTATATCAATGCAATGGGAACACTCAAAGACTATGATTTGGCCAGGTATTGGTTGATAAAGGCAAGGGATAACGGAGAGGAAAATGTAGATGCCATCTTGGAAGATTTAGAAACTATTGCCGAATATGAAAGGTTGTATGGTGACCAGTTGACTGGAGGGAGTGGGTCAAGTGTTACTATTCTTATGAACAAACGAGGCTCCGTCTATTATGTTCCATGCAAGATTAATGGATTAAAATCAGACTTTGTGTTCGACACGGGAGCAGGAATTGTTAGTTTGTCTTCAGAGTTTGCAACAAGATTGGCTGAATTAGGATTACTTACGGATGATGACATTGTGGGCGAAACAAATTTGATAGTTGCAGATGGTAGGTCTAATTCGGTAACGGTAGTGAATGTTAAGGATGTAGAAATAGCGGGACTGCATATTAAGAATGTGGAAGCCGCAATAAATCCAAATCAAAACGCACCCTTGCTTTTGGGCCAATCTGTCATTGAGAAATTAGGAAAAATCACAATTGATGGTTGCAAATTGACTATTCATAGATAATAGAATAGCCAGATTCATATGACCATCTGCAAGAAACTGATAAAGATATGCCCCGAGTGCCTGAAGGCGTATGTGATGCTGCGGACGGAGGCACTGAAGAACGGGAAGGCGCTGGAAACAACCGACGACGCGGAGAGCGACGAGAACGAGCAGTTGGTGGTGGCGTTTAACGATGCGGAGGTGTCGGACGAGGAGTTTGAGCAGATGCTGGAGGAGGAGCAAGGCAGCAGGGCCTTTGCGAGATTGGGAAGAAGGGTGGCAAGGCTGTCATAGGCGGTTGGATATGAATAAAGGCGTGGGTCAAGGAACTCCGAAGGGGTGACATGCGATGCAGTGTTGGCAAGCAGTCGCCCCTTTGGGGCTTTATAACACTATGCAGTAAACAGTGAACGCTGCAATATTCTGCTACAGTGCTACAGTGTTACAGTTCGTTTTTACCCTCATCAAAACCCCGAATCATTATTTTAGGGCCTTTTACTTATCAAGAATTTGAGAAATAGAGATTCTGTAAGCTGTACGTTGAGAAAATGAGCACCTCAAATACGAACTGTAGCACTGTAGCACTGTAGCGCATCAAGCACTCATTATGCGAAAGCAGGCAAGTTTGTCTCGGCTTTGATGCTTGATAAATAATTTGTTACGGTAAGAAGGTTAAACCCTAATGACCGATTTGGGTTCAAGAGGGGGAGAGGTGAAAGTCACATGTCACAAGTCACATGCGTATGTTTTTGGGTTATAGGGAGAGTAATTATAATAATATAATGATTAATAATTAATTATAGTATAATTGACCATTTCTCATTAAAAACACATTGCATGTGACATGTGACTTTTGTGACTTCTCTGCAATGCGTTTGTTATTAATCGATTATGCTGTTTTGGGTGCAAAATGAGCCGTGTGACTTCTTTTTACGATTCTGTGGGGAATAGATACGTTTTAGATTGATATAGACTGACTTGAGGGCGTTTTGCCCCCTGGCATGTTGTGAACGAAAAATGCAATTTTGCATTATTACATCGTTATGCTTTTGTAAAGGAAAGGTGTATGTAGTGGTAACAGTGTAAAGATTAGCTATTTGCTGCCATTTTTGGATTTTTAATGCCAAAACACATTGCATGTAAAATGTAAAATGTAAAATCTTCGTATTATTTTGCCCCGAGAAAACCACCTCGCTTCGCGAAATCTGTAAATCCTAGGGAAATATAATTTTCTCCAAGATTTCTGGATTTCCGCCGTAGGCGGGGAGATACATTTTACAGCCTCGAGGCAAGCTCTCAAAAGGGGTTTATATATCACCCCGCTTCGCGAAATCTGTAAATCCTAGGGAAATCTGATTTTCTCCAAGATTTCTGGATTTCCGCCGTAGGCGGGGAGATACATTTTACAGCCTCGGGATGCAAGCTCTCAGAAGGGGTTATATATCACCCCGCTTCGCGAAATCTGTAAATCCTAGGGAAATCTAATTTTCTCCAAGATTTCTGGATTTTCGCCGTAGGCGGGGAGATACATTTTACAGCCTCGAGATGCAAGCTCTCAAAAGGGGTTATATATCACCCCGCTTCGCGAAATCTGTAA
>JAFWQP010000073.1 GCA_017509045.1 Bacteroidales bacterium
GCAAGCAGCCAACCGCGCCAAGAGCGATATGAACAAACTAAGCAACACTCAAGGTGGCCGCGGCGGATGGAGCTGGATGCCTGGTGGCGGTCAGCCTAACCGATATGTGACCGAGGCGGTGTTGCAAAGCTTAGTCGACTTCCCCCATGCCAAAATCATCAGAGCACTGAATTCCCTCGACAATATGCTTGTCGATGCTTACAAGAGGCATGTTGCCGACAAAAACCGCACCACGCCGCCCAGCGATGACCACCTCTCGCTGCTCTACACCCGCAGTCTTTACTCCAATACAAAGCCCCTCAGCGAATGCGACAGCATCACGCAGGAGGCCTACCACTTCTACTACCAACTGTGCCGTATGCGTAGCCTTGAAACCAAATCGCTCCACACTCAAGGTCAGCTCGCCTTGCTAATGCTGCACATGGGAGACACCGCCGAGGCTGTCAGCCTTGCCAACCGCATCAAGGAGAATGCCCACACTAGCGACGACCAAGGCATGTACTGGCTCAGCAATGTGAGCGGATACGGCTGGTACGACCGCCCCATCGAGACCGCCGCCCTGCTGGTGGATGTCTTTGCCGACGTGTTGCACGACTGGGAGTCGGTAAGCCGCATCCAGCAGTGGATTCTCGCCTCCAAGCGAGGCACCACATGGCACACCGACATGTCCACCGCCCGCGCTCTCCGCGCCCTCCTACGCCAACCTTCAAGCACAACTATCAATCAAGGTACCGCCACTATCAAATGCAACAATCAAGAAATTGAAAGTGGGACATTAGACGCTGAAAAATACACAAATGCGTCAGCCAACTCTCAACTTTCAACTCTCAACTTTCAACTTGTCAACTCCTCTCCCCTTCCCGCCTGGGGCGCCCTGTTCCACAGCCATGACACCCCCATCGACAGCATCCAGTACAACGGCACCGGCATGAAGCTCCGCAAGACCCTCAGCCGTGTCAATGCCGACGGCAGCCTCACCCTCCTAAACCCCGGCGACAAGCTGCATGTGGGCGACCGTGTGCGTGTGCATATTGACATTGACTGCCAGCAAGGATTCGACAACATGGTGCTACGCGACCAGCGTGCCGCCACCTTCGAGCCCACCAGCACCACCAGCGGATGGCAATGGAACCTCGGCCTGCGCTACTATGTGGACGTGCGCGACGAGTGGACTGACTGCTATATCGACCACCTGAACCCCGAGCGCTACTACGTGGAGTACGACCTGTGGGTGCGCCACAGCGGCACCTTTGCCAACGGCATCTGCACCCTGCAAAGCGTCTACGCTCCCGAATTCCGCGCCAACACCGACTCCCAAAACATCTTAGTGCCGTGAACATAATACACATAACCGACCTCGACCACCCTGGGGTGCTACCCTACGCCCGCCTCACCGAAGCCCAGCTGCGCAATCGGCTAGAACCCGACAAGGGCATCTTCATCTGCGAAAGCCCCAAGGTAATCCGCGTGGCACTCGATGCCGGCTACCAGCCCCTGTCGCTGCTCACCGAAGAGAAATTCCTCGACACCCAAGCCGCCGAAATCATAGCCCGCTGTCCTGATATGCCCGTCTACACAGGCAGTCGCGAATTGCTTGCCTCATTGACAGGCTATGAACTCACCCGTGGTGTGCTCTGCTGTATGCGCCGACCCCAGTTGCCCACCGTCGAAGAATTGCTTGCCCCTCTCCCACCCCGCGTGGCACTGGTGGACAGCGTGGTGAACAGCACCAACACCGGTGCCATCTTCCGCGCCGCTGCCGCCCTAGGCATTGATGCGCTCCTCCTCACCCCTACCTGCTGCGACCCCTTGAACCGCCGCAGTGTGCGTGTGAGCATGGGCACCGTGTTCCAACTGCCGTGGACCTATCTCCCCACATGGCCCCACCCCGCCATAGAACTGTTACACAAACTTGGCTATAAGACTGCCGCCCTCGCCCTCACCCCCGACGCAGTGCCTATCGACCACCCCCAACTTAATGCTGAAGAGCGCCTCATCATCGTCATGGGCACCGAAGGCGACGGCCTCGACCGCAGCACCATCGATGCCTGCGACTACAAAGTAGTCATCCCCATGAAGCATGGGGTGGACAGCCTCAACGTTGCCGCCGCTGCCGCCGTAGCCTTCTGGCAGCTACGCAAACGATCATAATACCCTTCCCCTGCCCTTTAACCCAGCTACAGTGCTACAGTTGCTACAGTTCATTTTTGGAGGGTTGATAATGGTAAAATGAACTGTAGCAACTGTAGCACTGTAGCAGAATGTCTGTCGAGTCGCTATATTGTATTTGTAGTCAACGCGTTGCAAGAGATATGTCCTTATCATGAACACATAACATCATGAGTGTCTGATATTTGAATTATTATCGTTACTTTTCAAAACATTTTTTCCCACGCTAATGATACACGTTGACCCCGTTGTGGAGCCCCTGCAAAGTCGTTTTTTGTTCGCTTGTAGGAGCGAAGGCAGAACGAAGGCAGAACGAAGGGAAGGCGAGTTGAAAGTTATCCAAGTGCGGCAAGAAGTATGTCCGCCGGACAGAAAAATTGATTGAAAAGTGGGCCAAACGACCGATTTGGGTTAAACTAAAAATTCCAGCCTAATTTCTGGTGGATAGCGGTGAAAAAAGTCTGGCGGTGGAGACGAACCAGACGGACAGTGTATGGCGCACGCGAAAGGTGTATCTCGGTGCCGCTGGCCAAGTGCTGCTGCTGCGAATCGGCACTGAGGTTGAAAGGCTGTGCATTGGGATGCGTTACAAGACGCAGGCGGGCTGCATCGGGGACTATAATAGGACGCAACGTGAGGTTGTGGGCTGCGATGGGGGTGATGACGAAGCAGCCACTATTGGGGGTAAGAATGGGGCCGCCACAGCTGAGCGAATAGGCGGTGGAGCCTGTGGGTGTTGCCACGATGAGTCCGTCGGCTGCATAGGTAGCAACAAAATCATTGTCGACATAGAGGTCGGTGCGTAGCAGGGGGGCGTTGTCGAGACGATGCAGACAGACCTCGTTGAGTGCCGTAATCGGACTGGCAGCAGAGGGGGTGTGAACCTGTAGGAGTGTGCGAGGCTCGAGGGTGTAGCGGCCTTCGAGGATGTCGGCAACCAGCGTATCGATATCGTCGCGTCCGGCAGTGGTGAGGAATCCGAGATGACCGAAGTTGACACCCAGCACGGGGATGTCTCTGCCCGCGATGAGGTGAACGGAACTGAGCAAGGTGCCGTCGCCGCCGATGGAGAGAATAAAGTCGAAATGGATGCCTGTGGGAAGGGTGTCGGAAACCTCCTCAGTCTCCACACCGCCAGCGTGCAACCTATCAATGAGCACCAACAACTGTTGGCGTAGGGAGGATTCGAGATGGCGGACGTAAAGGGCTATTTTCATTTTGAAGTAAGAACTAAGAATTACGAACTATGAGATTACATTAATGAAGCAAGAGGACGGTGCCGGTGTAGATGCGCTCCGATCCGTCGGCATGGCGGCAGCAAGCCTTGTAGACATAGACCCCTTGCTGCAGTGGACGGCCTTGCATGTCGGTGCCGTCCCAACAGTCGGTAAGGTTGGTGGTATGGAAAATGTGGGCACCGATGCGGCTGAAGATGTCGAGGCTATAGCCATCGGCAAGAGGTGAGAGGAAGCGGGGACAAAAACGACCGTTGTCGGGGTCGCCGAAGATGATGGCGTTGGGGATGTAGGCTTCAGGCTGCACTATTTCGGGTAGAAGGAGCTGGACGGTGTCGGAGTATTTAATCCACTGCCCACAGATGTCGGGAGTGCCGATGCGATAGACATAACGACCTGCTGCACGGTTGATATCGTAATCAGTATAAGTGAGATACTGTTCTGGCTGAGTGGCGGAGCGGGGCAGTTCGGCAATCTGCTCGAAGTAGTCGCTGGAGCCTGTAGCACGATAAATGTAGCAATGCCTACCCCAGAAGTGGGGGTCGACCTCGAGGGTGAGAGTGACGGAGGGTTGGCTTTCGTCGTAATGGAGGTGGGAGATGCGAAGGTAGTCGGCTGTGTCGCCATACTCGAAATAGAAGTCTTGCACGATGGAATACGCGCAAAGGCTGTCGGGGTTGGTGACGGCAAGATAGGCGCTTAGACGACCTATGGCAAGGTCGGGTATAAGGGTATCGAAAGTAAAGGGGCCGTCGGCACCGAAGCGGTGGAGATGCCAGTCAGGGTCGCCTTGCAACTTGTAGTAGAGGGTGTAGTGGAGTACGCTGTCGGGCATATTGATGTAGCGGTTCCATGAGCAGTGGAGCTCACGCGAACAAGGTTCGGCATGCAGCTCAAGACGGGGGTTGTGGTAATAGGGAGTCAGCGGGCTGGCCTGATAACAGCTGTCGAAAGCAAGGATGCGGAAACTGTATTCAAAATTGTTGAAACGGTTGAGCGTCTCGGAACAGAGGTAGGTGGTGTTGAGTCGACCCCACACGGTGTCGTAATACAGACAGGGGTTGCCCATGCAGA
The DNA here is from genome assembly GCA_017509045.1 of Bacteroidales bacterium. Taxonomy (GTDB): domain Bacteria; phylum Bacteroidota; class Bacteroidia; order Bacteroidales; family P3; genus Colimorpha. The sequence continues at coordinate 4,479 of JAFWQP010000073.1, forward strand.
TGTAGTAGCCCATCACATCGGTGTCGGGGCTAGGGTCCCAGCTGAGGCGAATTTGGCCGAGAGCAGTGTCGACGCTGCATAGGCGCAGGGTGCAAGGCGAAGTGGGCACATCGTCCTGATAGAAAAGCCCCACCGGCAGCGAAGTGTCGGTACCGACACTGACTAGATAGTTCACCGTGTCGGCACAGATGGTGCGGTGCAGGGTGTCGAGATAGGTTGTCTCCCCAGTGACAGCGATGCAGGTATACTCGTTCTGGTCGGGAAACATGCGGTAGAGCCGATAAGTGGCGGTGTCGGAAAGACTATTCCAACTGAGCATGCCCACCTGGTTGGCAACCACCGCCGAGTGAGTGAACACCAGTCGCTGCGCCGACAGCACAGCGGGCATTAAAAGCAGGAGATATATGACAAACCTTTTCATTGTATCGACTGCATTTGCACCAATTGATAATAGCGACCCTTGCGGGCCATAAGCTCGTCGTGTGTACCTTGCTCCACGATATGCCCCTGCTCCAGCACCACAATCATGTCGGCTCGGCAGACGGTAGAGAGGCGGTGGGCGATAACCAAGAACGTGATAGGATTTGCCAAAGAGGAGCGGTCGGCAAGCAGACCGTCCAAAGCCTGCTGCACCTGCCTTTCGCTCTCGGTGTCGAGGGCACTGGTGGCCTCATCGAAAATCAGCAGGTCGGGATTGCGCAGCAACGCACGGGCGATGCTGATGCGTTGCCGTTGTCCGCCGCTGAGCAGGCTCCCTCCATCGCCAATATTGGTGTCATAGCCCTGAGGCTGCTGAAGGATAAACTCGTGAGCATTGGCGAGCTGGGCGGCATACACTATCTGCTCCATTGTGGCATCGGGAGCACCAAAGGCGATATTGGCGCCAATGGTGTCGTTGAACAGCTGCGTGTCCTGCGCCACCACACCAATACGCCTGCGCAGCTCCGTCAACGGCATCTGGGTGATGGGGGTACCATCGAGCAGGATACTGCCGTCCGTGCAGTCGTAGAAACGCATCAACAGGTCGGCAAGCGTCGACTTGCCCGACCCTGAGCCACCCACCAACGCCACCGTTCCACCACGCGGTATCGTAAAACAGATGTCGTGCAACACCTCGACACATGGCGTGTAATGAAATCCCACATGGCGGAACTCCACGAAATTGAGTTGATTGTTAAGAAGAATGGTCGATTGTCGGATTGCTTGATTGTTACTCCGTGACGTTGCTTGACTCGGCATAACGAGCAAGCTCTCTCTGCTCTCACCTTTTGCAACAGTTGAGTTTTTTGAACGCGGCAGCCCATTCTCATTTTTCCATTTTCCACTTTCAATTCCCTTGTCCCCCTCTTCCGCAAGGGTGAGTACCGCCTGCAGGCGGTCCACACATGCCCTTCCCTTCTTCATCTGCGACAGCGCCGTAGTCAGCTCCTTCGACGGAGGTATCATCAACACGAACATCATCACATACGAAACAAACAGCTCGGGCGTCAGTGAGGCATCGCCCCCTATCACCATCCGTGAGCCGAACAGCAGTATCCCCACTACCACACAATTGCCCATAAAGTCGCTCACCGGTGACGAGAGGTCTATTCTCCGCAACACCCGAGTGCGCAGTCGCGCGTAACGGTCGCTCGCCTCGCGGAAACGGCGATTCGAAAAGCCGATGGCGGTATACGCCTTAATCACCTTCAGCCCCATGATAGTCTCCTCCATCAACGAGGTAAGGAAAGCACCCTGCGCCTGCAACTGCTGCGAGCTGCGCCGCAACCGATGCGTAATGCCCGATATCACAAACACAATCACCGGCAACATCAACACCACGAACAACGTAAGCCTAGGGCTGATATATAAAAGCATCGCGATATACAGCAACATGCTCACCACTGCCACCACCAGCTGCTGCACCGACGCCAACGTCCCCTCGTCGTACTCCACTATATCCCCCCCGAATCGTGACAGCATATCGCCCCTGCGGTGGGAATGATAGTAAGCCTCTGGCAGCCGCACAGCCTTGTGGAAAAGGTCGTTGCGAATATCGCGCACCACACGGCTGCGCACCGATGCCATCTGCACCGACGACAAATACCCGAAAACATTCTTCAACGCATACAGCCCCAACAACACCAACGAGAAATAAACCAACGCCCGCCGTGCGCCGAACGATGCCAGCCACTCATACAGCACCTGCAACCCCTGCGATAGCAGGTTGGCAGAAGCCGCCACAGCGGCACCGCCCTCCGCTGGAGGAAAAAGGATCTTCAGAAAGTCCGCCACCGACAACGCCGTTGCCATCGTAAACACCACCGACAGCACCACACACAGCCCATACGCTCCCAGCCGGGCAGCATACGGTCGCATATAGTGCAAGGTGAATGACATGATGAAGTAAGAATTAAGAACTAAGAATTAGGGGTTAAGAACTAAGCAGTCGCTATATGGCTCCCGCCCTACTTCTTAGTTCTTACCTCATACATCTTACTTCATAAAGTGTATCCCAAATAATTATGCGGTGTTATCTCTCGGATGCGCTCCTTCACGGCAGGCTCCACATCCAGCGTCTCCACAAAATCGGCAATCGTTTGGGCGGTCACCTTCTGATTAGTGCGGGTCAACTGCTTCAAAGCCTCATAGGGGTTGGGGTAGCCCACCGAGCGCAATATCGTCTGTATCGCCTCCGCCACCACAGCCCAATTATTCTCCAAGTCGGCATACAGCGCCTGCTCGTTCAGCAACAGCTTGCCCAAACCCTTCTGCAGCGACGCCAGTGCAATAAGCGTATGCGCGATAGGCACACCCACATTGCGGCTCACAGTCGAGTCGGTCAGGTCACGTTGCAGCCGCGAGATAGGCAGCTTATGGCTCAGATGCTCAAATAAAGCGTTCGCCAGCCCCAGATTGCCCTCGGCATTCTCAAAGTCAATCGGGTTCACCTTGTGCGGCATCGCCGACGATCCCACCTCGCCTGCTTTAATCCTCTGCTTGAAATACTCCATCGACACATACGACCACACATCGCGGCATAAATCCATCAGCACCACATTCACCCGCTTACAATTGTCGAAATAGGCAGCCATATTGTCGTAGTTCTCAATCTGCGTAGTATACTGCTGGCGTTCCAGCCCCAACTCATTGGCGACAAAACTATCGGCAAACATCCGCCAGTCCACCGTAGGGTACGCCACACGATGGGCGTTGAAATTGCCCGTCGCACCGCCAAACTTGGCCCCGAAAGGAATTTGGGCGAAATAGTCCATCTGCCGGCGCATACGGTACACAAACACCATCAGCTCCTTACCCAGCGACGTAGGCGAGGCGGGCTGCCCGTGCGTATGTGCCAGCATAGGCACATCTTTCCACTCCTGTGCGCGACGTTCCAGCTCCTCCAACACCGCAGTATACTGCGGCAGCAGCACCCGCTCGTGGCACTCCTTCATCATCAGTGGCACCGCCGTGTTATTCACATCCTGCGACGTCAGACCAAAATGGATAAACTCCTTATACGCCTCCAACCCCATGGCGTCGAAACGGCGTTTCAAGAAATATTCCACCGCCTTCACATCGTGGTTCGTAGTCTTCTCAATCTCCTTCACCTCCAGAGCGTCCTGCTCCGTAAACTGGCGGTACACCTCTCTCAACTGCTCCGCCAGCTGGCAACGCTCCGCAAACAGAGCCCTCAGCGGCAAAGCCTCCAACTGCCCCAAGGCAATAAAATACTCCACCTCCACGCGCACACGGTAGCGTATCAGCGCACACTCCGAAAAATAATCCGCCAACGGCTCCACCTTCCCGCGGTAGCGCCCATCAATCGGCGATATGGCATTCAAACTGTTCATGATTAAAAACTATTTAGAATGTTTGGTTGTCTGATTGCTTGAGTATCTTCACTCAAACATTCAAGCATTCATTCAAAATTTCTTCTCATTAGCCTCTTCGGGATGAGTCAGCAGGCGGTTCATAAACGTATGCTTCTCTATCACCTTCTCAATCTTACGGTCGTGGGTAGCATCGATAAGTGCCTGCGCGTAAAGCGTATTATGCATATCCGTGCCCAGAAACTCCACCCAGCCGTTCTCGATCATCTCGAAAGCCTTACGTCGTGGACCCTCGCCGTAGAAACCCGACAGCGACAGGATATTAATCTGGAAAAACACTCCCATATCCTTAAAATGCTGCAACACATGCGACGACGAGCTATAATAAGGATACCGCTCGGGATGCGCCAGAATGATGTCGTAATTCTTCATCTGCAAGTCGAACAACACCTGGTCCAACCCCATCACCTGCTGGTGCAGCGAAAACTCCATAAGCAGATACTTGCCGCCCACCAGCAGGAACTTCTGCTGCTGTATCCTGTCGTTAAAGCCCGGGTCCACGCGGTACTCGCCCGCGATGCCCAAAAGCTGCGGACCGTCGTAGCCGCCGTGAGCCGCAATGTCGAGCTTCAAGTCCGAGAAACGGTTCAAAATATCCTGCTCCTCGTTCGGGAAACGCGGTATAGTATAATGCGGCGTGAAAAACACACTCTCAAACCCTGCCGCCTTCATCACCCGCAGACAAGTCACCGACTCCTCCTCGCTCTTCGACCCATCGTCCACGCGAGGCAGAAGATGGCAATGCATATCGCTAATCAGCGGAGCGAAGATAGGCCGCGCCGCCTTAGGTTTAGATTTGAATATATTAAACATAATCTCCTAACTATTTTATTGAATATTTGATTTCATCATTCACTGCACCCTCTCTACCTTAGCTCCCAGCATCCGCAGCCGTTCGTCGATATGCTGGTACCCACGGTCTATCTGCTCAATATTGTCGATACGGCTCATCCCGTCGGCGGACAGCGCCGCCAGCAGCAAAGCCACACCTGCCCTGATGTCGGGACTCGACATCCGTAGTCCACGCAACCTATGCTCGTGGTCCAGCCCTATCACCGTCGCGCGGTGCGGGTCGCACAATATAATCTGTGCGCCCATATCTATCAGCTTGTCCACAAAAAACAGGCGGCTCTCGAACATCTTCTGATGTATAAGCACACTCCCCTTCGCCTGTGTCGCCACCACCAACGCTATGCTGATCAAGTCGGGCGTAAACCCTGGCCACGGAGCATCTGCCACAGTCATAATCGATCCATCCATAAAACGCTCTATCTCGTAATGCTCGCGCGCTGGCACATACAGGTCGTCGCCCTTCTGCCACACCTCCACGCCCAAACGGCGAAACACTTGCGGTATCAGCCCCAGATGCCTCATACCCACATGGCATATCGTCAAATCGCTCTGCGTCATAGCGGCCATTCCTATAAACGACCCCACCTCAATCATATCGGGCAGCAGCCTATGACTACAGCCGTGAAGCTCCTTCACTCCATGAATGGTGAGCAGATTCGACCCCACCCCCTCAATCCTAGCGCCCATGCTGTTCAGCATCGTGCACAGCTGGTACACATACGGCTCGCAGGCGGCATTCATTATTGTGCTCGTACCCTCTGCCATCACTGCCGCCATCACTATATTCGCAGTACCCGTCACCGAAGCCTCGTCGAGCAGCATATAGCAGCCCTTCAGTTTCTGCGCAGCCACCTGGTAGCCACCACGGCAAAACTCAACCTCTGCGCCCAACTTCTCCATGCCGAGGAAATGCGTGTCTAATCTGCGGCGACCAATCTTGTCACCACCCGGCTGGGGAACCCGTGCACGGCCAAAACGCGACAGCAGCGGCCCTACCAACATGATAGAGCCCCGCAGCGACGTTGCTTGCTGAGCAAACTCATCGCTCTCCAACACGTCCAGATTCACCTCGTCGGCCTTAAACTCATAGCTCCTCCCCTTCGTCAACAGCTCCGTGTCATCGTTCAGCCTCCGCACCTTCACACCTAGCAGTTCCAACAGCCCCACTAGCTTATTCACATCGCGAATGTCAGGAACATTTTCTATCACCACGCTCTCATCCGTCAACAACACCGCGCACAGCACCTGCAGCGCCTCATTCTTTGCGCCCTGCGGGTGAATCTCGCCTTGCAGCTTGTGGCCACCTATTATCTCAAACGATGCCATTTCAAAAGCCCTCCTGACCTTTACTATTCTTCTTCTTTTTCTTGCGGTGAGCTATATTGGCGCTCCTCTCATCGTCCAAACCCTTAAGATACTCGCGGCTCTCCTTATACTTAAAATCCTCCGCCACATTCAGCTTCCCGCCCGAAATAGCATTCAACTGCAAACTGATTAGGTCGTCCTCCACCGTGTCACGATTCCACAGCAGATAGTCGCGTTTCATGGCGTGCGCCATCAATCCCACCAGCTCGTCACGTTCCTCGCCCTCTGGATACTCCGCCACACGCTTAATCATGCTCTCCATCACCGAGCCGTAATGACGATAATGAGTCTTCCCCTGGTTATACCCCAGCGGATGTGGTACAAACTCCACCGTCTCCTCACGCGAAATCTCATACGGCATATCCACATCCAGTTCCCAATTCGCCAATATCATCAGGTGAACCCAATATTTACGTTTGTAATCATCACCCTCCTTGTCACCCTCGTCTATACGCGACATAATATCCACTATCGCCGCCGCCATCTGGTTACGTTTGTCACGGTCGTCGATAGTCTTGGCATACTCTATCAACTTGCTAATGTTACGACCATAGTCGTTAATCCTCAATTGTGGTCGTTGTGTGTTATATTCCATTCTACAAAATTCAAATTTGTAAACTTTGTTTTACAATTGTCAAATTAATACCATACTCCGCCAAAGCAATGGCCATGAGGAACGCCCATGCCATAGCAACCTATCGGCGAGCCATACATGCCCCATGCTCCATACCCATGCATCCAAGCATCGTGATATAGGTAAGGTAGAGTTCCCTGCCCGTCCCTCACGTATGTGAACGACAGATGCAGAAAACTATCGTCGCTAAACCTATACGCCGCAGCAGCCGATATAGCCGTGGCCGACACATCAAACACCTCGCCATTTCCAAATCCATACACAGGGGCGTACGTGCCGCCCAAATGATACACCACCGCCGCCAGCCACAGCCGGTCGCTCACCTGATACTGTGCCGCCACATGCGCCGATGCCAGTCCCGTGCCACCATTGCGATGCTTATAGGGTGCCAGACTCCTCTCTGGCGAACTAAACGCATAGTTAGGATTCAAACCCATATCCGACGTAGTGCGAAAACCCGCATTCACCGCCCACCGACTATTCGGACGAAACGTCAGCGAAGGCGCAACGGAGGTATAGAGTCGATTATCGCCATAGCTGGTGCCCATAAAGCCCGTACTCACATTCAGGTGGGGCTCCCAGCGCGGCAGCTTCACTGTTGTGTCAGCTTCACTTTTCCACTGGGCATGTCCTGTGCCTATCGACATCAAGCATACCAGCATCGCTGTCACTATATATTTTGTAGTACTCATACCCTACTTTTTTTACTTATTAATATACTATAACGAATACCTATGAAAAATATTGTGGTCATAGTTCCATTAATTTTTCAAAGGCGCTTGGATAGGGTGTTTCGAACTTCAGCTTCCTACCTGTTATGGGATGGGTGAACCCCAATCTGAAGGCATGCAACGCCAACCGGTTGATCGGCGACACATCGTCTTTATATCCATACATCGGGTCGTGCACCACAGGGTGTTTTTCCTCTCTCAGGTGCACCCTGATTTGGTTTCTTCTTCCCGTGTCGAGCCGCAACTCCAGCAATGAGTACCGCCTGCTGGTGCGTATCGTCTTATAATGCGTCACTGCCAGTTTTCCTCCATTGTCGGTAGGCGATGAGAGCACACAGTATTGCCCATCCGTCAACCACGATTTAATGGTACCCGCCGGAGGGTCCATCTTGCCCCATGCCACTGCCACATACGCTCTGTCGTTGACCAGTCCTTTCCAATCCTCTTCAAATCGCTGCGACACCTGTTTCGACTTCGCCACCACCATCAGTCCCGACGTGTCGCGGTCTAAACGATGAACAATATGAGCCGTATAATGTTGATGGGTTAATGATAGATAATGGTTTAACACGGTGATGACTGTCACATCGGTCGGTTTCTTGCTATACGACAGTAATCCTTCGTGTTTGTTGATAACAAACAGATGCTCGTCCTCATACACTATATCAAGGTCGCGAGGCTTCAACCGCTCTTTGTAACCCACCTTTTCGATAGTCACAACCATCCCTCGTTGTAATGGATAATTATACTGCGTAACGTGCCGTCCGTCCACACAAACGCTATGCGACAACAGCTCTTTTACCTTCGAGCGACTGCTGTCGGGCATCTGTTCCAATAGGAATTGCAACAGCTCACAATTGGTATTGACTCTATATTCTATTTGTTTCACGTGAAACATTTATTTTTCTATGTTATCAACAATATTTGCGATGTTATCAACACCCCTCCTCTCCCCTATCCGAGTCGTTTTCGTATAGGTCTAAGAATTCGTATGCGTTGCCTATGTTCTCGATAAATTTCATCATGTCGGCATTGCTTATCACCAACGAGGCAGTGTTGTCGTTAGGGTGGAAACTGACCTTTGCTGCATGGCGGAGTTCGTTGTCCACAAACAACGTCACATCGTGGTTCACGTCATTTACAAGACCAAACAGGGAAACCGAGCCAGGCTTCACCCCTAGGTACTTCATCATCCTTTCGGGCGATGCGAATGTGAGCTTGCCTTGGTGGAGTTTGTGCTCGATGTCGTGGATATTCATATTATGGCGAGAGTCCATTATCACCAGATAATGGCGGTTGCCCTTATGATTGCGAAAGAAGAGGTTTTTGCACAGCACTGTGCCTTCGCCCCTATAGAATTGAGCAGCTATCTCGATAGTAGGGGCTTCGGGGTGCTCATAATAATCGAAGTCTATCCCAAAGCGGGAAAGACATTCATACACTTGTTGCTGCCCTCTCATTTGATGATGCCAAGCTGTTTCGACATGTCGAGCATCCTCACGATAGGTTTCTTGGCCTGCTCGATGAGTTCGGGCGACATGACTATTTCGGGTTTTTCGTCACGCAGACAGAGGTACAGTTTCTCAAGGGTGTTCAGCTTCATGTACGAACAGTCGGCACAGTTACAGTTATCTCCCATCGGCACAACGATAAATTCTTTGTCGGGGTTGTTCTTGCGCATCTCGTAGAGTATGCCCGTCTCTGTCGCCACAATGAATTTCTTCTTACCCGACTGCTGGATATAGGTGAGCATTGCCTTTGTACTGCCCACAAAATCAGCTACCTTGAGTAGGGCTCCGTTACATTCGGGATGGGCGATAACAGCGGCGTCGGGATGCTCTATTTTCAATTTTAATACATTCTCGGCACGCATAGCGTCGTGCACCATGCACACGCCGTCCCAAAGCAGCATATTGCGACCTGTGACGCTGTTGATGTAGCCGCCCAAGTTCTTGTCGGGGGCAAAGATTATTTTTTGCTCCTCAGGCAGGGCACGCACCAGTTTCTCGGCATTGCCTGAGGTGCAGATTAAGTCGGACAGCGCCTTTATCTCTGCCGAACAGTTGATGTAGGAGATGACCATGTGGTCGGGGTGCTCGGCCTTGAACCGGGCAAAAGCACTCCCCTCGCACGACTCCGCCAACGAACAACTAGCCTCCATATCGGGCAGCAACACCTTGCGCGACGGATTGAGGATTTTTGCGGTTTCAGCCATGAAATGGACTCCGCAAAAGACTATGATGTCGCTGTCGCATTGCTCTGCCTTCTGAGCCAGAGCGAGGCTGTCGCCAATATAGTCCGAGAGGTCTTGGATCTCGTTGCGCTGATAGTAATGTCCTAGAATGACTGCATTCTTTTCTTTTTTCAGCCTTACTATCTCTTGCTTCAATTGTTCGTTGTCCATAGTTGCTACGTTTTAGGGCGGAAAATACCGCTAAGGGTTAATATTTAAACATTTTCAAGAAGTGGATTTGCACTTTTTGAAAGTGCAAATTTACACAAATTCCACGACATATACACAGCCGCGCAAAAAAAATAATATACAACACGAATTATCATCATTTTACCACAACAAGAAAAACGAAAACTGAAAATCTAAAATTAAAAAATAACCGAGTGCGGCAGCCAATTTTCACCTCACATCTTTCAATTTAAACAAACCCTAACCTTCCTCGTTTCATGAATGATGCCAACACATCCGCAACCTAATGTTTTCTTCACTTATCCTATCGTTATACTATATTTATACCTTAGTTATACTATTATATATAGAATAACTAAGGTATAACTAAGGTATAACAATAGAATAACTATAGAAGAAAGTAAGAAAATATTTCAGAACAATCTTTTGTCAGAAACCTCTCACATCCGCGCTTTCTTGGATTAATAAATAATATTCCTTTTTCTTTTTAATTTAATATTGTTTTTTTTAAGGTTGTCAATATTGTTGATATCTCTCTAAGGGGTTTTTGGGTGGTTTGAGTTATGACCAGTTTTTAACATTTTATTTTTTCTTAATAGGTTTGATTTGAATGGAGTAAAGGTTTTTCAACAGGTTGTTGGTATCGTTATCGACAGGGGTTTGTGAAAATGTGGAATGAGAGTTAGCTGAGGTTTGTGTTGTTGAAAAAGGACTGAAAAATGGGTTGATTTCAACATCTGGGGGGTGCGTTTTGTGTTTTCATTTTTTATCGACAGGGTTGTAAACGTGTTTTTAACACAGAGTTGTCAATATTTTTATTTTGTTGATTGTCAATAGGGTTATTGTATGGGCGGGGTATGAATGTTGTGGTTGTAATGTTATTTTTTTGAGCGGTTTGCGGTTTTTGTCGTATCTTTGCAAAGATTTATATGATGCGAATTATTTATTAACACGCTTGGATATGAAAGAAATTATACCTATGGCCTGCGATCATGCAGGTTTTGAATTGAAGGAGGTGGTGAAGCACTACCTTGAGAATAAGGGTTTTGAGGTGAAGGATTTCGGCACCTACAGCACGGAGAGTGTTGACTATCCCGATTTTGCACATCAATTGGGGAGTGCCATCAACAAAGGCGAGTATCGCCGCGGCATAGTGATTTGCGGCAGCGGCAACGGTGTGCAGATGACGGTGAATAAGTACCCTAATGTGCGTTGCGCGCTGTGCTGGACGGCGGAGATTGCCCACCTGGGTCGTCAGCATAACGACTGCAATGTTATTTCTATGCCTGCGCGTTTTATCTCGAAAGAGACGGCATTGCAGATTGTGGAGGAGTTCTTGAACACTTCCTTCGAAGGTGGCCGTCATCAACGCAGGGTAGAGAAAATCAACCAGATTAAAAATTAAGAATTCGGCGCCTCAAATCTCGACTTCTTAAGATCGAGCGAATGACTTGGGCGATGTATCGAAATAGTTTTAATTTTCTTGAAAATGAATAATTTGGAAGCTTTGAAACGGGTTTTTACCTGCATCGACAATACTACGCTGGAAGGATGTGACACGTATAAAAAGGTGGAGACGTTGTGTAGGAGGTCGATGGAAATGAAGGATGCACGGCGCGGCATAGGCCATGTGGCGGCGGTGTGTGTGTATCCGGTGTTTGTGAAGCAGGCGCGTGGATTACTGCACGGCAGCGGCATCAAGGTGGCGTCGGTGGCAGGGGCTTTCCCTCACGGGCAGTCGCCGTTGAAGGTGAAGCTTGAAGAAGTGAGGTACGCACTTGACGAGGGGGCTGACGAGATAGATATGGTGTTGAGCCGCGGGCTGTTGTTGGAGGGTGAGTATAACCGTGTGCGCGAGGAGGTTGCTATGGTGAAGGGCTTGTGCGACGACCGTAGGCTGAAGGTGATTTTGGAGACAGGCGAGCTGCCTTCGGAGAGGTATATCAGGAAGGCGGCAGAGCTGGCGATAGAGGGGGGTGCCGACTTTATCAAGACGTCGACAGGCAAGATAGCGGTGAACGCTACGCTGGAGGCTGCGGAGGTGATGCTGGAGGTGATAAAAAAACACTATGAGCAGACTGAAAAGTGGGTAGGTTTTAAGGCGGCAGGAGGTATTTCGTCGCCCGACGAAGTGTTAAAATACGAGCGGCTGGCGGAACGTATCATCGGTGAAAAACAAATTACAAACCAGTTTTTTAGAATTGGTGCCAGTAGGCTGACTGAGCGGTTGTTTGAGTTTTTAACACAGTGATTTTTTGGTGGTGTGGATTTTTTTTCGTTATTTTGCATTTTTATTACTAATTATAAAAAGTAAATGAAACCACTACAATCTAAGCTTGCCCGATATACCGCGCCGCAAGAGGCGAAGGCTAAGGGCATATACCCCTATTTTACTCCTATTTCTTCAGAACAAAACACCGAGGTGCTGGTGGGCGATAAGAAGGTATTGATGTTTGGCTCAAACTCTTATCTCGGCCTCACAAACCACCCTAAGATTAAAGAGGCAGCAAAGGCGGCGATTGACAAGTACGGCACGGGCTGTGCGGGGTCGCCTTTTTTAAATGGCACGCTGGATATACACATTCAGCTGCAGGACGAGTTGGCAGAGTTTATGGGTAAGGATGGCGTGATGCTGTTTTCGGCTGGTTTCCAAGCTAATTCGGGTACAATACCGTGTGTGTTGGGTAGGAACGACTATCTGATTTACGACGAGTTGGACCATGCCTCGATTATGGAGGGGAAGCAGATTACGTTTGCCACTACGTTGAAGTATAAGCATTGCAATATGGAGGATTTGGAGCGAGTGTTGCAGCGTTGCCCGCTGGAGGCTTCGAAGTTGGTGGTGACGGACGGCGTGTTCTCGATGGAGGGGGATGTGGCACCTATTGATAAAATGGTGGAACTGTGCGAGAAATATCAGGCCACACTGATGGTGGACGAGGCGCATGGGTTGGGCGTGTTTGGCCGCGAGGGTCGTGGCACGTGCGACCACTACGACATGCTGCCCAAGGTGGAGATGGTGATGGGCACATTCTCGAAGTCGCTAGCATCGGTGGGCGGCTTTATAGCAGCCGATAAGGAGACTATCAACTATATGAAACACAGCGTGCGGCCGTATATCTTCACCGCCTCTATCCCACCCTCGGCGACAGCCTCGGTGCTGGCAGCTCTGCACATTATGCGCACTGAGCCAGAGCGTAATGCAGCGTTGTGGGACAACACCAATTATGCGATGAAGTCGTTCAAGGACTTGGGCTTTGAGATAGGACATACTAAGTCGCCTATCATCCCGCTGTTTGTGCGCAATGCGGAGAAGACGTTTGTGCTGACGCACATGCTGTTTGAGGAGGGTGTGTTTGTGACGCCGGTGATACCGCCCGCAGTGCCGTCGGAGGATACGCTGATACGTTTTGCCCTGATGGCGACGCACACGCACCAGCAGATTGACTATGCGGTGGAAAAGATATATAATTGTTTCAAGAAATTGGAAATAATGTAAATGCTTGATTGTTTGAGTGTTTTAATCGCATCATCAAATTTTCATTTTTCATTTTTCAATTTATAAGATGGAAGACATTGTAATCAAAAAGGTTGAAGGACGTTGCGAATTGCGCAGGTTTATCAAGTTTCCCAACATACTGTTTAAGGATGTGCCTACCTATATACCGCCTCTGATGAGCGACGAATTGGGTTTGTTGACCGCTAAAAATCCATCGTTAGATCACTGCGACCTGCAGCTCTGGCTCGCCTATCGCGGCAAGGAGATTGTGGGACGTGTGGCAGGCATTATCAACCGTTCTGTCAACGAGCGTTGGAACAAAAAGGCAGTACGGTTTGGATGGTTTGATTTTGTGGAGGATTACGACGTTTTTACGAAGCTGCTGAACACCGTGGTGGAATGGGGCAAGGCGAAAGGGATGGACTTGGTGGAAGGGCCTTTCGGCTTTACAGATATGGACAAGGAGTGCTGGGTGATAGAGGGTTTCGACCAGAGGCAAAATATCAGCACGTTGTATAACCCGAAGTATTATATCGACTTTATCGAGCGTGCTGGCTATGAGATTACTTGCCAGTGGGCACAATACCAGATACCTGCTTCTCAGCCGGTGCCCGACAAGGTGGCAAGGCTTAACGAGCTGATTTTACAGAAATACCACCTGAAGTTGCTGCGCTTTAAGTCGCGCAAGGAGGTGTACCCCTATGCACGTAAGTTTTTCCTAGCAATCAATGCGGCATTCAAAGACTTGTACGACTTTGTCCCATTGACAGATAAGGAAATAAACGTCTATATCAAGGAGTATTTCCCCTTTATCAATCTGGAATTTGCCAATTTTGTGGTGGATCAGGACGACAACTTGGTGGCTTTCGGCTTGAGCATTCCCGACCTGAATGCGGCGTATAAGAAAGCCAACGGTCATCTGATTCCCTTTGGGTGGATACACATTCTGAGGGCGTTGCATAAGTTTACAGATATTGATGCCTTGCTGAACGGTGTGCATCCTGATTGGCAGAAACGTGGTGTGCACTCCATCTATTATGCCGAGATGAACAAGAATGCCATCAAACACCATGTGCGTTGGGCCTACAGCAACCCACAGATTATTGGCAATGAAGCACAACGCATCTGGGAGACCACCTACCAGTCCACCCCGATGATTAAGCGCGCTATCTTTAAAATGAAAATTGAAACGTGAGAATGGAAAATTAGCTGCCGTACCTAGATAATTCTCAAATAATAATGAAACGCTGGCTGGTCATACTGCTGCTTTTATTCTCTTTTGGTAGTCAAAGCCTAGCGCAGGGGCTTACCACAGAGGGGAATGACTTTTGGGTAGCATTTTTGCCCAACCATCAACGGGGGGAGCTGGCACTTTTGGTGTCAGGAAACCAGCGTACGACAGGCAGGGTAGTGTCGTCCGACAGTAGTTGGTCTCAGACGTTTAGCGTGGTGCCGGGGACGGTGACGAGGATTTCGGTGCCTGACACTTTTATGTTGGGAGAGTTCATAATAGGTTCACGTAATGACAACACAATCCAGGGTAGTGAACTTGAAAGTAATAAGAGTTTTCATGTAACTACTGAGGAAAACGTCTCACTATACGCTTCGAACTATATATCAGCATCGTATGATATTACGAATGTGCTGCCCACCGCTACATTAGGGCAGCAATATATATTGCAGACAATGCCGCAGACGGTGCGGACGGAGTATGAGGGTGAGTCGCTACATTCAGCTTTCGGCGTGGTTGCTTTAGAAGACAGTACGGAGGTGTTTTTTGAATTGGAGTTTGAGGATAGTGTGGTTCATCATCAGTTGCCCTTCAGTTTGATTATGAATAAAGGGCAGACATTTCTCCATATATGTCGCTCCGACCTTTCCAACTCTAGGGTGTGGACTGAAAGTTGCAAACCGATAGCCGTTTTTCAAGGTCATGAGTGCGCCTATGTGCCAATTAGTTGTCCCGCGTGCGACCATTTGGTAGAGCAGGCTATTCCGACCTTGTATTGGGGACGCAGGTTCGGACTTACGACGTCGAAATATCGTACATCTGACATTTTTAAGGTCACCGCCATGTACGACAGCACGGTGGTGAGGTATGAGGACGCATCGTTTGTGCTGAACGCTCACGAAAACCGCACATTGAACATTACACGCCCTTCGAACAATGCGGGTTTTTATCTGGAGGGTTCGAAGCCTATAAGTGTTTTTTTGTACATGAAAGGAGGCTATTGTGCCGGACGTAGTGGCGACCCTTCAAGTGCAGTTATCCACCCTATCGAGCAGCAGTTCTCGTCCGTCACCTTCCCCGCATACAATACAGGACGGGTCAACACGCATTGTATCAATATAGTGACACGAAAAATGTATGCCGGGAATATATACTTGGACAACAGGATTCTCGACACTGCGATTTTCTCACCCCTGAGCGGCAACGACGACTATGTGTACACACGCATTGAGGTGTCGCACGGCAGCCATACGCTCGCTTCTACCTACGGGGGCTTTGTGGCACATGAGTATGGCTTGGGGGACGTGGAGAGCTATGCCTACGCCGTGGGTGCTAGTCTCGACCCTATCAATCCCTACTCGTTTCTCAACGATAAGGAGTTTGCCATGTACGACAGCACTAATAATGTCTTCTGCCTTGGCGACACTTTCAGATTTAGGGCGGAGGTGGTTGACGAGTATAACACCGACATAGTGTGGCACTTTGGCGACGGTGACACCGCTACAGGCATCGCCGTCGGCCACAATTATCTTCATCCTGGGGATTACACGGTTACAGTTAGTTATACTTATTACAACGACTGCTATCAGCCTACTACATACACACATACTCTGCTTATACACGTCATTGATCAACAAATCAGTGTAACCGATACAGTGCTGTGCGACACGGTTTGTGTGTGGAATGACCAGTATTATTTCACGGCTGGGAGTTATTCTATAACGATACCCACGGGCGAGGTGTGCGACAGTCTTGCCAAACTGAATATTGAGCTGATGCGTATGCCGCCGCGATGTTCGGTTAGTTATGAATATGATTGTGATAGTCATGTGTGCCATATTTCCGCTTCTGGCACAGGCGACTATCTCCGCTGGAACAGTGAGCCGTACAACCCTGAGCTAAGTGGCCACGAAAGTGATTCGCTGCTGGATGTAACGCCTAGTGCATTGCGCAAATATAACCTATATATGGCATATAGCAACGATGTTCTTTGCAGCACCGACACCACATTCTACATTCCACAAATAGACGTGTTCAAGGCACTTATTTCTGCCAATCCACCTATTGTTGACCTCGACCACACTACTGTGATGCTAGCCGATGTATCGCCCGATGCAGCCGACCGTGTGTGGTATGTCGACGGAAGTGAGATAAGTCGTTCACAAAAAGTTGAATATGACTACCCTGTCAGCCGTGATTCGGTCGTCATTACCCTTGCGGCTACAAGTAATTATGGATGTCACGACACCGCCGAATTGGTTATACCCCTGATGTCTGACGGCATCTATATCCCCAACGTCATCACCCCCACGCGTCGTGATAACAACTATTTCCAAGTAGTGGGTAGTTCGCTGATGGATGGTGAGATATGGATTTTCGACCGCCGAGGTGCGCAGGTGTGGTACAGCACCGACATCCACGCCCGCTGGGATGCCACCTACAATGGCACTCCCCTACCCCAAGGCACATACGTCTACACCCTCCGCTACCGCCAAACTCCCGAACCAGATGTCTGGCTCAGCAAAACAGGCTCCGTCACCGTCCTCCGCTAACGCCTTCAGCTGCCGTAGTAGCTTCGCAGTATTGCTACATTCCAATTGCCTGGAATTATGCGTTTTAGAATCACAGAGAGCTTTTGCTCAAGATTGGCTACGCAATAACGCAGCCTTGGCCGCTTGGCATCAACAATCTGTTCCACCTTTTTTGCCATGTATTCGGGCTTTAGGCCGCCTATCTCCTCCTTCTCGAACCTCTCCCTCACCCGAGCGAAAACAGGGCCGTAATCGGGGTCTTTCAGCGTCGCCTCCGAATTGACGCGCACGGCGGTGAATCCTGTCGCAAAATCGCCCGGTTCTACCAGCGATACCGTGATGCCAAATCGCTTCACTTCTGCTGCCAATGTCTCGGAGAACCCCTCGATGGCAAATTTCGAGCAACTATAAAAGCCCTGATACGGGATGCCCTCAATGCCTGCTATTGAGCTGAAATTGATTATCTTGCCACTGCGTTTTTGTCGCATGTAGGGCAGCACCTTTTGGCACACGTTCACACAGCCGTAGAAATTAGTCTCCATCTGCAGCTTGATTTCTTCCCACGAGGTCAGTTCCAGTGCTCCTCCCAAGCCCATGCCGGCATTGTTAATGAGCACGTCGATGCGTCCCTCCTTTTCAAATATTTCTTTGGCAATCTGACCGATGCGCTCAGTGTCACGTATGTCGCCTTGACGATAGTTTATCTTATTGTGGCTCATCTCCCTACGGCATATACCATAGACCCTGTGGCCATGCTCCGCCAGCCGTTCGGCAATGGCTTTGCCAAATCCCGACGAAGCCCCTGTGACGATGATTACTTTATTCATATTATCTACTCTTTTGAGTTGCAAAAATACGAATAATTCTTCATTTAGCATAAATTGAACGTATGTTTTATTTGTTTTCCCTTATTCTCCAGTATGAAATAATTTTTCCGCTATCCAAAAAAAATGTTGTATCTTTGCAGATTAATTTTTTCGTATGCAGAGACAGGATTCGATACGACAAAACTTAGACCAATTCATCCGCAAATACTACAAGAATAGGATGATAAAGGGCATTATTTATGCCCTTGCTCTGCTATTGTCGTTGTTTCTTGTGATGGCGTTGCTGGAGCATTTTGGTTATTATGGCACAACTGTCAGGGCCATTCTCTTCTGGTGCTACCTGCTGGCGAGTGTCTGCCTGTTGGTCTATTATGTCTTTGTGCCGCTGGCTAAAATGTTTCGGTTGGGAAAGGTTATTTCCTACGAGGAGGCAGCCAAAATCATTGGCAGGCATTTCCCCGAGGTGCAGGATAAACTCCTTAATCTGTTGCAATTGCAAGAAAAGGGCGATGTGTTGAGCGACGGCCTTCTCGCTGCGGCTATCGAGCAAAAAACGGCGCAGTTAAAGCCAGTGCCTTTTCAGAATGCCGTCGACATTAAGTCCAATAGAAAATACCTCAAATACTTGGCTATACCGGTGGTGGTAATCCTGTTGTTACTGCTGGTTTCGCCATCTGTCATCACAGGTTCGTCGCATCGTATTGCCCATTACAATACCCAGTTCGAGAAACCTGCCCCGTTCTCTTTTGTGGTGGAAAATCCATCGTTGGAAGTCGCACAGCAAGAGGATTTTGAGCTTCATGTCTTAGTGGAAGGGAATGCTGTTCCCGCTGAAGCTTTTATTAATATCGAAGGCAATGTGTACAGGATGCGGCAGATGGATAAGACACATTATAGCTATCAGTTTAAAACCGTTCAGCGTAGCTGCGATTTCCATCTTGAGGCTGCGGGAGTGACTTCGACGCAGTATAGGCTTACCGTGTTTCCTAAGCCTGCTGTGGTCGATTTCAGGGTGCTCCTCTCCTACCCTGCCTATACGCTCAAGCTGCAAGAAACGCTGTTGAACGAGGGCGACCTGGTTGTTCCACAAGGAACGTCGGTGCGGTGGCTCTTTCAAACAAAGGATGTCGACACGCTCTATTTCTTTGTTAATGAGGATGTGAAAAGGCTTGTCCCCGATGATAATGGGCGTGTATCTCTGACGATTAGGGCGCTGCAGTCGTTCACCTACGGCTTTGCGGCAGCCAACCATTATGCCCCTGTTTCCGACACATTGGGGTATGCCGTGACCGCCATCGAGGACCTCTCGCCGATGATTGCTGTGGTGGAAATGCACGACTCTCTGGTGGACGACAGGCTCTTTTTCCATGGTAGGATTAAGGATGACTATGGCTTCACTAAATTGGAGTTCAAGTTGGTGAAAACCAATGTGCAAGATACTTCTAAGAAGGAGGTGCTTGCCTACGGAATAGGCATCACCAAAGAGACGGTGCAAGAGTTCAACTACTCCACTGATTTGTCGGATATTGAGTTGGGCCCAGGCGATAAATTGGTCTATTATTTCGAGGTGTGGGACAACGATGGTATTCATGGTCCCAAGTCTGCCACATCGCAGCAATTCGAGCTGCAAGTGCCTACCGAAAAGGAACTTGACAATATCCTCGACCGCAATAGCAACGAGGCTCAAGAACGTGCTCAGCAATCAATGTCTGAGTTGAAGAAATTGCAGCAGGATATCAATGAGTTGATGCGTAAATTGGTGGATAAGAAAGAGTTTGATTGGCAGGACAAAAAGGACTTGCAGGAGCTTGCTAAAAAACAGCAGCAGGTGAAAGAGATGTTGCAGCAGATGCAGCAGCAATTGAATGAGAATAAGAAACTTGAGCAGAAATACAGAGACCAAAGTGAGCAACTGATGGAGAAACAGCGCGAGCTGGAGCGTCTGATGAACGAGTTGATGAATGAGGAGATGAAGCAAATGATGGAGCAGATTGACAAGATGATGCAGGAACTGGATAAGAAGAAAGTCCAGGAACAGCTGGAACAGTTGAAGTTAGACAATCAAGACTTGGAGAAGCAGCTCGATCAGAATATTGAACTTATGAAGCGTCTGGAGATGGAAAAGAAGGTGGAAGAAGCGGTTCGTAAGACGGAAGAATTGGCGGAGAAACAGCGCGAGTTGTCAGACAAAACCGAGGCTGCCAAGTCGAAGGATGAGAAGGATAAATTGTTGAAGGAACAACAGAAGCTCTCGGAGCAGTATGACCAACTGAAACAGGAACTCAATCAAATTCAGCAAGATTATAAGAAGATAGATAACGACCTGAATTTCAAGCTAGATAAGGAGTTGATGGATAAGATTGACCAGAACCAGCAAGGGGCTGAAAAGAGTCTTGAAAAGGGCAAGAGCAAAGATGCTTCAAAACAGCAGAAGGAAGCGTCGGAGCAGTTGGACCAACTCTCCGAGCAATTGGCTGAGGCTCAGGTTGATTTGGAACAGCAGGATTTAGCCGAGGATGCCGAACAGATACGCCGTCTTTTGAAGAATTTGGTTCAGTTGTCGTTCAATCAGGAGTCGCTGATTGGTAAGGTGCGCAACACCTTTATACAAGACCCGCAATACCAGTCTATCATCGTGGGACAGAATAAGATAAAAGACGATTTCCGTGGTGTCGAGGATTCACTCCGTGCCATAGCCAAGAGGCAGTTAAATGTGGCGCGTGTGATTAACAAGTATCTGGGTGAAGTGAACAGCAATGTGGCGCGCTCGATGTCCGAATTGCTGAATATGAACCAAACCTTCTATGGCACATATAAGAATTCACAAGCCTCTACATCAATGCAATATGCCATGACTGCCTTTAATAACTTGGCTCTTGTCATGGCTGAGTCGCTTGACCAGATGCAGAATCAGATGCGCCAAAATCAGCAAAAAAAGCAGAATAGCAATTGCAAGAACCAGGGCATGAAGAAGTCGGGCAATTGCAGCAATCCCGGCAAAGGAAAGCCCTCTGCGAAGTCGATGAAGCAGATGCAGCATGAACTGAATAAGCAGATGGAATCGCTTAAGAAACAGCTGGATAAACAAGGTAAAGACTCCAAACCCAACGGAAGAAAGAAGATAGGTGATAAAAGCAGCATGCAGATGAGCGAGGAGTTTGCCCGTATGGCGGCACAGCAGGAGATGATACGCCGAATGATGCAGGAATATGGGCAGGAAATGAAACAGGGCGACGCCGGCAATGCCAAGTTGGCTAGGGAAATCGACCAGATGATGAAACAGATGGAACAGACGGAGAATGACCTAGTTAATAAGGTTATCACACAGCAGACTATTAATCGCCAGCAGCAGATAATGACCCGTATGCTTGAGCACGAGAAGGCGGAGATGCAGCGCGAAAAGGAAGAGCGCCGCGAGAGCCACGAAGGTAAGGAAATGGGGCATCAGCCCTCGGCTAGCGACTTGGAGCAGTTCAAGCGTATGCAGGAGAAAAATATGGAACTTTTCCGCACCGTACCCCCTACCCTATCCCCCTATTACAAGGCTAAGGTCAACGATTATTTCTACAAATTCTGACTATTTATTTAAAAATTCAAAAAAATGTTGTATTTTTGTAGCACACGAATAACCAAGATGAAATGATGGAAAGTATTGTTTTACATGCAGATAGTGCCTATATGGTGAACGTCGACAATTTTGTTAGAGCTATATGCGACACCAACCATATCGGTAATTATTATGCCACTATATTGGTGGCGGTAAAGGAGGCTGTGGATTGTGCTATGGCATTTCTTAAGGGCCATCAGCAGCCCGGGGAGGTTCAACTTGCTTTCGATTACTGTCCCCAAGGGGTATACTTTCGTGTTCATGGAATGAATGGTTGTTTCCAGCCGGACGATTTGTCTTTGGTTCGAATGTTGGTGGACGGATTGGAGCTGTCGGACGATAAGTCTTCTCTTCGGCTCTCTTTCGACATTCGTGGCATCGACTATGGCGAGGCCGCTAAGCGCGTTTCAGTTTTGGAACATTTCTACCACCCTGCCGCCTCAAAGGTGTTACAAATGTAAACATGCCTCCTCTCGAGTGCCAACGATAACTCAACGAGAGTCGAAATTGGTGTGGGATTTATCTACTAGCTGTTTTTTAAGCGAGAGAAATTGAGGAATAATCCTACTATTTTTAACATAAAACATTGATAAATATAATTTTATATTGTGTATATAGATTATCAAGACAGCAGTTCTAAAAAGTGATTAACGGTCGTTTTTCGGCTTTTTTGAGAATAAAGTACTCGATTTAGGTCATGGCGATATTTTTTTCTACTGAAAACATAGATTTCGAGCTCGCGGACGAGCCTAAAGTGAAAAAATGGATTTTGGCGGTCGTGGGTGCCCAAGGTAAACGGGTAGGAAACCTCAACTATCTCTTTTGCGACGATTCGTATCTTATTAACGTCAACCGCACCTATCTCAATCATGATACCTACACTGACATTATTACTTTCGATTATGTAGAGGGCAGTGTCGTATCGGGCGACATTTTGATTAGTGTCGAGCGCGTGCGCGAGAATGCCACGCTTTTCAATTCTTCTTTCGAGCAGGAGTTGCGGCGTGTTATCATCCATGGTGTGCTACATCTTTTGGGACAGGCCGACAAGTCCGACGAAGATGCAGCCGAGATGCGCCGTAAGGAAGAATCGGCATTAGCTTTATGGAATACAATTGTTTAACCTGCATGTTCCCTGTGAAACGTGGCGTAAAATACCCCTCTCCCCTCCCCTATTTTGCTTTTTTTATGACTTTCGACGCTTTTGATGTAATTGTTGTTGGCGGTGGCCATGCGGGTGCTGAGGCTTCCGTGGCAGCTGCCAATATGGGAGCTAAGACACTGCTGGTGACGCTTAATATCGACACCATCTGCCAAATGTCGTGCAATCCCGCTATGGGCGGTGTGGCAAAAGGTCAGATTGTGCGTGAGATAGATGCGTTGGGCGGCTGTTCGGGAATTATCACCGACCATTCGATGATTCAGTTCCGAATGCTCAACCTTTCCAAAGGTCCCGCCATGTGGAGCCCTCGTGCCCAATGTGACAAGGTGCAGTTTTCGCTCAACTGGCGGCACCAACTTGAGCAGACTCCCAATTTGTCAATCTGGCAGGACGAGGCGACTGAGGTCATCATTTCGGGAGGCGTCGCTTGTGGTGTCCGTACCCGTATGGGGATAGAGATACCGGCGAAGGCGGTAGTGCTCACCAATGGCACCTTCTTGAATGGAACCATCTACATCGGCGAAGGCAGGTGGCAAGGCGGTAGGATAGGGGAGAGGTCCGCCGTCGGACTCTCCGACCAGTTGCGTGAGATGGGGTTCGAGGTCGAGCGACTCAAGACGGGTACACCTGTTCGCATCGATGGCCGCACCATCAACTTCTCTCTGCTCGACGTGCAGCCAGGCGACGATAAGCCGCAACGTTTTTCCTATACCGATACTCCTGCACTGCATCAGCAGCGTCCATGCTATATCGCCTATACCAACGAGCACACTCACGACGTCCTCCGCACTGGCTTCGACCGCTCCCCATTATATACTGGACGTATACAAGGACATGGCCCACGTTACTGTCCCTCGATAGAGGATAAGATAGTCCGCTTTGCCGACAAGAACCGTCATCAGCTCTTCGTCGAGCCCGAAGGGTGGAAGACGAATTCATACTACCTAAATGGCTTCTCCTCTTCGCTTCCCCTAGATGTGCAGCTAGATGCTTTACACACCATCTCGGGTTTCGAGCAGGCTCAGATATATAAGCCCGGTTATGCCATCGAGTACGACTATTTCCCCCCAACCCAACTCAACTATACACTTGAGACCAAGCATGTCGAGAACCTATATTTCGCAGGGCAGATTAATGGCACTACCGGTTACGAGGAGGCAGCATGCCAAGGGCTCATGGCGGGTATCAATGCCGTGCTAAAGATTACGGGCAAACCCTCGTTTGTGCTGAATAGAACGCAGGCCTATATCGGTGTCCTTATCGACGACCTCGTCACCAAGGGTGTCGACGAACCTTATCGCATGTTCACCTCCCGCGCCGAATATCGTATCCTGCTCCGCCAAGATAATGCCGACGTGCGTCTCACCCCACTCTCTCATCAGCTAGGTTTTGCTAGCGACGAACGCATGCGTAGGGTAGGGGAGAAGGTGCGCTACTCCGACCAATTGTCGCAGTTCATCAACGACACCTCCGTTCTTCCAAGCGAGGCGAACGAGATGCTAGAATCGTTATCCACGCCCCCCTTGCAGCAGAAAGTGAAACTTGTAAACCTTCTATTGCGCCCCGAGGTGAATATGGACAATCTGCTATCCATCTCTCCGACTTTGCAGGAAACCATAGCGACCATCCCCGAAGAGGTTCGTGCCGACACTGTCTCTGCCACCGAAGTGCAGCTGAAGTACCAACGCTATATAGAGAAAGAGCGCGATGTCGCCAATCGTATTCTCAAATTCGAGAATGTCCAGCTGCCCGACAACTTCGATTATTTCACCCTCCAGTCCCTCTCCTACGAGGCGCGAGAGAAACTGAACAAGATGCGTCCACGCACCATCGGACAGGCCTCTCGCATCAGCGGCGTCTCCCCCGCCGACGTGTCTGTCCTCCTCATTGCCTTCAACAAAATCTAGCCTCCGTTTCACGGGGAACGTGGTATTTAAAAGCCATGTTCTATGAGTCTTAACCTATACCAGTCCCCCTTTGGGACGTGCCAAGGCAATTTTACTTATAAGAGTCGTTTTAAGGGGTCATAAAGTGTTTTTTATCCCAAATCGGTCATTAGGGATTATGCCAGATTAGTATTTGTTTCGAGCAGATTGGCCACATCGCTGGCGAAGTCGTAGCGGGCTACGGCGAGACAGGGATGTGGCCAAGATGCCGAAAGAAATGCTGATATGGCATAAAGAGACCTAAAAAATTGGGAAAGGATATAAAAAGTCGGCCTAATGACCGATTTGGGTTTATCTCTCAATAGAGTAGGGGAGAGCCTCCATTAATAGCCATAGAACATGATTTTTATATCAAAAAATGGCGTTATTTCGTCTTTCCCTCCCTAAAATGCCGTCAATCAAGCTTTATTACCATAGAACATGACTATTAGCACCGCTTTACCCTAGATAACCAACCACACCACGTAGGAGTATATTCTAATTTAAATTGAGAATTGAGAAGTTGGCTCCCGCGACGTAAGTCCACTGGACTTCCTTAATCCTCTTTAGATGGATACGCCGAAGGCAGGGGGGTATGTTTCACATCTCATCTCTACCATTCTCCGCAAATGTTTTGCAGCCATCTTTTAGCATACCCCGCCACTTCGTGGCACCCCTCTAAAGAGGGGACGGCAGCCGTACCCGGATATTTCTCAATTCTCAATTCAAAAATCTCAATTAAGTTAAGGGGGAATAGCACCCGAACCCCGAGTGCCCTCCCCCTGTTTGAAGTAAGAAGTAAGAACTAAGAACTAAGAAGTTGGCTCCCGCCACGTAAGTCCACTGGACTTCCTTAATCCTCTTTAGAGGGGAGCAAACATCCAGTGAATGTTTGCCGAAGCGGCGGGGTATGCCCCTCTCAATTCTCAATTCTCAACTCTCAATTTGATGAGTTCTCAATTCCCCAAATTGGGGGTCAAGAACTCCCCGCTCGTCTTACCGCCGTAGCTGATGATCGCCTCGGTGCGTTTCGCCTCGGTGGTGTAGGCGTCGAGCAGGTCGTTGGTGGCGGTGAAGCGCTGGGTCGACACGC
>JAFWQP010000074.1 GCA_017509045.1 Bacteroidales bacterium
AACAAAAGTACATGCATGTAAAATGTAAAATGTAAAATTCGTCACTCCGGATTCTTCTGCTTGGAACTTGTGAGGGGGGCAGTATGCTCTTTGCAAACTACCCTGTCGCGCATCAGTTTCATGTCGGTGAAGTTCCTACAAATGTTCTGAACCAGTTCTTGTTAGTTCTCTTTTTCCTTCGTCGTTGATGTAGTAATATGGCTCCCCACTCAAAATTCTTAGTATTAAAAATACACGATACAAATATAATTACGTATCTTTGCATTTGTAAAAAAGGATGCTTGAGGCATACTTTATTTGTCCAACACACTAATTAAAAGAAAAATAAAATGGATCGAAACAACAAGGTTATTTGGGGCTGGGCGCTGGTGCTTTGCGGCATCGCGTGGATTATGTGCATTTGTCTTCACATCAATGTGCTGTTTGATGGATGGTGGACGATGTTTATCATCATACCTTCGCTCTGCGGATTGTTTGGGCATAGCGACAAGACGGGTCCGGCGATAGGGCTGGGCGTGGGTGTGCTGCTACTGCTTGCCGAACAGGATGTCATCGACTGGGACATGTTTTGGAAGATAGGCCTCGCCGTGCTGGTCATCGCACTGGGACTGGGTATGATTTTTGGTCATCGCATCGTGACTGGCAAAAAGAATGTCAGCGGCACCCAGGACTTAAAGACTTTGAATCGCGACGGGAAGAATATCCGCGTGGTGAACGCCTCCTTCGGCGAACAGAACTTGAGCTTCGGCGGGGAGACGTTCGAGGGTGCGGACGTGACGGCATCGTTTGCATCGGTGCATCTCGACCTGCGCGGCGCGACCATCAATGAGGATGTGGAGCTGAAGGTAGACTGCAAGTTTTCCGGGTTGGTGATTTATGCACCTAACGACCTGCTGGTGAAGGTGACGGCTGAAGCCACCTTTGGCGGGGTGGACGACAAACGGCGGGTGATACTCTCCAATCAGACACATACGCTGTATATCTCAGGACAGTGTGTGTTCTCGGGGATTGAGATTAAGTAAAAGTGGAAAGTGAGAATTGGCTTCTGAATATGTTAACGTGTGAATGTGTGAATGTGTTAATCCTTGGCGCATTAAAGATTAACGAATTTACGAATTAACAAATCAACGAATTCAAACTTTCAATTTTCAATTTAAAATGGGTTAGCGTTTGAGGTGGTAGACGACTTCGCGGGCGTTGCCGCAGCAGTCGGTGAGGAAGATATTCAGGTCTAACTGCTTGGTGCTTTTGGGAACTTGACTGAGGTCGATGCTGAGGGTTGCGGTCTTGCCGTCAAATTCTCCAAGCACCCACTCGTTGTTGATAAAGCAGCGGTATTCGCGCACGCCTGAGAGGTTGTCGCCCATCTTCATGCGCAGCGACGAGGCGGTGACTTTGCCTCCCTGTTTGAAGTTGAGGGGCTTGACGTATGGCGCAGAGGTGTCGGAGGCGACGACGAAGTTGCCATAAACACGCACATCGGCCTCGAGCCAGCGACCGGGCTTGCCCTCGATGCGGCGCTCGACAACACGGGTGGGGAGGGCAGACAGCTTGTCGTCGCGCAGCGTGCAGAGGACGAGTTGGGTGGGTTCGTAGCCTACGACCAAAGGCACACGGAGCTGCCATGTGCGATGGGGAGGATAGGGCGTTTGCCAAGGTTTGACGGTATAGATGGGCGAGATGTAGCGACGGTCTTTCTGAAATCCGTGGAGGAGGAGGTCGTCGTAATAGACCATGCCGGCGGGCATCTCAATCTGGTAGTCGCCACGATAGACACTGAGCGGCCAGCGGACGGTAAGGCTGTCGGAGAAGAGGTGGTAGGATGGGTGTTCGGGCACATCATGCATGGGCACCAACGTCTCGAAACGGTTGCGGACATAGAAACATTTGACTGCCTGATTGCCGTTGTAGTCGGTGACTGCCACGGTGATGCGGTGGAGTGTGGTGTCGCTGTCGATAAAGCCGATGCTGCCATCGCCGAAGGTGCGGGCGGGACGCATAGGGTCGCCCGGCAGACGGCGGGTGATGATGTAGGGCTCGCGTGTAGCGAGGAAGTAGCTGTAGTCGAGCTGGGCATTAATGGCACGGGTGTCGGCGAAGGTTATCTTGTCGACGCTATATTGGAAGAAGTGCTTGCCGTCGACCCAGATGTCAAGACGCTCGTAGCCGTTGCGTAGGGTGGAGCCCTCGGACATGTCGGTAGCATAGACGGAGATATAGAAACGCCCGAAGACAGGGATAGGATTGTAGACAGTGCCTAGGCGCTTGAACTTGGTGGAGAGGTCGACCTGCAAGGGCGACTTGGTGCCGTTGATGCGGGTATTTTTGTCCACTGGCAAGAGACGAATACCACGGATGATGGGGCGGATGGTGTCGGGGAGGGTGATGCCATAGCGGAGCGGATTGAGGCTCTGCTGGGTACGGGTGTCGCGCACCTCGTAGTGCAGGTGAGGTCCTGCGCTCATGCCGCTGTTGCCAGCATAGGCGATGAGGTCGCCTTTATGAACAGGGAGCACTCCCTCGGAGATGTTGGTATCGAAGGCGTAGCACTGGTTGCGGGCCTGATAGTTGCGCACATATTTGGCGATGGCACCGTGATAGCCGTCGAGATGGAGGTATACTGTGGTGATATTGCCCGCATGGTTGATGTAGAGCATCTTGCCACCATCGTAGGCAGAGATGCGCAGACGCGAGACATAGCCGTCGGCGGGGGCGTAGACAGGGGTGCCGACGCCTTCATCACCACCCACACGAAGGTCGAGACCGCCGTGGAAATGGTTGGTGCGCACCTCGGCAAAGGTGCCCGAAGGTGCGGGAGTGAGGTGCAGCGGCTGTGAGAGCTGCGGAGCCTTTTTGGGTTGTGCTACAACTGTGAATGTCAGGAATGCGAGGAGTGCTATTGCCAGTGTTTTTTTCATAGTACAGATGGATTTCTAAGACATTAATTCGCGGGCTGTTTGGAGGGCTGCCGCGGTAGGTGGATTGGATGAGAGCATGACGGCTATCTCGGTGACACGCTGGTCGGGCTGCAGCTGGTGGATGCGCGAGATGGTGCGGTCGCCTTCGAGAGCCTTTGCCACCTTGAGATGTTGCGACGCCTTGGCTGCAATCTGGGGAAGGTGGGAGATGGCTATGACCTGCATGTGCTGCGCCATTTGCCGCATGATGGCACCCACGGCGACCGATATGTCGCCCGAGACACCGCTGTCGATTTCATCGAATATGATGGTAGGAAGGAAATTGCGTTTTGTCACTACCGACTTGACCGCCAACATCAGTCGGGAGAGTTCGCCACCCGATGCCACCTCGGCAAGAGGACGTAGGGTGCCGCCCTGGTTGGCATTGAAGAGGAGACACACGCTGTCGTGGCCCATGACACCATAGTCGGAGGCCGGCTGGATGTCCACCACGATACGTGCCGAAGCCATACCCAACTGGGCAAGAACGGGCAGCAGCTGCTTCTCCAACTGGCGGCCTGCCTGTCGGCGACCTGTGGTGAGGCTGTCGGCAGCCTGCTGCATGTGGGCGTATGCCGCATCCACCTGTTCCATCACCTCGCGGATGCGGTCGTCGAGGTTGTCAGCCTCCTGTAGCTGCTGGTCGAGGTGATGCTGAATATCGAGCAACGCCGCAATGCTATCGACACCATGCTTTTTTTGTAGACGGTAGATGAGGTCGAGCCGCTCGGTGACGAAGGCTTGCCGCTCGGGCGAGAACTGCAGCTTGTCGTCGAGCGAGGCAGCGTCGGACAGGATGTCCTGCAGCTCGATGACACACGAGTCGAGCCGCTGGTGAAGGGTATCGATATCGCTGTGATACCTGGCCACGTTAGCCAACTCGCTACGGGCGGCAAGCAGCCGTGCTGTTGCACCCTCGTCACTATCGCAGAGGGCATTCAATGCGCCCAGAGCCTCCTTGATAGTGCCGGTATGTTCTAGCAGGGTTGCCTCTTCCTCGAGTTCCTGCTGTTCGCCATCCTGCAGATTCGCGGCGACCAGTTCGTCAAAAAGGAAACGATTGTAGTCCAACACCTTGTTATTCTCGGCATCTTGCGCAGTGAGCCGTTCTAGCTCATGTTTTAGCCCCACATATTGGCGATAGAGCGTTTGATAGTTGGGCAGCAAGGCAGGGTTGGAAAAGGAGTCGACCAGCTGTGTCTGGAAAAGGCTCTCGGTGAGGGTGAGCGTTTGGTATTGGGAGTGGATGTCGAGGATATGGGGTGCCAGTTCTTTGAGAAACTGAAGATTGGCTGGGGAGTCGTTGACAAAGGCCCGGCTCTTGGCAGAAGGCAGTATTTCGCGGCGGAGAATGAGATGGTCGTCGTAGTCGGCATCATATTGTTCGAAAAGCGGCTGGAGCGATAGACCAGCGATATCGAACGTTGCCTCTACCACACATTTGCGTTCCTTATCGTTGAGCACCTGCGTATCGGCCCGTTGCCCCAACAGCAAGCCCAGCGCGCCGAGGAGGATGGATTTGCCCGCGCCCGTCTCGCCCGTGATGACGGTGAAGCTGTCATCGAAGGCGATGTCGGTCTCTTGGATGAGGGCGTAGTTTTCGATATGTAGGGTCTTGAGCATGGGTATTTTTTTTATTTTTTTAGTATCTCTAGTATCTCTAGTAGGGCTGGTATTTCTAGGGGGATTTTCTATTAATCTAGGAGGGGGAGGACTTTGTTTAGGCCGGCGATGAGGGCGTCGATGTCTTCTTTGTTGGTGTAGCAGGCAAAGGAGGCGCGGACGGTGCCGGTGATGCCGTAGCGGTCCATGATGGGCTGAGTGCAGTGATGCCCTGTGCGGACAGCCACACCCACCTTGTCGAGCAGCGTACCCACATCGTAGGAGTTGCTGTTGCCGACCAGGAAGGATATGACACCAGCCTTATGGGGGGCTGTGCCGTAGATGCGGAGGCGGGGAATCTCTAAGAGTTTGCGTGTGGCATAGTCTAGCAGTTCCGCCTCGTGGCGGGCTATGTTGTCGATGCCTACCTCCTGCATAAAGTCGATGGCTGCGCCCAAACCGAGCACATCTCCCACCGACGGGGTGCCAGCCTCGAACTTGAAAGGCAGTTCGTTGTAGGTGGTCTTTTCAAACGTCACGTCCTGTATCATCTCACCGCCACCCTGATAGGGAGGCAGCTCGTTTAAGACCTCTTCTTTGCCATACATCACCCCCACTCCCATCGGGGCATACATCTTATGACCCGAGAAGCAGTAGAAGTCGCATCCTATATCCTGCACATCCACGGGCATGTGAGCCACAGCCTGCGCACCGTCCACCAGCATCATGACTCCGTGGCGATGGGCTATCTCGGTCATCTCTCTCACCGGATTGATGGTGCCCAAGGTATTCGATACATGGTTGCACGCCACCAGACGGGTATGCTCGGAAAATAGGCTTTCGTACACCTCCATATCCAGCACACCTTCGTCGCTGAAAGGAATCACCTTCAGCTTTGCCCCTGCCCTCTCGCACGCCAACTGCCACGGGACGATATTGGAATGGTGTTCCATACCCGACACTATCACCTCGTCGTGGGGCTTCAGATACTTCCAGCCAAACGAGGAAGCAACCAAATTGATGCTCTCGGTAGTGCCACGGGTGAAAACCACCTCGCGATGGCTGCGGGCATTGATGAAACGCTGCACCTGACGACGCACTGCCTCGTAGCGTTCGGTTGCCAACGTGGCAAGATGATGGGTGCCACGATGGATGTTGCTATTGAGAGTAAGGTAGTAATTGTTGAGCTCATCGACCACCTGCTTCGGCTTCTGCGTGGTGGCTGCATTGTCGAGATAGACCAGACGCTTGTTATAGACCTTAGTATCGAGAATAGGGAAATTCATCTTTGTAAATTAAAAATTAATAATTAATAATTGGGTGCCACTTCTTAGCTCTTAGATACTACAACCTTACTGACCATTGTACCAAATATACATCGCTACTACGCCAAGAGTGAGCAGACCCAAGAAGATAAAGAAAGCCCAGCTGCAACCCTGTTTGGGCAGCGGACGGTCTTTGCGCATAAAGACCCGGGCGAAATCGATTTTGCGGTCGATATCCTCGTTATCTCTATTGTCCGACATGGGCATTGCGCTTTTTCTTCACTATGGCACGAACGACAAAGAAGGCAACCACCGCACAGAACAGCACCACGATGATGATGGATAGCTGGTGGCTGTACTTCTCAATAACCTGTGGGTCGGCGGCACGATATGCCAACCATCCCAGCAGAGCCAGCACCACGTTCCATAGTCCCGCACCGATGAAAGTGAAGAATGTAAACGGCAGGAGGTTCATCTTAGAGAGACCCGCAGGAATGGAAATCAGCTGACGGATGACGGGGATAAAGCGTCCGACAAGAGTGGAGACATTCCCGTGGTCGTTGAAATAGACCTCGGCTCGCTGCACCTTCTCTTTCGACAGCTGCAGCACATGCCCAAGCTTGCTGTCGGCAAAGGCATAGATGATGGGGCGTCCCAGCCATCGGCTGAGGAAATAGTTGATATAGGCACCCAGCAGTGCGCCCAATGTGCCTATCAGCACTATCAGCCACACCTTCATGCCACCCTTGGTGTCGGGGTTGCACGCCACATACACCGCCGGCGGTATCACCACCTCCGAAGGGAAAGGCACAAACGAACTCTCCAAAGTCATCAGCAGCCCTACGGCCTGATAGTTCATGTGGGCATCGTACCATGCAAGCACATCCGACACAAAACCCGATGAGCCGCTGTCGGTGCCGCGCACCTGTTCGGCAATACGCTGGTCGGAAGTCTCCGCCTCAGCTGGCTGTGCTGACAAGCAGCAACCAGACCCAAAGAGCAAAAGGAATAAAAGTAGTTTCTTCATATATTTTTGTTATTATTTTTTATTTTAGAGGGATGGGAATATTTCAATTTTAACTGCATCCTTTGATAAAGGTGACGATTTCTGTGTCTTGTGACATTTCGGGATAATAGATGAACAGGTCAGAAAGATGGTAGCCATTCAGCTCGGCATCCTCTTCCAGCAGTCGGAATAGACGGTTGCGCTGTCCCATCTTATAGTAGCAATACAATAGGCGATAATCAAAGAGGAAACGGCCTTCTGCGTCCTGTCTGGAACTCGCAAGGAGTGCGGCAGCATCGGAAAAACGGTCCTCTGCGATATACAGGTCTGCAAGGTCAAGCCAGAGTTCGTCATAATCAGGACAGAGGTTTATGGCACGATAGTAGTGCTCCACCGCCTCATCAATATATCCCAACTTCTCACTACAATGACCCAAATAGTTCCATGCGACAGCATCGTTAGCATTTTCCCTGAGAGCGTCTCTAATATAAGAGTAAGCGGTGTGGTAGTTACCATTATTGAAATACAGAATGCCGATAGCACGCAACACGGGATGACGATCTGTGGTATATTCCAGTACCTCGCGCAACGCTTGCACCGCGTGGGGCAGGTCTTTCAACTTCGTATAGGCCTCCGACAGTCCAAACGAGGCATCTTCATACCTGCCATCGATGGTGAGGGCAAACTCAAAAGCATCCACCGCCTTGGAGGCAACAAGAATGGCGTGCTGTTCATCGAGCGCACTATGTAAGTAGGAACAGCCCAGACAATACCAAGCCGTCTTGCAATAAGGATGGTTGGCAACATGTTTTGAAAAATAGTGAACCGCCTGTTCCTGCCTGCCCTGCCAGTCCCAGATGTAGGCTAGGGCACGAAGGGAACGGTGCTCGTCGGGATTGTCTTCTACCGCCTTGCGATAATAGCGCATAGCTTCCACCGTGTTGCCCAACCTCATATACTCGTCTGCCACATTGCCGTAGATCATGCCCAGTTCATATCCGTCGCTAGCGGCACGAAGGAAGCAGTCGATACTCTTTTTCGCATCGCCGGTCATACTATAGAGCGTGCCGAGGGTGTAGGCTATGTCGGTATTGTCATGCTCCACGCGTTCCAGCTCCTCCAGCAGTCCCAAAGCCTGCCGATACCGTCCCTGAACACCTAATAATTGCGCCCTACGCAGACGTATCTCGCTATTGCCCGGGAAGAGACGCTCGCCCAGCCTCACAGCAGCCTCCAGACCCTCCACGTCGTGCATCTCTAGATAATAGTCGGCTATCACCTCCAACTCGTCCACGTCGAAGAACTGGCGACTGCCCTTGCTGTCGTCCTCAAACGCCAGCACTAGCTGACGCACATCGGAATCAAAATCTTTAAAACGGTCGCTGTTCATCAAAAACTCATTCTTAGGGTTACACCACCCTTGGTGGTTGAATTGGGATAACTATTTTGTATAAAGGGTTTATTCACATTGGTTTGGAAGAAAGCCCGCAAGGTGAGCGTTGTGCTGAGGGCATACTCTGCCGACAGCTCCGCCATCCACACGCGGCTGCCCGACGATATTTGGCTAATATTCTGGTTAATCTTCCTAATATTAGTCATATTGCTATTGTAAGTGATATTCAGCTGCAACACCACATCGCTCTTCAAATGGTGGATGCCTTCGCCAAACTTCACATCCACCTTCACGTCCTTGAAACGATAGCCTCCACCGAAGGTGATGCCGTCGCGCGTTGTTTCGGTGAGCTGGTTGTTGGCAAAACTGAGTTGCAACGTGCGGTTCTTTTGCACCGACAGATTGAGCTGCACACTATTGGTCATGCTCACCGACAACCGCAGCAGCGGATTGAACTGCTCACTAATCTGCACACCCTCCATACTCACTGGAGCCACAAAGTCGCCTGTGTTATTCAGCACCGTCTCCGCACCGTAGTCGTAGCCATTCTTGCCGGCGATGGCGGCATCGGTATAGTAGTTGCCTATGGTGTAGGTGGAAGCATACCTATGCGAGAGGGAGATATTATTGAACCATTTCTTAAGAGCCGGAATCTTGTTCAGACCATTGTACGACACCGACCAGTTGGGCAGCGGCAACCCGAGGAAGGGCGAGAATGCATAGCTGCTGGCATCCTTACCCAAATAGGTGGCAAGGAAGCTGGTGAGCAGCACAGTCTGCTGGTTGGCGCTATAGCCCGCAGGGTAATACTGCCCGTTCATCGTGTCCAACACCATCTCGTCGCACATAGGATTGGGATTGGCGGCCGCCAAACGTTCTGCCACAATGCTTCTATTCGACAGGAAGTTGTCGAACAATGTGCTGTCGTCCATAAAGGTGGTCGCCATACTCCAGCATGTGGTAGAGTAGCTGCCCATCATCACGTACGACAACGGTCCATCCACCTCATCCCACTCGCTGAGATACTTGTAGTAATACTCCTCGCGACGCTGGTAGTTCTGCGTGGCGGTAATATCAATCTTAAAGTCGCGGATAGGTTCCACCTGTGCCTGGAGCGAGAGCATACGGTTCATGGTGTTTTGATGAGGGCTGTTCATCAAACTGTCGCGCGACAGAAGGTCGTCCCTACGCAACCGTTCCACCAACCCGTCATTGTAACCCAACACAAAGGTGGGGCCTGGCATCCAGCCATTGCGAGGATCCATACCTAAGATACTAACCGTACCCATATAGCCAGGCAATATCGAACCCATCGAATTGCTATACTGAGCACCAAACGACTTAAGGCCTGTGATAAAACGGATGCCGAATTTGCCCAACTCAGCCAAACGTTCTGCCGCCTCTGCCCGACGCACCGAATCAGGATTCTTCGCACGCGCTATGGAGTCTTGCGCCGCTTTTTCACGTTCCTTCTTGGTCATCCTCTTGGGATCTTTCTGTTGGTTGGTAGGCTTCTGCTTATATGCATTCTTGATAAAGTCGAACTTGTTATACAGCGTCTGCAACTGTCCTGTCACCGAGGCTTGCACCTGAGTGGAGTTGTTCAGCGTGCTACCCTGCGACGCCAATGCCTGCGTGGTGCCCAAGAAATTATACACCGTGTGATAGGTAATCGGCATACGTATAAAATCGAGATAGGGCAGCTTGGTGATGGGCAAATCCCATGTAAGGTTAATGCTCTGCTGGAAGTTCTGCATCGTACCCCCGTTGGTTAACGAATGCCATATACTATCGCGGCTGCCTCGGGTATCCACACGGCCCACAGGCTCGTCGATACGGGCGTTGGCGGTAGCGCTATACTGGAGATGGATGCTTCGGCTCAAATCGTACTGCAGCCCATAGTCGCGCCGCCATGTGAACTGTTTGAAATAGGTCGGCTTCATGATAATCAGTGCCGCACCACGATTGCGCAACATGGTCTCCTCATAGTCCCGATACACCTCTGTGCTGAAGGATAAGCTCTTCGGCTTGTAATACAGGTTGAAGTCTTTGATAAACTTGCCGTTCTTTCCGTTGATGAATTTAGAACTCGACTTAGCAAACGGCGAGAACAATCCCGGCTCTTGTGGCGAGAAAGCGTATGTGAAGCCTCCCCGATGCTGGTCTTTGTTGTAATAGGCCAGTTCGTCGTCGGACGAGCGTTCACGGCTATAAGCGTACGAGAAGGAGAAGTTCTCTATGTCGTAGGCATGAGGTTTCAGCGCACTTTTGCCCATACGGTCCTTACGGACATTGGTGAGGGTAATGTTTGTGGTGGTCTTGCGCTCTTGCGCCATTGCTTTCACGCTGTCGCGTTCCTGCTGTGTTTGATAGGTCTTAAGGTCGTTGCGAAGGCGCACATCGGGGTCTAGCGGATTATACTCGGGACTCCCAATTTGCCTGTTCCAATCCAAATAGAATGGGATATGCACACCCCAATTCTCGGGGAGGAACTTGCCTAATTCAAGGTCAAGGATGCTTTGCAGTTGCAACGTATTCACCAATTCCAACGAAGTGGGCTTCTCTTCCAGATTGCCGAAACCTGCCGTGCGGTAGGAACCATAGAGCGACAAGTTACCCAAGTCGGCAAGATTGGTACGCGCCAAAGCCATAGCCGCCACACCGCCACGATTGTTAAAGTCGGTAAGTCGCAGCTCGTTGAGCCACACCACACACGATTTAGGCAACATATCGTTGCCGTCGTCCAGCGACTCCTTCTTGGGATTGCGCACACCCACCATGATAACCTTCACCTTACCCAGATTGGGCACACCCAGCACCGTATACTTACGGTCGCCAACCCACTCGCTATAGAGCAGCTGGCTGCTATATGCCAAGTCGCCACTGCGAATAAGGCGGTTGCGGTTGGTCTTGATGTCGACAAAACGAGTCAGATCAATCTCCACATTGTTATCCACCGGCCAAATGGCGTAAGCGTCATCCTTGCCCACACCCCATTCGGTAAACTTAAGAGGCACCTCGTACTCATAGTAGTTGTTGGTATAGTCGCTACCCAGTCGCACAAACAGCACCATATCGTCGTCGTCCATCTGGTCGTTTTGGAACTTCTTCTCGGCATGTACGAACATCTTTATCTTCCCGTAGTTGCGCAGGTCGTACTGGGTGCTACGATACACCGCTCGGGCATCACCCGATGCCAAGTCGGTAATGTCGAGCGATAGTGCCTGCTCGTTCAACCGTATGGCCGTAGAAGAGGTGCTGTACCACTGCTCACGCTCAATATCGGGCGGCAGGACGTAAGGTACTGGATAGCGGTTGCCGTTCTCCTCGATGCTCACCGTGTTGATGCTAAACGAGGTATTGGCACCCGTGCCTGTGGTATAGTCGCCCGGCTGCAACAGGTTCTCGGTATACTTACGCCATGTGGCATAAACCAGTTCCAATGTGGCAAAGCGCAATATAATGGGCTGTTCGAATTCGCTAAGGAACATACGCATAAATCGGATAGACTGGAAACCGTTGAGTTTGCCTACCATCTGATCATACTCGCGGATGGGAACGCGGAACTGATACCATTTGCACGTAGTGGTGGTGCCGTTCGGCAGCAGCACATTGTTGGCCTCCTGTATGTCTACTATGTGATTCTCGCCTATCACCATCTTCGTCGGGTCGAGCTCTATCACGTACTGATAATAGTTTTCTCCTTCGCTGAGGGTGTTGTCTTTGTTTATATCCTCGACGTTAGGATAGTTTGTCGCCGCCGTGCGGTAGGTCTCCGTGTTGTCCGCCTGCACAGCCGAATTACCCTCGGGATTGGAGTAGTATTTGTATCGCTCCACAATCTTCACCCCTTGCGCATCGTAGTCCGAGCTACGATAGTAGCGAAAATCGTCAGCCGACGGGTCGGCCGCTGCCATTTGGTATGCCTCCGACGAGGTGCCATGCAACAGGGCTATCTGATTGAGATAGTCGGCGAAGAAACTCTGCTCATCATTGCTGCCGTGGGTGCTGCTGAGTCCGTCGTAACCAATATCTTGGTACTTGCGCGACGCCTCGTTATTGTCAAACGCATTCACTATCGGCTGCGTATTCGGCACACGGCCCCAAATAGTAGTATCCACACCCTTCACTTCCGACGAGGTGGGCAGACCGTTCTCAAAACTCTTGCGACCATCGCGCAATATATCCTCACTAATCTCACCCAAATTGATGTAAAGTTTACCTCCCGAGTGGTCGGGGTTTTCGATAAAGGGGTCCATGAGCCAAAACTCGAGGGTCTCGATGTTCTGCGTCTCAAAGTCGGTATAGTCCAATTCACGCATGATACCGCCCCAACGACTGCTCGGCTGCGCCAGCTTGCCGCTCTCGGTAAGACCGGCACTGAATTGTGTCGGCGCTACATCGTAGTTGTACGGGCCGCGCTCGTCGGGATAGTATGCCAGATTCAGCTCGTATATAACGGTCAGGTCTCCCTGCGCCAAATCCTTGTTCGGGAACACTTCCTGTTCGTTGATACGTCGGGCGTAGGGCTGCGAGCGATCCTCGTCGGTAATGCCCGATATGGATTCGGGACCTGTCTTATAGAATATCTGGTCGATGCGATACCACGACAGCCTGGCTCGGTTGAATCCGTATGCCAACCCTGTGCCGGGCGCAGTTTCTGGGAAATGGGGCAGCGACAGCTTGTAGTCTTGCGGTGTACTTGCCAAATGCCAATAGGTGATGCCTTTAAGGTCGATGCTGCTCTCTGCACCCTCGAAGTCGTCGATATACGACACACTGCCCTCCTTACTGCCCGTGCGCGACAATCCCGGAATGAACTGTGCAAACTCGGCTGATAGGGTGAGGTTCGACGGCGCCTTGGTGTCGATGCCGGGCAGCCGGTCAATCAACTTGGTGACAAAGGGTGCCTCGTGACGGTAGTTGAGGTCTAGTCCCCAGATGCTGTTGCTTGTAGGCTCATCGCCGAAGTTGTTCTTCTGGGTGAGAGGTTTCTCAGAGAGG
This sequence comes from Bacteroidales bacterium, assembly GCA_017509045.1. GTDB lineage: Bacteria > Bacteroidota > Bacteroidia > Bacteroidales > P3 > Colimorpha. The sequence continues at coordinate 13,228 of JAFWQP010000074.1, forward strand.
TTCATGAAAGTACCGCCGATGTTAAAGTCGGGCTGCACTTCGTAGTTGATATGGGCACCTACCATAGTCTTGGACATCATGCTGAACGAGTTGTTCTCGCTGCTAACGCTGATGGGGGTGCCGCTGGAGAGAATACTCTCGTTGATGATGCGAACCGTACCCATAGTATAGTCCACCGTGTAGTCGACATTTTCAATCAGAGGCACACCGCCTGCCGTAACGGTAACAGAGCCCGGAGACACACTATAGCCAAGCGATATTTCGCCGCTGACCGTGCTGGAGTAATAACCCTCGATATAGAACTTATTTTTGTCGGCATACTGTTGTGCCAAAGTACGCGTCATCGTATAGAGCGAGTCGAAACAATACTCTTTGGCAAATTCGCTGTCGCCTAAAATCTCGCGCAGGTCGCGTCCAAAGGGCTCTACGTATGGGAAGAAGATACGTCCTGTAGTGGACTGGATTATACCGCCCTTAAAGGCAGCGCTGTCGAACCAGTCGAACACCCCATCGGCATAGTAGTAGTTCTGCGAGGCATCCATACGGTCAAGTCCGAATAGTTCAATCAGGGGTATGCCCTCTTTGGGTCCTTCTGTGAAGTAGCCTATACCCACACCGCCCTCTTTACTTTCGTAAAGCACGTTGAGGCGGAACTTGTCGCGCGATATCTGCGTGCTGCGTAGGAAGTAGACATTCTTCATCATCAGTCGCCACAACGGACTCCGCGTGTCTATCGAGGTACCTTTAATCAGTTTCACCACCAGCGTGTTGGGGTCGTTGATACCATCGGTGGTCAATTCACCGACTTGATACACCGTTGTGTCGCCCACCACTTGGTACTGGAAGGCTACCGCCAACACTTGGTCGGCACTGAGTGGCTGGCTGAGCGTGATAAAGCCCAACTGGGCGTTGTAGGTATATTCGTTGCTATTCAGCAGTCGCGCGCTCTGCACCTTCTCGAAGTCGACACCCGACGTAAATCCTACGCCCTGCATGTGCGCAGTGATATTGTCGGTATTTCGGATAGAGGGTAGGTTGATAACCTGCAATATGTTGTTGCTCCCGTTCGAGGGACGCGCCGACATACCGCCAACCACACGATTGCTGCTGGGATTGTTCTCACCCAAGTCGGTTAGCGCCAAAATGTTTCTATTGTTGGTGACGGCGGCTCCCACATTGGTACGCCACACTTCCAGACGGATAATCTTGATGGGGGTGTTGGGCGTAGGCAGTGTTGCCATCGCCTTGTTGTAGTTCTCGTAAAAGTATTGGGCTATGAAGTAGTGGCGGTTTTCCTCGTATTCGTCTGAACGTATCTGAAACTCCTGTGTGGTGGCACCGCCCTGCACCTGCATGTTTTCGGTGCTGGTCTCTTTTTTGGACAGCACTGCGTCGACTGTCAGCTTACCAAATTTCAACTTGGTATGGAATCCAAACAGTTGTTGGCTACCTTGTATGAGGGTTGTATTAAGGGGGAAGGATATATGCGCCGCCTCGAATAGCTGCACTATGTCGTCCTCCTTGCCTGCATACTGGAGTTTTATCTTGTTCTCGAAGTCGAAGGTAGCGCGAGTGTTCCAATTGATGTCGAAATCAAATAGGTCGCCTATCTTGGCATTCATGCTGACCTGGATGTTCTCATCGAAGTCGAAATTGTTTTTTCGGCGCATATTTTGGTCTAACTGCGGGTCGTCGCGGAAGTCGCTGACAACTTGGAAGGTGAGGTCTACACTACCCGTTGGGTCGACGCTGATGTCGGGAATGGCCAGCAGCCCGTCCACCTTCTTGCTGATTTCTGAAAAGCCAGGAATCCGACTCAGCAGCCCGTCGTCCGCTGCGGTATCGCCTACCGACGTGCGCTCGTTCCAGTATTTCTTCATCAACTGGTCCATCTGGTATTCCTGATACTCCTCAAAACTCATATACTCGCGGTTGATAACCATCTCTCCTACACGCGTCACACGCACATAGCCACCCGACTCCGCATCGTATTCCACTGTGGTGGTAACACCCACGTCCGGCGTCTGCGCCTGCGCAGGTACCGCCAACCACATAAACAATGCCAGGAACACCACTGCGATAATGCCTGAATGTGAGAATGCTTGAGTGCTGGCGCGGCGAACACTCAAACAATCAAGCAATCGAACAATCAAGCAATTATTTTTCATCAGAGTTTTTGTAAGGCTTGTTTAATTAGTTCTTCGACGGTGAGCGAGGCATCCAATGACTGAAGCACTTTGTCCGCTGCCGCCTTGGGGAATCCTAACATCACTAGGGCGCTGAGCGCCTCTTCCTTGTTGTGGCTGACGGGAGCCGACGGCACATTGGCATATCCTGTGCCCGACACCTTGTCTTTCAATTCCAGCACTATGCGCTGCGCGGTCTTGGCGCCCACGCCTTTGACTTGCTTGAGCATCTTGTCGTCCTGCGCTGCGATGGCATTCGTCATTTCGTCTACACTCAACGACGAAAGCATCATACGCGCTGTGGCAGCTCCTACACCGTTGACCCCCAGCAGCAGTCGAAACATATCGCGCTCGGCCGTACTGTAAAAGCCATACAGTTGGTAGGCATCCTCACGAATCACCTCATGCACCCACAACCGAACCTCTGTCTTAGTCTGTATGGCACTATAGGTGGTGAGCGATATTTCGAGCAGATAACCCACCCCGCCACAATCCACGACGGCGTTGGCAGCGGTAAGGGATGCTAGTTTTCCAGAAAGATACTCGATCATATTGAATTGAGAATTGAGAAATGAGAATTGAGAATTGGCTGCCGCATAAACAATAAACTGTAAACTGTAAAACTGTAAACTGTAAACAACTCTAAACTTTAAAATCTAAACTTTAAACTTTACCTATTCAGTCGGGGTGGACGTAGTGTGGCAGGAAGGGAGCGGACGGTGGAGTGTGGGAAAGTGGTCGTACGATAGCGTCGGGAAAGGGTGTCGCCATCGTAGTATTGGTAGCCTATGCCCAGTGCGGGCGAATCTTCTTGTAGGTGGTAGTCGCCTTCGGCGGGATCGACAAAGAGGGGGTCTTCGTCCCATTCGCCTCCTCGCACCAAGCAGTGCGTGAGTGCGAAGTGGACGGGCGACGTGCTGTCCAAACTGATGTTCATCTCGCTAGCGAGGCTGCCGTAGACGATACAGTCGGTCATCACCCCCTGCATGGGCCACACGTAGCGGGTGTTGGTCGCCTCGTCGTCGAGATAGTTGCTGACCAGCACGCTGGGAACAGTGCGGTTGTCGTAGCGCCAATAGTTGGCAAAGGTACAGTGGCTAAAGTCATACCAGCCACCATATTGCAACGCCGCTGTCACCATACCGCAGTTGGTCACCAGCAGGTTGTCGCCCACTATGTATGCGGTATTGCAGCGCAGGCCGGCAAGTGTGTGGTTACGTATCTCAGTATTGCTGATGCGCAAAGTGGGGTTGGCGTTGGCACAGCTGTCCACAGCGATGCCCATATACCCGTTTTCCACCACAGCGTGGTCGATATAGTTGTCCACACTGCCCATACTCAACCACAGATAGCCCCACTGTCCCGGCAGGTAGTCGTACCAGCCGTCGTGCCGCAGCGAGGTGAGCAGCACCGGCTGCTGGGCTGTGCCTCGTATGTCGAGGGTGGCACTGTCGTAAATCCACAGCACAGCATCGTTGGCAAAATATAGCTCGTCGCCCTCTTGCAGATGCAGCGTGTGGCGACTATCGACAACGGCATAGCCTAAAATAACATGAGGCAGGTCGTGCCTCCAATGCTCGCAGTCAATGACACTATAGGCATAGGGGTTGCCAAACATATCGACCACAGGCGTTCCGTCCGCAGTGTGTATGGTGTCGGTGGGAACGTGGTAGACGGCATTGCGCCCGTATGCCGTGAGGGGCAGCCTTTGCACCCCGTCGTCGAAACGAAACAGAACGGCATCCTCAATCAGGAAAGGCTCGGTCTGCTGGTTGGGGTTGATATTGGCGCGCACAAAGACAAAGACACTGTCGCCGGCGTCGATGCTGATGTTTCGTGCCACCATGTTGGTGTCGCCATCCACATTCAGACGGAAACGCGACTGCCGTCCTTCCTGCAGCGTCACCTCGTTGATGCGCACAGGATTGTGGGAATGGTTATACACCTTAAACTGCCTTGTGGTGGTGCCCATCTGTGTGAAAACGGTGTCGAACGCCATAGTGTCGCACGAGAAGTCAAGCACCACGCCCTCCGTCCGCCAATCGTCCTCCTTCCAACAGGAGGTGAAAAGCAGCGACAGCAGCGTTGCCATCAAGAACGTTATATGTAACAAATGTTTCAGCACGTGTTTATGTTTTAAAGGTTTTAACGGTTTGAAGGTTTAAAGGGTACGAGGTTATTCGGAGCGCACGTTTTTAACCTTTTAAACTTTCAAGCGAAGCCAACCTTATAAAACTAGATAACGCAAAAGAAGAATTATTATTTCGTGTAGAGGTCGAAAATATCGTTAAGCCGTTTGGCACACACTGGGCAGAAGGGTGCATAGTCTCTCATCATGCAGTGCATCACAGGACGATAGATGCCCTTGCTGTGATAGCCGGCACCCTCATAAACACCCATCGGCCCGTTCTCTCGGCGCGACACACTGTTGTCGGCCGGCGTAGGTATGGGCGTCCCCTTGGGAAGCATCGCTGCCCACTTGGAATCGAAATCGACCAAAGTGGTAATGTTAGGTTCCGTAGGCTCGAATGTGAGGGCGTGCATGTCGCCATAGCTCAAATCTTCATCTACATATTCGTCTGCCAGGCCTCCGATACTGTGTCCCAATTCGTGTGGCAACACCATGTATGCCATCTCGTTGAGCGAACTCATAGCGTAGAAGTTGTATATCGCCCCACCGCCGTATGTGGTGCTATTGGCCATGATGATGATATGGTCGCAGGGGGTGGAGCCTATGGCATTGTGTAGCTGAAACAGGTGCGAAGTCATCAGATAACGGTCCGAACCAAAGGTGTTGTAGCTAGAGCCTACCAAGCTGTTCACTTTTATCCCTTTTGTGGGGTTGGTGATGCCCGACGCCTCGCCTGTGAGCGGTACACCCCACACATTGAAGTCGCCACGCCGTGAGGCAAAGGGTTCCTGCCCCAACAGGTAGTCGCAAAACGACCTCATGTCGCGCATCATCTTCGCTGTGTCGGCGGGACCATACCCCTCCGGCACTATCACCACATCCATCTTCTTGTGGCTATTGCCCTTGTTCTGCAGACATACGGGCGGCACCACCACCTTCACCTTCGACACCTTCGCCAGCTCCGCCAATGCCGAGTCGGGGTCGAAACGGTAGCAGTATTGCGTGTAGTAGCGTTGGTTGCTGTCGCGCTTCTGGAAACAGATGTCCACCTTGCACTTAGGCCACGGCAGGCGCAGCACCTCCTCGTAGCACGCCACACTGTCGCGCCCCTGCGGGGTGTCGCGGTATTCGCGAAACAGGGTGTTGTAGCCACGACTGTAGAGGTCTCTTCCGCTCGCCGCATCTTTTACCACCACGCGGTACTCGCCATTGTCGAAAGGGTCGATGAGTCGGGTGAGAGACCCCGCCCAGAGGGGTATCCGCTCTATCGCTACCAGCTTGACGGTATCCTGCTGGCGGTTGCCCACACGGTGGTAGTCTATACGCAGGGTATAGTCCTCAAAATACTTTTTAAACTTCACATTTTGAGCCGATAGCGAACCACTCGTAAGCAGTCCGCTCATCACGCATATCAGTAGAACCATTTTCTTCATAGACCCTATTAAACGACATTTCTAAAAAAAAAGTATAGCAATTCAAAAAACTTCCTACTTTTCCTCCTAAAAAACATGATTTACCACAAATTGCGCACCTATTATTCATGAATCTAATCGTGGTAAGTGGATGATATTTTGCACACTACGATTATTTTTTTATTCGTCTTTATATAGATTAATTATTTTTGTGTACTTTTGCACGCTCAAATGATTACAAAAATATACACCGACAATCCTAATCCACGCGAGGTGCGCCGCGTGGTCGACCTCCTCCAACAGGGCGGCATTATCGTCGTGCCTACCGACACCCTCTATGCCTTCGCCTGTAGTATGGAGTTCAAACGTTCGGTCGAGGCCATCGCCCAGCTCAAGGGTTTCTCGCTCAAAAAGGCCAAATACTCGATGCTCTGCTCTTCGCTCAGTATGGCATCGGAATATGTGCGCCCTATGGACAAGGACACCTACGCACTGCTGCGCAGCTGCCTGCCCGGCCCCTACACCTTCATCATGGATGCCAACAACAATGTGCCGCGCAACTACCTCAACCCCAACAAGACCATCGGTGTGCGTGTGCCCGACAACCCCATCCTTCAGGCCATCGTTGAGGCGCTGGGATGCCCCTTGATTGGCACTTCGGTACGTCAGGTCGACAGCGAACAGGAGGTGGAGTATCTCACCGACCCCGAACTTATCCACGAAGCTTTTGGCCACCGCGTCGATATGGTTGTCGACGGCGGCTTGGGCGAGGACGAACCCTCCACTGTGGTCGACTGCTCGGGCGGCGAACTGGAAGTGGTCCGCTACGGCAAAGGTGCCATCGACCTATAGACCACCCTCTAAATCGCCCCTCCCCATCTCTAATTCCCTCAAACCATGAAAATAACCTTCAGCAACAGCAAAGAACTCTACTCCGGCAAATTCGGCTTTGTCGCTCAGGTGGTGGTGATGACCCTCGCCACTATTCTGGCAGCATACATCCTGCCGGGCGTCAACATCACATCGGTGGGCGCAGCCATCCTCACCGCCATCGTCATCGCCCTGCTCAACAGCTTCATCCGTCCCATACTCATCGTGCTCACCCTCCCCTTCACCATCTTCAGCATGGGGCTCTTCCTGCTCATCATCAATGCCCTCATCATCCTACTCGCCTCGGGACTGGTCAGCTCGTTTCATGTCGACGGCTTCTGGAACGCCCTGCTCTTCAGCCTGCTGCTCACCCTGTTCAACTACCTGCTGGAGATACCCAACCGCCTGATGCGACGTCCCGACTACCAGCACCCCGACCAAGCACAACCCGACATGCATGTCGACACCGACGAGAACGGTTTCTCGCCCTACGAAATCATCGAGGACGACAACGACGAATCAACCGACAACAATCAATAATCAATAAACCCTATAGCGACTCTTAGCCGCACAACTCTCACCAATATCAATCATGCAAACAATCACAACTGCTGCTGCCCTCACCGCAGCCATCCAAGAAGCCAAACAGGCTCATAAGACTATCGGCCTTGTCCCCACTATGGGTGCCCTCCACGACGGACACCTCTCACTCGTCAACCGCGCCCGCAAGGAGAACGACATCGTGGTGGTCAGCGTCTTTGTCAACCCCATCCAGTTCAACAACAAGGAGGACCTCGCCAAATACCCCCGCACCGTTGAGGCCGACTGCGAGAAACTTGCTGCCGCCGGTGCCGACTTCGCCTTTGTGCCCACAGTCGAAGAGATGTACCCCGAACCCGTCACCACCGTCTACCATTTCGGCCCCATCGAGGAGGTGATGGAAGGACCCCGCCGCCCGGGCCACTTCTCCGGCGTGGCCGTTGTGGTGCGCCGCCTGTTCGACCTCGCACAGCCCGACCGTGCCTACTTCGGCGAGAAGGACTTCCAGCAGATTGCCATCATCCGCAATCTCTTGGAGCAAATCAAATACCCCATCGAACTGGTCCCCTGCCCCATCGTCCGTGCCGACGACGGTCTGGCGCTCAGCAGCCGCAATATGCGCCTCAGCCCCGAAGCCCGCGCCGTCGCCCCCACCATCTACGCCACCCTGCAGCAGGCTGTCGAGATGTCGGAATACGAGGACGTTGAGACCGTACAGCTCTGGGTGATGGACACCCTCAGCTCCTTCCACGAGGTCAACCCCCTGAAGGAGGGTCTTTGCTTCGAGCCCGAATACTTCGAGATTGTGGACGACACCACCCTGCAGCCCATCACCGACTGGAGCGACACCCCCGGCATCGTAGGCTGCATAGCCGTCTGGCTCGACGGTGTTCGCCTCATCGACGTGATCCGTTTCCGCTAGCCCTAGCAACACCCGACACCCCTCTTCCCCATATCTTTACCTACGGGGACAACCATTCTCATATTCGAGAATGGTAGCAAACCTCTTGCCCATCTTAATAAAAGACAAATAGAACAACAACGAACAACACATCATTCCCCCAAGTCCCGCAGGGACTTAAAAAGTTGTCCAAGTTGTCCCTGTTGTCTTCAATCCCAACTCCCGCAGGGAGCAAAAAAGCCCTCGCTGCCCCCACCTCAAGTCCCGCAGGGACTTAAAAAAAGTTGTCCTAGTTGTCCCTGTTGTCTTCAATCCCAACTCCCGCAGGGAGTAAAAAAGCCCTCGTCGTCCCCACCCCAAGTCCCGCAGGGACTTAAAAAAGTTGTCCTAGTTGTCCCTGTTGTCTTCAATCCCAACTCCCGCAGGGAGCAAAAAAGCCCTTGTCGTCCCCACCACCTCAAGTCCCAAAGAACCCCTTCACATACCCCCAATCCATATCGTCCACCAGCACGCGGCCTTTCGTCGCGTGACCGAGAAAGCAGCAGTTCACCCTCGCCTCATCCATCTTGAGGAGAAACAAATCGTCCTGTGCCTCAGGCAGCGACACCACATACCTACCCCGCTCCTCGCCAAAGAGGAAAGCATCGAGCCGTATCTCGCGGCAGGTCAGCACGTCGAACCCCACCGTCGGGGACTGTCCCACCGGTCGGCAGCTCTCCACCAGCGCGGCAAACAGTCCTCCTCTTCCCACCGCGCGCGCCGAAGTGATGACACCCGCGTCGAGCAAGCTGCCCAATATCAGCTCCAAATAGTCTATATCCTCCTCCACAGTGGTCATCTTCATCGGCTCCGCCACGATATGCAGACACCTCCGCGCATACTCCGAATCCAAGAAATCCGTACTCACATTACCCACCATATACAGGTTCTCGCTGCGCGAGATAGACCCCTTGCCCCCCAGCGGTGCCGACGGCTCTCGCACCCCTGCCACCAATTCGTGCGCCAATGCGATACAGTCCTTCACCCTCGGCTCGCGCACCTCCTTGTGCGTCGTATCCTCACCGTTATACAGATACTCGTGCCGTTCCACCACATGGTGCTGACCCTTCAGCCATCCGTACAGACTCTGCTGACGTCCGTTAGCGTCCCACATCGCCAGCAGCGTACTCAGCTCCTGCACCGTAGGCATACGGCCCACGATGCTCTCCACCTCCTCCAGCGCCGGCTGGCTGATACCCATCGCCTCCATAATCTCAGGCGTCAACAATTCTTCTTCCATATTTAAAATAACGTCTGCCCTCCAACATTATTGCCCCATTCCCGCAAAAAAGCGCAACGCATAAACTGAAAGGTAAAAAGTAAAAACTAAAAACTAAAAAGTTGATTTTTGAAGTAAGAACTAAGAAGTTGGGGCTGCCGCACCCGGATAATTCTCAATTCTCAATTCAATAAGCGCCAGCCAATTTTTTTAAACTAAAAAGTAAAAACTAAGAAGGTAGTGCGGCAGCCATCCCCTCTTCAGAGGGGTGCCGCGATAGCGGCGGGGTATGTAAAAAGAGTGCTGTCACTCAGTGTTGGGAGATGGTTGATTTGAGGGGCATACCCCCGGCCTTCGGCGTACCCCTCTAAAGAGGGGAAGGGTCGGCAGCCAACTATTGAAGTAAGAACTAAGAACTAAGAAGTTGGGCGGCAGTCAATTTTTTTAAACTAAAAAGTAAAAACTAAAAACTAAGAAGGTAGGCGAACCCCCTTTTTCAATTCTCAATTCTCAATTCCCAATTCCCAATTCAATAAGCGCCCGCCAACTTTTTAGTTTTTAGTTTTTACCTTTTAGTTTTAAAAATGGGGAAAAGCACCCGAACCTCGAGTGCCCCCCCTTTCAATTTTCAATTTTCAACTTTCAACTTTTCAACTTTCAACTTTTCAAAACCCTCTTCTTATACTCCTCCGTCTTAACATACCGTCCTGTCACCGCGTCGTGGGCTATATATCCGCGACTCATCCAAGTGCGCAGGGTGCTCCATCCGTCGCCGCTCTTACCCTGTCGCTGGCGCATCAGCTGGTACTCCTCGGGGCTGAACTCGTCAGGCAGCAGCTCCAACAAGTTTTGAGGTCCCGACTGCCGTTGAATCTCCATCTCCTCGCGCAGCTCCTTCTCCAGCTGTTGGCCGAAATATAGCATCTTACACCACAAGTTATACTGCTGGCTCCATCGCACGAAATCCGCCGTCGTCTTATCCCATTGATACCCCTGCGCCACATACAGCACCATCCCCTTCAGCCATGCAATCACATTCGCGCGGTAGCTAAACACGCGGTAAGCCTCCGAGTCGTACAATCGGGCCGCGTCGCTATTCTCCTGCCTCATCAGCAGCGCCAAGCGCTTCGCCTGTGGGCATTCAATCAGTCCGCTGGCGGACTCCAGCCGGTCGATATAAGGCTTCAGCTCGGCAGCAAACGAATAGTCATAAATGCCCATTATAGGAGCCTGTTCCTCATCATCGTCGCTGCGGATAATCGTCGCCATATCCAGTCGGCTCACGGTGCCGTCGTTCACCATCTTGTTGAAAAACTTGCGGGCGTTAGGCGGTGTCGTCGAAGCGTTGAAGTTCCACCGCAGGGGTGCGATGCCGCTCACCGAGTCGGCACCCACTCGCTCCTGTCCCGCCAACGAGTTGTCGAACGCCTTGCGTATCAGCAGCCCCACCTCGTCCACCGTCCCGCGCGACGTCACCTTCTTCAGTGCGTCAATCTCGTCCACGATAGTATACACAAACCGCTCACCGTTATTGTTCGCATCCACAATGCGTTGGTTAAACACCGCATCCGTCAGGTTATCTATCAGCATCTGTATGCAGATGTCCGTCGGGCGCGGGTCCCTCTTCTGCTTCGCTCCCGGATTCTTCTGCTTCCATTCCGCCTCGCGCTGGCGGTTGGGAATATCGCGTTGGCGTATATCCTCCACGATAAACTCGATAGGCTTCTTTATCGACCCCTTGCCGATGCTCTGACGCCCTATCAGCACATTCATAAACGTAGCCTCGTGCTCCACGTTGTCCCAATAGCGGAAATGCACCCCGTGCAGATGTGTCGCCAATGCCGGAAACACCGCACTCGCCACCGCCGCCTTATAGCACGCCGGCACATTCCTTGTCAGCAGCCTCACCAGCGGCGGCAGCCGCTTAGGCAGTGGCGGCGGAGTGGTCAGCGTCCCTCCGCACGCCTTGATGGCCGTCCGGCTCCGCAGCACCTGCAGCACCTGCTTCAGCCTATACGGCATCCCCTCGCTCTTAGCCTGCAGCGCGCTCACTATCTTCTTGCGCTTCTCCTCCAGCGGAAAACCGTCGTAGCACGGTATCACCTCGTCCAGCCATTTCGCATTACGGCCGCAGATATGCCTCAGGTCGCACGCCAGCTGGTACGTCAGCGTGTCGCGGTCGCCCTCCTGTGGCTCCTGCCCGTCGTTAAACAGCTCCCAATACACCCTCAGGATGTCCCGAAAAGCCACACCGTGATACTCCTTGGGGTACTCCGTGCCCCCGTCGCCCGCAGGGGCATTGTCCGAAAACGAACTGTAGCACTGTAGCACTGTAGCGCTCTGCCCCGTCGTCGCCATCGTCCCCTCGTTCTCCGCCACACACTCCACCTCCTTGCACTCAAACACCTCGTCGTCCAAAAACAGCAAATCCTCCTCGCTCGCCGTAGTGGTAAAAAACACCCTCGTCACATCCTTCGCCCCCTTGTCGAACGCCACACCCAGCAGCTCGCTCGCCCATTGCAAATTCTCCTCGTGTCCCAGCTCCGGCCTGCGGCGAAACACCACGTGATACCCCGCGCCCCTAGCACTCAGCTCCAGCATCAGCAGTCCCAGCTCCTCCCGTCGCGCCAGTATGCGCTCCTTCAGCGGTGCCAGCTCCGCAGCCTCCACATGGTCCACATCCATCCCCACCGTGCTGCTCAGCCTCGTCGCCCCCTTCAGACTCCCATCCTCGTTAGGCAGGCACGAATAGTTCATCTGCACCAGGCGCACCTTCTGTTTCTCGTCGCCCGCGCGCACAGCCCTCACAATATCACGCTGCCTCTCGCTATTGCGCAAAGCCAGATACTCCTCTCGCGCAACGATGGGCCGCAGCATCTTAGCCCCGTTCTTATAATAAACCACATGCACACTCATCTTCTCACCTCCTTCCCTTCTGCCAACATCCTATCCACCTTCTGCGCTATCGCCAACGTCTGTCGCACCAGCCGCTCCGACAGCTCGCCCACCTGCTTCCCGGGCAGCGAAAACACATAGTAATACCTACCGTCCTTGCCCATCGTCAGCGAGCTGTTATCCTCGCGAAACAGTGGCTTATTACGCAGCCGTTTAGGTTTCTCGGTGATATACACGTTGCCGTCGCGCATCGCCTGCACCAAGCAAGTAGCGGTGAAAGGTTTCAACTCCGCAGCCTCCGTGGCCGCAAAATCGAGGGCATTCAGCCCGTCACTCATCTTACCGAAAGTCATCATACCATCCAGCGTGGTAATCCTCTTAGCAATATCCTTTTTGATTTTTTTAACCATGATTTTTCAAGTTTTAGCGAGCGAAGAATCAGAAGGGTGGCCACCCGAATTTCGCGAAACTTCCTCCGCTTCCACTCTAGTTAAACACTAGTTTGCCAGAACGTTAATCTCGTATGCCACGATATCCTGATACCAGTTGCCGTTATTCTCGTGCGTAGAGAACCGCAGGCCTGCCGCCACCGTCGTGCCCGGCGTGAACCTCCGTTCCGCCAAGCTGCCGAACAATGCGCACTGATACTCATCCTCATGCTCACCGCCCAGTTCGCGAAGGCGGATAAAACACTTAGCCACTTGGCCGTTCTCAATCTTTCTCGACTGCACATACACCGTTTCCGTCTGCGCAATCACCTTTAAAATCTTTGTTTCCATAGAATTAAAAAATTAAAAATTAATAATGAATAATTAAAACTTTGGCTCCCGCCCCACTTTTAGTTTTTAGTTTTTACTTTTTAGTTTAAAAAAATCGGCTCCCGCCCTGTCCCCTCTTTAGAGGGGTCCGCCGAAGGCGGGGGGTATGCCCCTAAAATCAACCATCTCCCGACACTGAGTGGCAGCACTCTTTTCACATACCCCGCCACTTCGTGGCACCCCTCTAAAGAGGGGACGGCTCCCGCCCCAACTTCTTAGTTCTTAGTTCTTACTTCTTACTTCAAAAAATTTCCCCAGCAGATGCGCCTGTCCCTTGCCCGTGATGCGGGTAGTGTGGTAGACATACTCCGTGCCGTCGGGAGCGTGGCTCACGCCCGTCTCGATGCGAAACAGCCCTCTCTCCACCCACATTTGGTAAGGCGTATTAAAAAACTGCCCATTGCGGGTACACAGATAGCCGTTGTTGCGCAGCCATTCGAAGAGCCGTTTCTGACCCATCGGGTAGCCGTTAGCCTCAATCATCTTAGCCATCTCCGCCACGCTGCAGGTGTCCTCGCTCTCCGCCACGCAGTCGTGAAACAGAGCCTTTGGCCGCTGCTGCTCGATAGTGCGCTGGGAGATTTGCAGCGCGTGAGCCATAATCTCCTCGTCGCTCATCGCCCGGCCCTCCTCGTCGTAGGTAGGAATGTACCCGCCCGTTTTGCGAATCTGCGGCAGCACCTCCGAAGTCACCCAGCGTTTGAACCGCTTTGCAGAAGGCAGCTTCGACGAAAGAATCAAGCTATAAAGCCCGCTCTCGTTGATGAAGATTACTTTCCGTTTCTGACCTGAAATCGCAATCCGCGATTCCAGCCTGTCCTCATTATCCACATGCTTTAGTATGGCATCCGAACTGTTGCTATAACCCAATGCAGTTGCCACATCCTTACCGACGAACCAAGGCTCGCCATCCTTACCGGTCAGAGTCCTGATAGCCCCGAACTCCGCATTCTCGAAAATTTGGATTGTTTTATTCATTGTATTAGTTTTTATATGATGAATTATTATTTTCTTTTGACTTGCGATTGAAATTAAGCTATTCTGATATTGCCATCTCTCGCGCAACCCTTTCTATAATATATACTGCATTCAAAATCAGTAAAAACCGTATTATTACTGACTTTTAAACCAATACAACAAAAAGAAATCCCGCAAACAACTTATACTAAGTCATTTGCGGGAACAAAAAAAAATCGAAAAAAAATATCTTTTTTCTTAGCCTTTGACAGAAAAAATGTTTTTACTGACTTTGCATCATTTCTTTTAATTGCTCAATAGGGAAATTGGGATTCATTATTCTTACCAATTTTTCAATTAGTTCCTTATTATCAACAGGAAGTCTGGTTGCGCCAAGTCTTTCATTTCCGAATTCCTTATTTACTGCCTTATCTCTAAATCGAGCATTCACCATCACCCAGATACTTTCGCCTTGCGGTAACTTCAAATAGCCCTTTACATTCACCAACTCTTTAAACAATGCCGTCAGCGTATTAATGTCACCTGTCCACACGACTTGGGAATCTGTATCTTTACCTGAAAAAACACTCAAAAAATCTTTCAACTGAGTATCATCTCTAATCCACCCCATACCTATCAACCCATTATAAAATAACTGCAAGCGTCTATTAGTTTCATCACCTGCATAATAAACAAACGCCTTGTTGTTAGCTTTCCCTACCTTCTTCGGTCGACCTCCTTTGCCTTTCGTGGTTTTATTTTCATTCTTTGGCTCATCTTCTATTGCCTGTTTCCCCACGTGAATATGCTGTTCCTTAATTTGGGGCTGGTAATTCAGTATCCAAGCCATTTGGTTAATACTCTCTTTGTTGTCGTCACTCATCTTTCAATTGCTTTGATTCTTGCTGTCCCATAGTCGGTATGGGGAGGCTTATATTTTGAGATTCTATCTGTGGTTTGTAATTATCTATATGCTCTATAACAGTTTTCTCTTCGACCTTACGGTCAACAATCTGACTTGGCGAACTCTTTATCCCCAATTTTTCGTATAGTTCATTTATTTCTTTATTATATGCGTTATTGTGGTCTATATTGTATTTTTGGAGGAAAAGCATCAACTCTTTAATACTATTCTCTCCCATTTTATCAGAGTATCCAACAAAATCCTCAAACAGTTGCCGTATTTCTTCCGAACCACCTCCCTCAATCTCAATCTCGTGTAGCTCGTAGTTCAGCAAATCTGTCTTCTTTCCTTCCAACCAACGACTCTCTTCTTTGTAAGCCAATTGATTGAAGAATGGTAAAAAAAATTCATTGCCATCAAGGTGCTCGAAGATTCGATTGATTATTATACGTGAATCTAATCCAGAATTATATCTGCCAACCGCCTGTAATAAAACTGTCGCCACAGCCATAATTAGCATTGCATCATTATCACCGCAGGCCTCATCTTCCAAGTCATCTATTTCATCATCAATTCCCTCCTCAACGTTTGGTAGGGATTGTAGCATTTCAGTAAACCGTTGTGCAGAAAGAAACACCTCCACTGGAGACAGAGCCGTATGTCCCTCCCTTTGCATTCCCTTTAATGCATCATGGCTAATGACATAAACAATATCGTTTAGTACCTGCCGTCGAGATGACCTTTGTTGTTCTTTGTTTAAGCGCACTATCATGCCGCCTGCTCCTCCTCTTCCTCGATTTTAACCTCATGCTTCATGCTGTTCATCAGTTCTACCACTTCTCCTTCGGCTTTCAAAAGGTCTTCGGGTTCGGCTATGCTGCCGTCTCTTTTGGTTTTTTTGAATAGTATTTCAAGATAACTATCGTTAAACTCATGGCAAACAATCTTGTCTGAAACATCTTCGTCATTATCGATGAAGCAGCGGAACGTGCCTCCGTCACTTGTCACCAACTCTACGGGTTCTCCTGTGGCTTCGGCAAAGGTTAGCAGATTGCGCATAAATATACTGGTCTTATCCAAATAAAGTGCCGTTTTTTTGTCTTCAGGCATCACAGTGTAATGCCCCTTATATTTTGCTTGTCTCTGCGCTAGGAGAACTTCTAGGAGAGGTCCCATCAATGAATCATCAAAATAGTCATGGTTTTTAGACTTAAGGTTGTTCACCATTTTAAGTACCTCATCTTTCTCCATATCAGGTACACCAAATCGTAAGGACTGAGCATAAGCTTGTTTGTTCTGCCATACGGTAAAAAGGTCAACAGGGTAATAATCGGGGAGGATTTCGAAGCCATAGCAGTATTTATTGTTAAGTTGTTGGTCAATTACAGTTGAGATAATCTTTGCAACTTGACGTGTGTTGCTAAAAGCTTTTTTGCGTTTCTGAATAGCCACCGTACGAAGATTTGCACGATTATCAATAATCACAAAGCATGATGGCTCATCTTTTGCTATTGCAGGTTCAAAATCTCGTTCCACGGGTATGTCTATATCATTAGCAAAACGCATCACCGTAATACTACGAGCCGTGTTGAGGTGATACACGCGGTGCTTGTACACCTTGCGGTCACTGCCCTCACCCAGATAAAACTCAATGCTATCATCTTTCTCAAAAAGGCTCGCCAAATGCCCCTGCCGCCCCTCCCACTCATATGGGGCTAACTCATGCCTGTATCTAATGTAGTATTGTGCAAATCTTGACATGATACCTGTTTCTTATGCTTCTTCTTTATCTTTGCCTAAAGAGTATTAATATCATTTATTTAATACCTAAGAAATCACTTAACGGTCGTATTTTTGCTTTGAATGTGTACTTTTTTTCATGCAAGTTTGGACATTTCTTCATAGTAATAGGATTATTGGCATTAAAATGCAGAACAACATAGTAGCTTGCACTGCGAGGCTCAAAACCGTATTGCTGTAATGTTTCACGAGTCCAAATCTGGAAATGGCCTCTCGATTTGAGTTTGAAGAGTTGGCAGTTTTCCCCGTTCGTATGCAATAGAACGTATTGTAGCCGTTCGAAACCAGGTGTGATAAGCAACGAGCCATTCGAATCACCTGCTCGAAGATAGCAGATACCTGTTTCAATCATCTTCTTGCGCAGGTCTGGACGTACGTGGTTTACCATCACCATTACTTCTTCAGGAATTTCGGACATTTTCTTGAGCATTTTTTCTGCCACAGCCTCGTCTTCAATTTCATGTTTGCGTTTTATCCCTATGTCTAGAAAATCTTTGTTGCTGTCTATTCCAACGAATCTTCGACCAAGAAGATTAGCTGCAATACCTGTGGTACAGCTTCCTGCAAACGGATCAATAATAACATCTCCTTTATGAGTAGATGACAGAATAGTTCGATATAGCAAACGGAGAGGTTTCTGTGTAGGATGCTGTCCTTGACGCATTTCCCATGTAGAAACAAAAGGTATTCTCCACACATCACCCATTCTGACCCCACCATTTATCTGCTCCATCAAGTCACAGTTATAGTAATGGCGGATTTTCTCACTCTTTCTTGCCCACACCAAATACTCCGTTGTGAAACTGAAGTAATTACGAGAAAGAGTTGGTTTGGCATCTGATTTTTGCCACACAATGATATTCAGAACCTTGAATCCAAGTTCAATGAGGCAAGTCGCAACAGAGAATATATTGTGATATGTGCCACTTACCCATATTGTACCACTATCCTTCAATACTTTGCGACAAGATGATAACCAATTGCGATTGAATGAGTTGATATTCTCAAAACTTGTTACTCTGTCCCATTGGCCTTTATCGAAACTCTTCCGTTTTCCATTGATTTCCAAAGAATATCCGCGAGATAGAAAATACGGGGGGTCAGCAAATATCATGTCGCATTTCAAATTCATATGGGTTAACAACTCAGTAGTATCACCAAGATACAACTCAAAACTGTTATCATTCGACATGAAATAGTTGTCCATATGTTAATATCGTAGCATCATGCAAGAGCAAGCTCCAATTCAAGGTCTTGTTGTAGAACAGGTGTATCTTTCAACTCAAAATTAAACACTAAAGCTTCAACCATGGGATGTCGATTCTCAATATGACCACCACTATGATAAAAGTGCTCTTGCGTCACAACATTAAATTGATTCCAAAACCTTTCCATCATCTCATTCTCTCGGAATTCATTATGGTGCCAAGTTGAGAGTATAAAATGTGCTGGAGACATTAACAGGGCAGAATATAGAGCCTCTTCATCCTCCTCTTTCCAACCATTGTAGTAGTCTACATAGCGCCCATAATATGGAGGGTCGCAATAAATGATGTCGCCCTCTTGTGCCATTGCTATTGTATCTAAAAAGCCTTGATTTAAAAATTGCCAATTTCCCCCGCGTATAATACGCTCTACATTGGCTACTTGATTACATATTTTTGTAATGTATGCAGGTGCAAAACGATTAGGCTTCTGACAGAAGGGTATATTCCAGTCTCCCTTTTTATTAAACCGCATCATCCCATTGAAACCTGCACGTGATAGGAAAATAAAGTCAAAGGAACTATGCTCACGATTGAATCTATTTTTAACCTCCCTATAATATTCATAACCATTCTCAGCAGCTGTTTCGAGTAATTTACTCTCATGCTCCAAGTATGTTCGCATGTTATTTTGGTTGATGTTACCATCTTTTATACCATTGTATAGGTTCATAAGATGAGGGTTGGTATCACCAACAATATGATTGCCTTTAATGGGCGAGTTGAATCCCACAACACCTGTTCCAAAGAAAGGCTCAATCCAATTGGCAAGCTCGGTATTAATACCTGATTTCAAAATAATATCATTTATCCATGGCACCAATTTCGTCTTGATACCTTGCGATTTAATAGGTGGAGCAACAACAGGCATATCTAAGCTTATTTTAGTTTGTCAAACAAATTATTTTGGTCCTGCAGGTATTTCTTATAGGTTATAAGATTATGGTAATGAGGAGTACCAATACCTGCCGTCCGTGCATCAACTTTATTAAAATACCCCATCCAATAGTCATCAAAGACATCTTCTCCAAGAGTTGCAAACGGGCCTTCTCCATTCTGTAGTTTTACAATGTTCGTGATGCCTCCAATGTTACGCGTATTTCCACTACCTGGTATGTCGTTGGCAATTTTCCATTTGGGCTGAACAAAGAAAATGAAATGCTCAATAACAGAATGGATAATATCAAGTTCATCAATAGTATAAACTGTGCGTTCATCTGCTTTCACGATACTCTGTTTATACAACATACCAAGCACTATATGGGAACTATAAGAATTATATGTATAATCCATACTCTTGACCACGTCACGTTCACGAAAATACCCCCAATACGACCCTAACGTTAATCCGTTTACAGTATCTCCATCGTAGTAGCTTGACTTAAAGTCTACAGCAAACAGGTGACCATCCTTGTCTTTAAAAGTTAGGTCAGGATAGAAATTTTGTTTTGAAGGTAATTCCAATTCAAGTTCATTCCGTTCTGCAAATAGCAATAGTTTTGGAATCAATAGAATCTCTATAATTTTTGACAGAACTTTAGTGTCATTTGTTATAGTATAGACATTCTTATCAACATCAATAAATCCCTTCACAATCCAATCGTGACTTTCAGTTTCTAAGAAATTTTTGTATGTCTTAGCCTCTTCTGTAAGAAGATTAAAAAAAACATCTTTTGTCATCTGTTCCCATTTGAAAATTTAGTTCATTTATTCAATCATTTATCCTCATTTATGCGTATATACGTATGCTTTAGAGCAAAAGCATTCATTATAACTTAATTTGCAAAGATACACATTTTTTATCAATTAGTATATAATAATTTTTATCATCCTCATTATCATGCACGGACATCCTTTTCTTTCTCCGTCGAAGCTCCAGCTTCACAAGGTTACTTTGCCTCCCCCCCCTTTGCGTTGTCGCAAAATGGGCGAGGTATCATGGTGTATTGGTAACATGAGGCGGAAAAGTGATATAATTATAATAAGGAGGTTCGGCCAGTGTTGTTCTTATTCGGTACTACTCCCTTTGAAAGATTACTATGGCATAGACACAATAAGGGTAAAACGAACTGTAGCAACTGTAGCACTGTAGCAGGTTGTTGTATTGCATCGCTATAATATGCTTTTTATCAGCGGATTGCAAAATATGGCGAGGAGACATGAGGTGGGGAAATTGACAATAAGGAAGTTTCGAGGCGAAAAACTGATAAAATAAGGATGTTTGGCTTTGTTGTGCTTATATAGAATCACTCTATGTCTTTGAAGGGTAGGTCTGGGGCGGTTCGTGTGTTACTTGGTCTTAGAGGGCTTCTAAAAAATTATCAAAATCAAAAACCAACTAAAATAGAAATATTTAGTAATTTTGCATCCCTAATTAAGTGCCGAAAGCCGATTATATGTCATTGCATATCAATATTATCCAACATATTAAGTCCGATAATCCTTATGGGCAATATCGAACCAATATGCCATTCAACTTGGACAAAAACTAATAAAATAACACAGTTAATTTTCTAAAGGAACTAAAAAAACGTTAAAAATGTACAACAACAAGAAACGAGAGTACACCTCTCCCGAAATGGAAGTACTGGACGCCCGCGTGGAGCGCGGCTTCCAAGCCTCATCAGCATCAGCCAACACATTATCTAACCCCACCGGCAACGACAGCTACGCTAGGGGCGGCGAAATCGGAAATAATTTTGATTAATCCTAAGACAAGCTACTGAAAGATGAAGAAGAATATCTATCGCACAGCTACATTCATGTCCGTCGTGGCGCTGCTATCGCTCGCCTCCTGCCAGAAAGAGGATAACGCCAAAGTGCTGTTCACCGGCTCAATCGAAAAAGCCGCCGTCAATGGCAAGACCTCCATCCAAATCGACAATGCCACCAACGAAGGCAAGGTGATATGGGAATCGGGCGACCAAGTGGCCATCTATGACCAAGGTGTCTCCTACACCCTCGAAGCCGTCCCCACTGGCGACAACACCACCGCCGACTTCACGGGCGACGCCACCCCCGCCGGCGGCCCCTACTGCGCCATCTACCCTGCTGACATCGCCACGGGCTCCACAAGCATCACCCTCCCCGCCGAGCAGACCTGCTCCAACGGCACCCACTTCACCGCTCCCATGTATGCCTACTCCACCACCAGCAACCTGGTGTTCAAAAACCTCTGCGGCGTGCTGCAGCTCAACCTCCCTGCTGTGAATAAGACCATCGCCAGCATCGAGCTCACCACCCCCAACAACAACATCTGCGGCGACTTCGCCATCGACTACAACGGTGGCAACCCCCAGCTGAGTTGCACCGCCAACGGCGGCCACACGCTGACCCTCAACTGCGGCGAGCAGGGCATCGACTGCAGCACCGGCCTCACCTTCTACATCTACCTGCCAGCCGGCGACTACAACAACATGACCTTCGACATCGAGGCCACCGACCACAGCTACTGCCTCAAGCATTTCGAGGATGCTACCAACCCCATCACCATTGCCCGCAACACCTACTATCCCACCTCCCTCAGCAACCTCTCCTTCATCGCCCCCGCACAGTTGGTCGACGGAGAAGCCTTTTCGAGTGTTATGATGAGCCATCACGGTTTGAGAAATCTGGTGTTCGAGTACAAAAGCACACGCCCGGCCAGCCCCAACGGTCTCCTATCAACAACTAGCTCCCCTACCCCCATCTACTACACCATTGAAGGCACTACAATGATTGTCTACACCCCCGCTGCCCAAATGTACGCCAACCCCGATTGTGCCTATATGTTCTTTGAGACCTTTGGCGGATATGTGGAGCAAATCGATTTTGGCACAGGCTTCAACACTGCTAATGTGACTTCGATGTCCAACATGTTCGGTGGCTGCGCCAACCTCACCAGTTTGGATATTTCAGGTTTCAACACTGCAAATGTGGCCAACATGTCGTACATGTTTTCCTCCTGTCAAAACCTTGGAAGCTTAAACCTTTCAAACCTCAACCTCCAGTCCGTCACAACTATGGCAGGCATGTTTAGTCACTGCGGCGTCCAGACGCTGAACCTTTCGGGTGCTACCACATCTTCTGCCCTGAACAATGCCACCAGCATGTTTAGTTACTGCGAAAACTTGTCCGGCACGCTCGACATTTCCGGAATCGAACTGAGTACCATCATTAACTGGTGGAACAAAGCTGACATCTTCGGCAACACTGCCACAAACGGCTCATTAACCGTCCTGTGCACACAAAACACCTATAACGCACTCAATGACGAGGGCAGTTCACACTATGGCTTAGCAGGCAACAACCATATCACTCTTCAGGTGGTAGAATAAGCGTCTCCACAAGAGTCGCGGCACCTGCTGCCCAACGACCAAGAACGCCACAGGGCATCCCCTGCGGCGTTCTTCCCTTTACATGGGGACTTCTATAAACCCAAATCGGTCAGTCCGAAGGACTGTCAGATTACAGGCGGGGGCACAAGCCCCCGTACTGATGGACGATAAAACAAAGCCCTGAAGGGGCGACAGATAGTCGGCATCATACGGAGTGTCACCCCTTCGGGGTTCGCTTATACTACCATTCGTACAGGGGTTTGCACCCCTGTCTGGGTTCTATCGTCCCCGTTGGGGACGTACTAATTCGCCATAAACAGACATGAAAAATAAAAAATGATTGAGAAGTCGACCTAATGACCGATTTGGGTTAAACGACATTGAGTCTATTGGGTAAGATTCAGTCATTATGTTATATTAGAGCGAAAAAAAGGAAGCACCCGTTCCCGAGTGCCTCCCCTTTTAATTTTTAATTTTTAATTCTTAATTTGTTTAGTCTGTCAGGTCAGCCAGTGTCCAATAGCTGGTAATATTTAAAATGATAAAAAATTAATTAATTTTCATTTTTTCTACCTTTTCCCCTCGTGCGGTTGTCGAGCGTTGTACCGAAAAGGATGCCAATTGCCTGACGATGTTGGCGGTATTTCTGAAACGGAGAAACTCATCCGTAAGCATGATTGTAGTTTGTCGCGGTCATGTTGTCCTCGTGCCATTGCATGCTTGGGCTACGGGGGGTGCTGCCCGATGCGCTACAGTGCTACAGTTGCTACAGTTCATTTTGGGGTATCCATTTTTTCAAAAAGAAATTTTATATCTATATATCTATATATATTTATATATATACAGATGCGCTCGTAGGTCGTCTTTTTCTTCAGTTTGCCGGCCTCGGAATCGGCAAAGAGGTGTTCCAGATTCACTTCCACGACCTCCTTTCCCGTGCGGTTGCCTTTCTTGTCCTTGGCCTCACGC
>JAFWQP010000006.1 GCA_017509045.1 Bacteroidales bacterium
GTCGGGTCGATGGGTGTGCCGGTGAAGCCCACGTAGGTGGCATTGGGCAGCGAGTCGCGCAGGTATTTGGCGAAGCCATACGAGCGGCGCACACCCTTGTCGGTTATTTCCACCTTCTCCTCCAAGCCTGTCTGAGAACGGTGTGCCTCGTCGCTGATGCAGATGATGTTGGCGCGGATGGAGAGCAGGTTGATTTCCTTGGAGAACTTTTGTATGGTGGTGAGGAACACACCGCCGCTGGTGCGTCCCTGCAGCTTTGCATTCAAGTCCTCGCGGCTTTCCACCTGCTCTATCACGCTGTCGCCCACAAACTGCTTGGCGTTGAGTAGCAGGCGCGACAGCTGGTCGTCGAGGTCTGTGCGGTCGGTGATAAGGATGATGGTGGGGCTGCACAGGGCCTTGCTTTTCATCAGCAATCGCGATAGGAAGAGCATCGTCAGCGACTTACCACAGCCGGTAGCACCGAAGTAGGTACCGCCCTTGCCGTCGCCGCCGGGGTTGAGCTTGCTGTGGTTGAGGATGTTCTGGTACAGGGCACGGGCAGCGAAATACTGCGGATAGCGGCAGATAAACTTGCGCTCGTCTTTCGAGGTGTCGGGGAAATAGATGAAGTTGTGGACAACGTCGATAAGGCGGTCCTTACGGAACAATCCCGCCACCATCGTCTTCAGCGAGGGGATGCCGCTGTCGGCCTTGTCCTTGGCGTTGACCTTGCGCCAGGCGTAGAAGAATTCGTAAGGGGTGTAGAGTGTGCCGAATTTGTTGTTCACACCGTCGGAGATGACGATGAAGGCGGTGTATTTGAACAACGCTGGGATGTCGCGTCGGTAGCGGATGGTCAGCTGCTTATAGGCATCCTCGATGGTGGTGTTCTGCTTGATGGCGCTCTTGAACTCGAACACCACGACAGGCAGTCCGTTCAGGAAGATAATGGCATCAGGGATGCGATGCCGGTTTCCTATGATGTCGTATTGATTGACAACCTTGAAAATGTTATGATTCTGTTGTTTCTCTTCGAAAGCAATGGGTTGAATGTAGAGGTTCTGCCGGCTTGCGTCCTCACGTTTCAGCGAGAAGCCGTCCATCAGCAGATTCATCGTGTGGCGGTTCTCTTCATACAGCGACCCGCCCATCCGCTGGGTGATGACGCGGATGGCCGCCTCCACCTCCTGCTCGGTGATGCCGTCGTTCTTGTAGCGGCTGCGGAGATAGGCCGCAAGGTCGTCGCGCAGTACCACCTCGTCGAGGTTGCGCACGATGTCCTCGCCTTTGGCGTAGTCATACCCCTGCTCCTGCAGCAGGGTGACAATCGACATCTCTAACTGGCTTTCGTTGAAGTATGGCATAAGTCTATTTTTCTTTGTGTTGTAAATAGTAGATATTCTTTTGTGCCTCTATCTCTGCACGCAGTTCCTCATCGGTTGGCATATGTTTTTTCCACTCACCGCGTAGAAATTGTTTCTGTTAGAGCTTTCATAGATTTTCCAGTCAGTGATTGGAAAATGTTTGGATAGTTCAGATAAAATGTGACAAACAAATACAGATTGCTCTTATTAAACCCTCTACCATATTTCTGTGTCAGCTGTTTTGCCAGCTCTATTAACACCTGCTCACCATATTCAGCACGTTTTTCTTTAAGTACCTCTTTATGGATGCGCATTCCAAGCAGCCAGTTCCTCATAATAAGCGTGACATTCACTGTATGATAGACTGCCTGCTGTGCCTGTTCAATAATGTCGCTGGTGTCGTTTAGTAATGAGCCTTTCTCTATAGGAACAATATCTTTCATTTTGTCTTTGTTATCTGATTATTATTCATATTATCATTATCTTGCAGCAGGGTGACAATCGACATCTCTAACTGGCTTTCGTTGAAGTATGGCATTATGCTATTCTCCTTTCGTTAAATTGGCCGACCCATTTTACTCTCAATCGGGTCAACAGCTTCGATTCTGGTATAGGACGTATATTCGTTCAAACGTGACTTTTTGGCATCGCGTTCGTTTAGCAGTTCTATAACTTCATCGATGGTAATTTCTCCTTCGATATTCCTTCGGGCAAGTTCAAGGAGATAGTTCGACACCTGTAACCCATCGACGGCCTGCAAACCGATAGCAACGCTCCATGCCTCCGCCTTTTCATGTTGTGCCGGCTCCCCTTGGCGTATATACTCGTCAAAATCTATATATCCATCCTTCATTGGCTTATCTTTAAATTATCACATTTTCGACTAAAAATAATATCAAAAAATCACTTTTTTCACAATTCGATTTATTCTGTTCTCCTTCTATGTCCCTTCTACAATCCTTCGGTAATCCTTCGACGACTGTCCAGTTACCCGCCCACTGCCTGCAAGTCGATGGCTATCTTCAAGGCTTCTGCCTTCTCTCGTTTATGGGGTTCTTTCGCAATAAATATAATATTTATGGTCGCCCATTATTGCTGATTTTCTAAATCTATTTCTTTTTTTAACTCATCTCTAATATTAATAAGTTCGGAATACACTGAATCAGAATATTCAAAAGCGTCGTATTCTTCGAAAATATATTTCTTATGTTTTTTTTCAAAATAATTGACAGGATTAACACCTTTGCCATAAATCATGGTGTATAGGAATGTAAATACTAAATATATGACTGGGGGAAAGTATGTTTTCTTTTCAAATAAGTTCCAATCATTTTTATATACTATATAAATCCAAACCGCAATTGGAATTATTACTATTAATGAAAACAACCATTTAACCCTAACCAATCTGTCCCAAGCATGAGCTTCCGCGTTCTTTTTTCTAGTATCCAAACTACCTATTTCGCGGATAATTGAAGATAGTTTTTCCTTTTTTCGGTCTATTTCATTCTTATGAAATTGTTTTTTTGCCTCTTCTTTTATTTGAGATACAATTTGTTCTTGGAGATTGGCTTGATTTATTCTTTCTTGCTCCTTTTCTTCCAAACGTTTTTCTAATTCTTGTTCCAATTTTTCCTTGGCAAAAGCTTTTGCATTTTCTTGAATGTTCCCTTTTAAAATGTCTCCAAATTTTATTTCAACCATAGATTCGATGATTGTCTCTTGTTTGGAGAACTCTTCTGTCATTTCGCTGATGCCTGCCATAACAGATTGAAGGTCATCTTCCGAAATCACAGAACTATCTTTAGGAAGGTTCATGAAACTTATAAAACTTTTGAAATCGTCAGAACTACGAGAGACATACTTCAGTAACAATCCAAGCCATTGACTTGGTAATAATGTTATTGGTTGATCTTTTGAGTGCTCATTATCCCATGCCTGAAGTTTTTGGTCAGATGTTACAAAATAATATTTTGTACTGGCAACATCATAATTGTTCTCTTTTCTAACGCATTCAATCCAGTACATATTTCTTGCATCGGCAAGATGCGGGTCTTCTTTATATGTTTTTTTTATGTTTTGAATTTCATCTTTATATCGGGCAACCACAGTTGCTTCTTCTTTTTCTCCAAATGGAACCTTAAGATCCTCCTTAATATCAAATTGCTTAATTAAATTTTTATACAAAGCATGAATATGTGTCTTGAAAACATCAAAGCTATAGTTTGTTCGTCCATTCCTCCATTCGTGATAAAACTGATAAAATCCATCCCCATTTGCATAACGCTTGAACGTTTTTGGAGAAATACGGCCAAATGGAGTAGAAGAATTTAATTGACGGAGGTGGTAATCAACGGTATTAAAAAACTCCTGTCTTGTAAATTTTGATATGATAAATTCTTGGCCGCTATCTTTACATTTCTTCAGAAAAGATAATGCCCGTTTTTTTCGTGTTTCTCCATTTATGCCAAGAGCCCTGTAGATTAGTGAATTGTCCAAATAGAATATTTTTGTTCGTAATGATTTTGAAAGAACATCTTCGGAAGAATTGTTTACAACAATAGCATACTCTATACAGTAGTTAATTAATTTAAATATTGCTTTATTCTTTGTATCGTTTTCCCATTTAACGAAGTCATTAATAATATCAATTTCTTCATCTTCAAACTTTTCTGCATTTAATTTTGGTATTTGTGTGGTCTTGGCAGGGTTTACGAAATGGGAATAAGCAGAAATATTTGTGTTTAAAACCGAATGAAGATAGCGATATATTAAATCCTTAAGGGTTTCTTTGGTATATGGGATAGACTTGGTTTCTTGTAAAGAAAGGTAGTTTTCAATCACACTATCAATCTCATCAATAGGCCTTGATTTCAGCAAAGTATACCGTTTTTCCTGCAAATTATATTTAATATCTTCCGAGGATTTGTTTAAGAATTCCATGAATATTTCGTCATCCTTGACAATCTTTTTTATTTCGTCTTCAGAAAAAAGCAACCCTATTTTATCTTCAATATGGTTTATTAGTTCCGCAACTGTAAGAAGGGTATTACCATTGTTAATGAAAACAGATTCTACAAAACGTCTTTTGATTGTATCTGTTTTTCTTGTCAAGCGTTCATCAGCATATATAACGGCTGCTGTCCTTGTAATAGATCTTATATCCATAATGTTTAATCTTTTATTGTCCCATTTTTGCCAAAAGCAAAGACTGTAATTCGGTTATTTTTTCGTTTTCTTTATGTTTATGTTCCACCAATGAATAAATAGTTTTGCTTTGTTCTTCAAACTTATTCAGTACATCTTTACTCGGTATAACTATAGGACTATCCTTTAAATCAGTTTGCGTTATCAAGCTCTGAACTCCACCTTTTGTTATTTCAGAATAGTCAAGATTGCGCAGAATCTGATAACAATATTCGTAATATTGACTTCGCAACACTAGAACATTATCGGCCATATACATTGGTTGATCATATCGGTTTACAACCCCTAAAGTTCCGACACGTCCTGTGGTCATCAACTTCTCATCGTAATTATACGTTGAAGAAAAGCCGATTACCCCAGAGGCTCCTGCAACAGGATATTTGTTTATTTCACTTTTAGTGTCGACTTTATCCGAACAAGTCTTGCCACTGTTCACCTCGCAAATTTCTCCGAGTTTTCCTATTCTCCAATCTTGGGGGAGGTTTTGTTTGTCGATGTTGTCGACGAAGGTGTGGCGGTAGAGGGCTTGGGCGGTGGCTTCGAGTTTTTCAATCATCTGCTCGTTGAGGCGAATGCGGCGCGTCAGCGTCTCGTATTCCGACACGATTTCCCGCTGCCGATCAATGCTCGGAACAGGAAGTTGCATATCCTTCAAAGCCTCCTTGTCAAGACCTCCACGCACATCCGCATCAGTATAAAACCAAGCATTGCGGTCAAACTCCTTACGACAGAACCACATCATAAGATATTCGGGCAACAACTCGTCAGTTTTAGTTACCTCAAACACAAAATAGGCAGGCGAAACAATGATAGGGTTGTCATATGTCTGCATTGCCATAGGAATCTTCTCATCCCGTCCAACGTGCATTAGGTTACAAGCAAACTGATTCTTGGAGACAAGTTTGTATGTTGACAAGTCTGTCCCAATGACATTAGCAACTGAAGGCATAAAATGTTTGTCTATATTAATGCCCATAGGCTCCGTAACCTTCACCTCCCGGTTGCGGACATTCACCTCGCGGATATAATCGCCTAATCTGTGTGTTTCGTTTTTCAATATTATTGCTTTTATTGTTGCCAATTCTTTCCAATATTTGCAAAATTGGAAAGAATTATCAATTCAGAGTTGCCAGTAGTGAATCAAAATTTATGCCCTTAATATAACCTTTTTTAACCTGGTTTAGAGCGATTTCCTTCAGCAATCCACGCTCCACGAGGCTGACAATATCTTGCTTTGCAGTGGTTGGGCTTATGCTGAAGCGCTCTTGGAGGTCTTTCACTGTAAGTATCTCATTGGGGTCATCCACATACCGTTGTATCACTTGCGCCTGCCTCTCGTTGATATACCCCAACCGCATATATTGGTGCGAGTTTCTCTTTTCTGATTGTTTCCGCTGTATATACTCCTTCAATTCACGATAGGCTTGCTCCAAGACTTTCATATTGTAGTTTATAAAATAGCCCAAATCCAAGCCATCTGCCTCACAATAGAGATATGCTTTCTCGTAGGTATTTTTCGATTTGGCAATCACACGGGATATGGAAAGGTATTCGGTCATCCAGTATCCTTGCTTTAACATATACCAATAAAACAATGCGCGCGCAGTACGTCCATTTCCATCAACAAAAGGATGATAGAAGCCTATCATGAAATGGATAACAATACCACGAATGATGGGATGGACATAAGGGGTGGAGTTGCTATCGTTAAAATAGTCGCAAAGATCTTTGGCGAACTGCTGAATCTCGCGAGCGTCAGGAGGAGTATGCACCGTTTCTCCCTCCATGACATTATATACTACAACGTCGTCCTCTGCTGTTCTGAAACGGCCGGCATCGTCTTCGTTCTTCAAGGTCTTGTCGGTCATTAGCCGATGGATTTGGAGTAACAGCTCAACAGATAGTGGAGTGTCCTTTTGGCTGGAGATGAATTGAATGGTCTTATAATTGTTAACGATCATCTGCTGAGACCGGTCCTTGGGCTGTTTGTTCTTGCGGAGCATCTCCTTTGCAACCTTTCGGGTGGTGGCGGCCCCCTCCATCATACTGGAGTATATTGCCTCCTCCATCAAAGAGCTTTTCAAATATTGTTTCTTGCTGTCCTCCGTGATTTCAGGATGGTACATCCAACCTTGCCCGAAGTTCATATCAAACTCATGGCAAAGGCGTTGCATCTTATTGGTAAAACCAAAAGAAACTGCATATTTATCCCATGTGTATGCAGTCATGAGTATGCGAGAAACTTTTATCCGCTTCCATAATTCCTCAGCAGAACAGTTTTCTGGACGTTTTTTGTACTTTACAGTGTCCCAATACTCATACTCTTCATTGGCTCTATCAATTAAGACATTGACATCGGAATCCTTTCTGTATCCGTTATTTAAGAACAGTCTCGAAAGGTCTTTCTGCGCTAATTTTGGTGCTGACTCAATCATATTTTACAACTTATTTTCGACTGCAAAGATACAAAAAGTTTTCCAATTCTTTCCAATATTTTCAAAATTGGAAAGAATTTTATAGTTTATAACCTAGTTTATCAAACAAATCTTTCAGGTCTTTTGTGCTTTCTTCTTCTTGTTTCAGCAGGTCTTTCATCTCGGTTTGCAGTTCACGCATCTTGTCGTCGAAGTCCACTTGTTCGTCGCGGTTGCGGAATTCGATATACTTGCTGGGAACGAGGCTGTAGCCTTTCTGTTCCATCTCTTGGCGTGTGGCGGAGTAGCAGTATTCGGGCTCGTTTTGGTAGGTCTGCTCGTAGCCTGCCCGCTGCCAGTTGTGGTAGGTATCGGCAATCTCGCGTATCTGCTCTGGCGAGAACTGGATATATTTCTTCTCGAAGGGCTCGCCCTGCTGCCGCAGGTCGATGAAGAGCACTTCGCCCTCGCGGTCGCGGTAGTGCACCTCCTCGCCGTTCTTGGTCTCCACACGGCCTTTCTTGTTGTTGTTCAATATCCAAAGCGTGACGCTGATGTCGGTAGAGTAGAACATATTGCGCGGCAGGATGATGATGGCCTCCACCTTGTCGTTCTCGATGAGCTTGCGGCGTATGGCCAGCTCCGTGCCGTCGGCACTCAACGCACCGTTGGCCAGCAGGAAGCCCGCCACACCGCGGGTGGAGAGTTTTGACAGGATGTTCAATATCCAGCCGTAGTTGGCGTTGGAGGTAGGTGGAGTGTCGTAGCCGCTCCAGCGCGGGTCGGAGGTGAGCTGGTTGGCCTCGCGCCAGTCCTTCTGGTTGAAAGGCGGATTGGCCATGATATAGTCTGCCTTGAGGTCGGGGTGGTGGTCGCTGTGGAAGGTGTCGCCCTGACGGATGTCAGCCGAGATGCCCCGAATGGCGAGGTTCATGCGCGCCAGCTTGAAGGTGGTGTTGGTGTTCTCCTGGCCATAGACGCTCACGTTCTTCATATTGCCGTGATGGGCCTTGACGAACTTCATCGACTGCACGAACATACCGCCCGAACCACAGCAGGGGTCATAGATCTTGCCGTCGTAGGGCTCAATAAGTTCGGCGATAAGGTTGACAATCGACTTGGGCGTATAGTATTCGCCCTTGCCCTTGCCCTCGGCGATGGCGAACTTACCAAGGAAATACTCGTACACACGGCCGATGAGGTCGTTCTCGGCATCGGCGACGGTGTCCAGCTTGTTGATTTCGTCGAGCAGTGAGGCAAACTTGGTCTTGTCCAAACCCAGATTGGAATAGTAGTTGTAGGGCAGGGCACCTTCCAACTGTTTGTTCTTCTTCTCGATATCGACAAGTGCGTCATCTATTATTTGGAAGATATTGGGCTGCTTGGCATTCTCCATGATGTACGACCAGCGGCACTTCTCTGGTAGGTAGAACACGTTTTCCGCTGTGTAGAACTCTACCGTATCGACATACTCTTTCAGCCCTTGCTCAATAAGTTCCTGCTTGCGTTGCTCGAAGCGGTCGCCCGCATACTTGAGGAAGATAAGACTCAGTACCACATGCTTGTATTCGGCAGGCTCGACAGCGCCGCGCAGTTTGTTGCACGACTCCCACAGAGCCGCCTCCATTGTTTTTGTCGGTTTGGTTTTGGTTTGTTTATTAGTCATAGCTGTTGTTAAATTGTAGAGGGGAATATGGCTACTTTGTCACTCAGGTCGAAGAAGGACCGAGGGTCTAGCTGATGTCTCTAACAGAGGCGCGGCGGAGCTCGAAGTCGCGGCCGAGGTATTTCTCGCGGACGTCGGGGTCGGCAGCCATCTCTTCGGGGGTGCCGTGGTGTAGCACGCGGCCTTCGTAGAGGAGGTAGGCGCGGTCGGTGATGCTGAGGGTTTCGTGGACGTTGTGGTCGGTGATGAGGATGCCGATGTTGCGGTCTTTGAGGTGGGCGACTATGTCTTGAATGTCCTGCACAGCGATGGGGTCGACTCCGGCGAAAGGCTCGTCGAGGAGAAGGAATTTGGGGTCGTTGGCAAGGGCGCGGGCTATCTCGGTTCGGCGACGCTCACCGCCAGAGAGTTGTATGCCCTTGTTGGTGCGGATGTGGCCAAGACCAAATTCGGAAATGAGAGACTCGAGTTTTTCGGTACGTTGCTGTGGGTTGAGGTCGCGGCGGAATTGGAGAATGGACATAATGTTGTCCTCGACGGTCATTTGTCGGAAGACGGAGGCCTCCTGAGCCAAATAGCCTACGCCTAGTTGAGCGCGGCGGTACATGGGTAGGGAGGTGAGCTCGGTGTCGTCGAGGAATACTCGGCCGGAGAAGGGTTTGATGATGCCGACTATCATGTAGAATGTGGTGGTCTTGCCAGCGCCGTTGGGACCTAGGAGACCAACTATTTCACCTTGCCTGACTTCGACGCTTACCTCTTTGACTACGGTGCGCGAGCGATATTTTTTTACAACTTTTTCTGTTCTAAGGAGCATAGTGTGAATGCTTGAATGTTTGAATGTGTAAATGTTTGAACGCTTGAATAAGAGCAACGTGATAACACGTTAACGAATATTCAAGTCTATATGATTCCTTCGCGGAGGATGTCGTGAAGATGGAGTACACCAAGGTAGGCGCCCGTGTGGTCGACAACAATGAGTTGGGTGATGCTGTGGGCACGCATGAGGTGTAGGGCGTTGACGGCGTATTCGGAGTCGACAATGCGTTTGGGATTGCGACTCATGATGTCGGCAGCGGTGAGGTGCTCGAACGACTGGTTGGCCTTGAGCATGCGACGTAGGTCGCCGTCGGTGATGATGCCCTGGATTTGGTTGTCGTCGGTGACAACGACGGCACAGCCAAGCCGCTTGGAGGTCATCTCGAGGATGGTGTCGCGGACGGGGGTAGTGGGGCTGACTTGGGGACGCTCGTTTTGCAGGTATAGGTCGCTAACACGCATGTAGAGCTGTTTGCCAAGGGCACCACCGGGATGAAAGCGGGCGAAGTCGGCGGCGGTGAAATTGCGGCATTCGATGAGTGCCACTGCTAGGGCATCGCCCAGCACCAGTTGGGCGGTGGTGCTAGAGGTAGGAGCAAGGTTGTTGGGGCAGGCCTCGTGCTCGACAGTGGCGTCGAGCACAATGTCGGCCTGCTGTGCCAGAAAGGAGTCGGTGTTGCCCACGATGGCAATGAGCTTGTTGCCGAAGTTTTTGACAAGAGGGATAAGAACCTTGATTTCAGGAGTGTTGCCACTCTTAGAAAGGCAGATAACCACATCGCCAGGCTGTATCATGCCGAGGTCGCCGTGGATGGCGTCGGCAGCGTGCATGAAGAGGGCAGGCGTGCCGGTGCTGTTGAGGGTGGAGACGATTTTGGCGGCGATGTTGGCACTTTTGCCAATACCGGTAATTATGACTCTTCCAGAGGCCGAAAAAATGGTTTCGACGGCGTCAGAAAAGCTATTATTGATGCTTTTTTCGAGGTTGGCGACAGCTTTTTTTTCGTCGGCAATAACTTGTATTGCAATATTTTGAATATCTGTTGCAGACTTTTGTGTCACTTTTTTTCTGATAATTAAAGATTTTTTACTAACTTTGGACTGCAAAATTACATGTTTTTTTTGAATTATGATGGATTTGCACGCAAAGTTGAAAGAAATATTTGGCTTTGATAATTTCAAAGGCGACCAAGAGGCTATTATACAGAGCGTTTTGGACGGTCGTGACACCTTTGTGATTATGCCAACTGGAGGCGGTAAATCGCTCTGCTACCAGCTGCCGGCGATGCTTTGTAAGGGCACCGCTATCGTGGTTTCGCCCTTGATAGCTCTGATGAAAAACCAGGTGGACGCGGTGCGGTATACGTCGGGGCAGGACTGTGTGGCACACTTCTTGAACTCGTCGCTCTCGAAGGCGCAGACGAAGGAGGTGAAGGACGACTTGCTGGAGGGCGGCACCAAGCTGCTGTATGTGGCTCCCGAAACGTTGAGCAAGGAGGATACGATTGAGTTTTTGCAGCATCTCGACATCTCGTTTTTTGCTATCGACGAGGCTCACTGTATATCGGAATGGGGGCACGATTTCCGCCCCGAGTACCGAAGGCTGCGCGATGCGGTAGACTCTATCAACAACCACGCGCCTATACTGACGCTGACCGCTTCGGCCACACCCAAGGTGCAACAGGATATTATCAAGAATTTGCGCATGGAGAATGCGGCAGTGTTTGTCTCTTCGTTTAACCGTCCTAACCTGTATTATGAGGTACGTCCCAAGCCGAACGAGCCGATAGAGCTGCACAAGGAGATTATCAAGTTTATCCGCGACAACGAGGGCAAGAGCGGCATCATCTACTGTCTCACCCGCAAGCGGGTGGAGGACTTGGCGGAGCTGCTGCAGCTGAACGGCATCAAGGCATTGCCCTACCACGCAGGGCTGGACAATAAGGTGAGGGCGGAGAATCAGGACAAGTTCCTGATGGAGGAGGTGGACGTGATTGTTGCCACCATCGCCTTCGGCATGGGTATCGACAAGCCCGACGTGCGTTTTGTGATTCACCACGACATACCTAAGAGTTTGGAGGGTTATTATCAGGAAACGGGGCGTGCCGGTCGCGACGGCGGCGAGGGTAAGTGCATAGCTTTCTATTCGGAGCATGACGTGGAACGGCTGTATAAGTTTTTCACCGACAAAAACATCACCGAGCAGGAGATGGCGAACCAGCTGGTGCAGGAGGTGGTGAGCTATGCCGAATCGTCGGTGTGCCGGAGGTTGAATCTGCTGCGCTATTTTGGCGAGGACTACACGCAGGAGAATTGTGGTTGCTGCGACAACTGTCTGCATCCCAAGCCGCGCGTGCCTGCCAAGGAGGAGATGCAATATGCCTTGGAGACGGTGCTTGCCACCAAGCAGGCTTTCAAGACACAGGATATAGTGGATGTGATGCTGGGCAAGAAGAACAGCCATACCAAGGTGTATCGGCAGGACGAGTTGGAGCAGTGGGGTCAGGGCACCGACCACGATGCGCTGTTTTGGAAGGCGGTGCTGAGGCAGGCATTGTTTGAGAAGCTGCTGGTGAAGGAGATTGAGATGTTTGGCGTGCTGAAGCTGACACCCGCAGGGCACAAATTTATTAAGAAGCCTTACGACATCTATGTGGCGTGCGACCACGACTATAGCGGTGGCGGCACGATGGACGATGACGACCTTGAGGTGCCGGGCGGCGGCGGAGCGGCGGCGGGCGACGAAGCCTTGTACGCCCAGTTGAAGGGGCTGCTGAAGTCGATAGCCCAGCGCGAGAAGCTGCCGCTGCATGTTATCTTCGAGGACCGCTCCATCAAGGATATGACCATCCAATATCCCTGCACGGTGGAGGAGCTGAGCCGCTGCACAGGCGTGGGTATTGCCAAGGCACAGAAGTATGGCGAGCCCTTTGTGAACCTCATCAAGACCTACGTAGAGGAAAACGAGATAGAGCGCCCACAGGATATAGTGGTGCATAGCGCGGCTCGGAAGTCGGAGAACAAGATATATATCATTCAGGCCATCGATAGGCGCAAGTCGCTGGAGGATATAGCGCGTGGCAAGGGTCTCACCCTCGACGAACTGATGACGGAGATGGAACGCATCATCTCTTCCGGCACCAAGCTCAATATCGACTACTATATTGATGAGAATATCGAAGCGGAGCATCAGGAGGTGCTGATGGACTATTGGCGCGAGTCGGAAAGCGGAGACCTACAGGAGGCCTACGATGAGTTTGAGGACGACGAAGACTACACCGAAGAGGAAATCCGCCTGATGCGCATCAAGTTCCTGTCTGACTTTGGACACTAAATAGAATGCGTTATTGCGTTAATTCGTTAATTCGTAAACGTGTTATTTCGTAAATCATTGATGCGCCAAGGACTAACACATTAACACATTAACACGTTCAAGAATTTACACGTTAACACATTATGAATATGATAGCAATAGGCTTGAAAGGACATTTGGAGCAGACTGTCACCGAGGAGGTGACAGCCGACCGCATCGGTAGTGGATTGGTGAAGGTGTTTGCCACTCCTATGATGATTGCATTGATTGAGCAGACCTGCAACGAGAGTGTTGTGCCATACCTTGACGAGTGGCAAGGCACCGTGGGCATTCACGTGGATGTGTCGCACTGTGCCGCCACGCCTGTGGGCATGAGGGTGTGGTGCGATAGCGAGTTGGTGGAGGTAGACCGCCGAAGATTGGTGTTTGACGTGATGGCATACGACGAGTGCGGGCTGATTGGCGAAGGCAGGCATGAACGTTTCATTATCGATAGCGCCAAGTTCCAAGCTAAGATTGATGCCAAAGCGAAATAATACGCATGATAGACAAAGGGACGTTTAAATCATCACTTGCCCGCTATCTGGCTATAGCGGGGGCGTATTTGGTATGCCTTGTTGCGCTGAAGGTGGTGGAGTTTTTTGCGTTGGAGGGAGGTGCGCTAGGCAGTGGGAAGATACTTGTCAATGCACTAGTGGTGAATCTAATAGTGGCATCGTGGACGGTGCTGGGCATAGGGGTGCTGTATTGGCTGATACAACTGCTGTCGCAGAAGGCTGCCCATGTTGTGGCAGCCGTGCTGTACGCTTTGCTGCTGCTCGCCGAGGTGGGTCTGACCCTATATGTCGCACACAATGGCTATCTGCTGGGCTGCGAGCTGGTGGCGCGTCCGTTCAGTGAGACTTTTATGGCAATAAAAGGAGCCATGGGCATCGTGAAACCCGTGGTGCTGATATTGCTGTTGATAGGAGGATTTACAGCTCTCGGCCTGTGGCGTGCCAAGCATCCCACACGAGGCGCATGGGTGGTAGTTGTTGTGGCGGGGGTGATGATACTGCTCTCGCTCATCTTCAAGATGTCGCATCTGATAGAGGAAGGGTACGACCACTATATCCTGAACAAGACCCACTATCTGATAGCCGACTGCCATGAATATTACCACAGGTCGCGACTCCACCAACGGGAGGGAATGGAGTTGACCGAATATAACGAAGCCTGGGTGCACGACCTCAATGCCACCCATCCCGAATGGGGCATCCCGCCCGACCCGCACTATCCTTTGGAGCGCGCCACCTCGTCCGACACCTTCCTCTCTCCTTATTTCGCTAGCGGGGAAACGGGTGCGTCGGCTCCCAATATCGTCATCATTCTGGTGGAATCGTTGGGAGCGGAAATCATGGGTACAGGAGCCATGCCCTTTGTCGACTCGTTGGCCGCCACAGGGCTGTATTGGCGCAACTGCCTCTCCACCACCACACGAAGTTATGGTGCCATTCCCGCCATCACCGGCTCCGTGGGTGGCCCCAAGTGCTTTCAATTTGGCTCGATGCCCAACCACAACAGCCTTTTCTCTCTGCTGAAAAGTGCGGGGTACAACACGCGAGCCTATTATGCTGGCGACTTCAACTTCGACTGCATATACGAATACCTAACTGCCCAGAGCATCGATTACCTTTCGCCGATGTTCGAGGAGTTTGTCGCAGCGCCAACCGAAAACGGTGCTGGCAACTGGGGCTATGCCGACGACTCGCTTTTCGCCCGTACGCTAAAGGATTTGGAGCAGTATCAGCAACGGAAGCCTTCAGACCCCCATATCTCGCTTGTCACCACCCTGTCGATGCACGAAGAGCTGAAACTGACAGACAAGGGATGGCAAAAGGAATATGAACGACGTGCTGCTCGGCTGTCCAAAACTCAGGCAGGCGACTATCTGGCAGCTCTTTTCCCCTCATGTCTGTTCACGGACGACTGTCTGCGCGACTTCATTCACAGCTATAGTCATCTGCCCGGATATGAAAACACCCTTTTCGTTATCACGGGCGACCATGCCACCGGTCGTCAAAAAGGCGACAAACTCTCCTTTCACCATGTGCCACTCATTCTATGGTCGCCACTCATCAGGCAACCAGCCACCTTCACCCATGTTGTCACCCACAACGATGTGGCTCCCGCACTCTACAGCCTCCTCGCTACGAAATACCACCTGCCCACTCATCCCACAGTGCACTGGCTTGGCGATGGTCTTGGCCCTACGCCCAAGACGCTGCTTGTTGTCAACTATCATCATACGATACACGACATTGTATTTCACAACTACTATTATCAGTCAGCAAGCCAATTCGCGCCAGAGAAGCTCTATTCCTTCGGCAACGACCTGTTGTTGCACCCTTGTTCAGATACCGCCATACTCGACACCTGTAGGCGGCAACTGCAGTTGATGCGCTACCTTTATTCCTACACCTACCTGACAAACCACCTCACCGCACATCCCACCACTAAACGACCTGTATTCATAACCTCAGATATTTTCATCGCGCCTGATGTCGTATATGTCGGTCCCGACGCTTCATCTCCGCAGCCTTGTTATAGATACACAATACTCCCTACCAAGCGATTTAGAAGCAAACCCGGGTACCGATATGTGAGCATTACGCTCGATGCCGACGCCACCGTGCCCGAAGGACTGTTGCCCGAACAATACCCCGACATGTTCATCTACTGCGTGGGCGACAACAAACAACACTATGGCGAGCCCCTATACAAACTATTCATCGATGAAACACACGTGAGTGTCACCAAGGAGTTTCCTCTAGGTGAAACGGGTATCAATGAGCTCAAGATTGATCTACAAGCACCCTATTCAAAAGACAATTGGTTGGCAGGATTCCGCATCGCCCTGTCAAACATCCAAATAACTCTGAAATATGGTAAGTAGTAGAACCCTTTACTCTTTACTCGTTATCACCATGTTGACGATAAGTGGATGCGCCCGACCCACCGACTCATATCGCTCCGTCGCCCAATATCCCAACTCCAAGATATGGGCACATAGGGTCTCAGACGTAGCTTCGGGGCGTGAGGCAGAGGCTCGGTTTGAAGGTATCGAGGTTGACCTTAACTATTCAGAACATCAAGACCTATTATTTATGGGGCATGATCTGTACGACACCATCCTTGGACTCACCTTCGATGCGTGGCTCGACTCGCTCAACCACCCCGACAGCAACTATTATTGGCTTGACATGAAAAACATCACATCTGCCAACGCCTCGCTGATAAGTCACCGAATATGTCTTGCTGCCCGTCGGCACCATATCATACGGCGGGTTATGGTAGAGAGTTGGGACCCCCTAGCCCTGCAGACCGTCAAAGATTCGGGACTAAGGGTTATCCTTTGGGTTGAAAACAACTGGTTGACTGGTCGGTCTGATAAAGATTGGGCAGAAACCATTCGTCAGCAAATCAACACACTGCATCCCGATGCCCTCAGTGGCGACTACCACATGTTTCCTCTCTTGCCCAACACCTTCCCTAACGAGAATATTCATATATGGGACACTCCACGCGAATATAACGACACCAATGTGGCGCACAGCCGCCTCATCGCTCAGCATCCCTCTGTAAAGGTGGTGCTGGTAGATTACCCCGAACCATTCGAAATCGAGTAATATGCTTAGATTTTTATTGCCTCCTTTGCTCTTATTGCTGCTGACTAGCTGCGCCATAGACCCACCCGCACCTTACGGTTCCTGCCCCACCGATGCACAACTACGTTGGCAACAGATGGAAATGAACATGTTCTGCCATTTCGGTCCCAACACATTCTCAGGACTCGAATGGGGCGAAGGCACCGAGACGGAGGATATGTTCAATCCCACAGCCCTCGATTGCGACCAGTGGGCTTCGGTGGCTAAGGCTGCCGGTATGAAGGGCATAATCATCACAGCCAAACACCACGACGGCTTCTGCCTATGGCCTAACCCTGTCAGCACTCATACCGTTCGTGAGAGCAGCTGGCGTGAGGGTAAGGGTGATGTGTTGCGCGAATTGTCGGATGCTTGCTTGAGGGCGGGACTGAAGTTTGGGGTCTATATCTCCCCATGGGATAGAAACGCTCCCACATACGGCACCCCTGAGTATAACGAGACTTTCCGTCGCACGCTGGAGAGTGCCCTCACGCAGTATGGAGAAATATTCGAGCAATGGTTCGACGGCGCCAACGGCGAAGGACCCAACGGCAAGCGGCAGGAATACGACTGGCCGCTGTTCAACGGCACAGTGGCACGACTGCAATCCCAAGCGGTCATCTTTAGCGACGTGGGCCCCGGCTGTCGATGGGTGGGCAACGAAGCGGGATGCTGCGGTGAGACTTGCTGGTCGCGCATCAATATAGAGGGTTTCGAGCCAGGCAGCAAGTCGCCTGGCACCGATTTGCTCAACCACGGCACCCCCGATGGGAAGGCCTGGGTACCCGCAGAGACCGACGTGTCCATCCGCCCAGGGTGGTTCTACCACGCCTACGAGCAGCCCAAAAGTCTTCAGCAACTGCTTTCCATCTATTACACCAGCGTAGGACGCAACTCCCTTTTGCTGCTCAAT
The DNA here is from genome assembly GCA_017509045.1 of Bacteroidales bacterium. Lineage (GTDB taxonomy): Bacteria > Bacteroidota > Bacteroidia > Bacteroidales > P3 > Colimorpha. Next base: position 17,365 of record JAFWQP010000006.1, read on the forward strand.
GTGCCGCCCGACACACGGGGGTTGATACCTGCTGCCGACTCATTGCGACTGATGGAATTGCGCGAAGCCCTCGACAACATCTTTTCTAACGACCTGGCACAGGATGCCCACGTTACAGCCTCTTCCCGTCGTGGCAAAGCCTACCGCCCTTCGAATGTGACTGACACACACTACCACCGCTATTGGACCGTTGCCGACACTTGCCTCACCCCGACCCTCACACTCACCTTCGACCATCCTATCACCTTCAACCGCATCACGCTTCAGGAGTATATCCCATTGGGACAGCGTGTCGCACAGTTTGAGGTAGACGTTATGCACAACGGACAGTGGCAACAGCTATGCCCTGCCACCACCATTGGCTATAAGCGCATCCTCCTCACCGCGCAGACCACCACCACTGCACTGCGCATCCGTTTCGTCGAGTGCTATGCCTGCCCAATCATCAACCGCGTTGCACTATTCCAAGACAATATCTATACTGACCAATTGTAAAACATAAATGAACCGTCAATTAATAGGACATCTCGCCAGTTTTGGTGCTTATGCCATCTTTGGTCTCAACATCGTATTCTGCAAAGACATCGCCAATCAAGGAGAGCTGTCGCCCATCTTCCTATTCACACTTCGTGCCTTCTGTGCAGGTGCCCTTTTCTGGCTGCTGGGGCTCTTCACTAAGCGTGAAAAAGTGCCTGCTGCCGACCTCCTACGCATGGCGGGTGCTGCCATGCTGGGATTGGTCATCCCACAGATGACCTTCCTCACCGCCATCACCATGACTGCACCCATCGACCTCTCAGTAGTGCAATCGATGACACCCATCATGACCATGTTTGTGGCGGCCATATTCCTCAAAGAGCCCATCACATGGAAAAAGGCGGGCGGCGTTGCCCTCAGCTTTGCCGGTGTGCTATGGCTCATATTCCAATCCACCCATGCCGCAGGACCTGTACAAACACGGCCTATGGGCATCCTCCTCACCATCACCAACGCCCTCTGCTTCGCCCTCTATCTAGGAATATGCCGTCCCGTAATACAGCGCTACAGCGTAGTGACGCTGATGAAATGGATGTTCCTCTTTGCCCTCATCGTCTCGCTTCCCTTCTCTGCCGGGCAGATTGTCGCCTTAGACTATGCCGCCGTGCCTGCCAAGGTGTGGTGGGAAGTGGGCTACCTGATTATCTTTGCCACCTTTGTCGCCTATTTCCTCATCCCGCTGGGGCAGCAACGCATTCGTCCCACACTGGTTAGCATGTACGGCTACCTACAGCCCATCATCGCCTCAGCAGTAGGCATCGCCGTAGGCATGGACCGCCTAACATGGATGAAGCTCCTTGCCGCGTTGGCGGTCTTCGCCGGGGTTGCCATAGTCAACCGCAGCCGAGCTCGTAGTCAGTAGCCCGTAAACCTCACAAAAAAGATGTTCGACACACCCCCTAATTTGGGAAAACCGAGGGCTTGTCGAACCAATTATCAACACCCAATCCCCATTACTTTATAAAATAATAGCATTGATAATCAGTAAGAACAAATTTATTTGTAAAAAAATATTTGCCAATTCAAAAAAAAGTTGTACTTTTGCACCCGCTTTCGACGAAGAAACATGGGGTATTAGCTCAGGTGGCTAGAGCGTTTGACTGGCAGTCAAAAGGTCATCGGTTCGACTCCGATATACTCCACAAAAGAGGTTCCAACGAACCTCTTTTTTTTAATCCATAATACATGTAAATCCAGTGTTTACAAAGAATAACTTAGTTATTTCCCTAGGATGATTATCTGTATAATTTGACCTTTTTTGACCCTATTTTACCAATTTTTATCACGTTTTATCACTTGAAATAATGGTTCATACGATTTTGTAGCTCTTCAAGAAATCGTGCGGCATGACCTCCGTCCATCTGTACGTGATGGAATTGGAAACTGATGGGAAGTGTTGTCCTGAATAGCCCACCCCGGCATTTGTTCCCTAGACGAGTAATTCCCCTACGGTAGCGTCCCCACATCACCATGGGATTGCAGAAAAGGTCGGTGTATTGGTTGACGATACTGTCGAGTTCTGTCGCTGTCATTGCCGAGGTTCCAATTACCATGGCATCCTCGTCGGCGATGCTTTTGCTGGTGGTGGCTGCCTGCAGGGTTAGCGTAGTGTAGGCATCGTTGAACTGGTTGATATTGTCGGTATAAGGAATGTCGCACGAACTGATGCCGCCTGCTTGGTTGTTCACAATCACATTGACGGCAAGGCGGTCGTAGCGAAACAGTTTACCCTGTTCTGGCAGCGTGTAAAACTCTTCTATCCTTGATGCCGCCTTACCGATGCACCAGCATAGGAGCATATTGAATTTATAGCCTCTTTGTTCGCTGACTCTGCGGATGCGTGTCACATCAAGGGTCTTAGTGAGGGTGACCATAGGCATAGGCGACTGCATCCAGAGTTCGAAAGCTTGTGCGCGGCTACTATCCTTTGGGTTGATTTCTTGTTTCATTTTTTTCTAGTGCTGAAAAGTTTTAATGTTTTAAGGCGACCTCTAAAAATAGCCCGTTACATTTCTGTGACATTGCTTTGGCTCGGCAGAAAAAGCGAGCTTTCTCTGCTCTCACTTGCGCAATGTTAGGGCTTTTCGCTCAATAGAAACGCGTTGATTAACAATATATATTTCCCGTATAATTAAGGAAGTCCAGTGGACTCACGTCCCTTTAATCCTATTTCTAGAACTCACTTAATTCCAATAATTTCTATGCCATCAGTTTCATCACTCTCACAGGACGTTCTGAACCCACTTCCAGCTTGGGGCATCGCGTTTCCTCTCCCGTGTCTGCAAAGCCGCATTTCTCCATCACTCGACCCGAAGCAGGGTTTGAAATAAAGTGACTGCCCCAAAGAGTGGTGAATCCTTTTTCGTGTAAGCAATGGTCGACAACCAACCGCATCGCTTCCGTGCAGAGTCCCTTGCCCCAATAGGGGTGGGCAATCCAGTAGCCCACTTCGCACTGGTGTTCATCGATATGCAGATTGGACATGGAGGCGGGGAGGTATCCAACACAGCCGATAGCTTCACCCGTCTCTTTTAACTCGACAGCCCATGTGTGGTCGTTTGAGAAGAGTTTTTGGATAATCTCTCGACTCTCCTCCACACTCTGATGGGGTGGCCAACCGGCACGGGGACCCACCTCGGGGTCGGAAGCGTATTTGTAGAGCGTCGGCGCGTCGCTTTCGCGCCATGAGCGTAGAAGTATTCTTGGTGTTTCCATTTTCATCTTATTTGATTTAGGTGGGTTCTATAAATTGCTTTCAAGAGATTTCGAGACTGGTTTTGAGCAGATTGTTGGCTTTCATGAAGGAGTGATGTGGTGCATCATGACTGAATGAAAGTCAGCAAGATGACAAAAGCAGGCCGAAATATCAGAAAAGTATGTATTATAGCTCATATTGTTCATACGTGGAATTTATAGAACCCACCTTTATGTTTTAAAGGTGCGTTGTAGCGGTTGACACGGGGACTGCCTCTACAAAGTCGGCAATGGTCTTGTTTACTATGTCGGGACGGTCCACATTGGAGTTGTGTCCAGCCGAAGGAATCCATTTCAAGGGCAGGCTTTCGCCAGCTGCCCAGCGGCGGTTGTAGTTTCGGGCTGAGCCTGCCCTATCGTGTTCTCCGCAGAGGAGCAACGCGGGACAGGATATGTCGTACCCTCGTCCGCTGGCGATGGCATCTGCCAACATACGGTAGCCGTGACCCGCTAGGCGGCAGTATTCGTCCTTGGTGTAGCTCTGCATCATGTTGAGCATCTGCTGCTGTCCCTGTTCAGTGGTGCAGCATCCCTTGGATCCACTTTTGAGCAGCATGCGCCACGGGAGGGCACGATACATTGGTTCGGCATGTCTCATCAGCCATAGTTCTGCATTGGTGCAGTATTGCCGTTTCAGCGGGGCACTGTCGATAGAGATAAAGCCGCTTGCTTCCGAAGGGTACAGTTCAAGGTAGCATTGCGCCACATAGCCGCCCATCGACTGGCCTACAAACACAGGTCGCTCAATGCCCTCGGTGGCTAGCAGATTGTGTAGATAATGTGCTTTGTCGTCGAGCGAGAAGTCGAGTTCGAAAGGTCGCGAAGCCCCATGTCCTGGGGCATCCCACACTATTACATTATATATGGGTGCGAAATACTGCACCTGATAGTCAAACAGATGGTGGTCGGCTGTCAGCCCGGGCAGAAAGACAAGTGTTGTTCGATTAGGCTGTATGTCGTTGCACCAGTAATGAATTACATGTTTATTGTCATCAGCAACTCGCCGGCATTTCTCGGTTATAAGTGAGTCTACTGTCATAGGGGTGTTGTTATTCTTCATATCCTAGTTGTCCCGGCAGGCGCAGTTTCACTTTCGGAGGAAATGTGGCTTCGTAGGCTTCAAAGGCCTTGGGGTGCTCGTCGGCGACAAAGTAGCCTTTGGGTGGACAGTAAGAGCCTTCGCGGTTGCCCCAATAGCCGGGGATGAGTTCTTGGGCTAAGAAGTATGGTACTTCTGATTCCCATGGCTCTGCATGGTAGTGGATTTTCATCTTGCTGGCAAGGCCGAACCCCGCATGTCGGTAGAAGTCGATATTACCCTCCATCGATAGCATCCCGACGCCCATTTCGCGGGCTTTCCCTAGAGCGTACTGCAGCAGCTGCAGGCCGTAACCTTTGCGCTTGTAGTCGGGGTGGATGCTGATAGGTCCAAAGGTCCATGAGGGGTATTCTGTCCCGTCCACCAATGTTATCTTTGCTTTTGAGAACATGACATGGCCGATAATCTTGTCGTCCTCCTCCATCACATAGTCCAGCTCAGGGATGAAGTCGGGATTGCCCCGGTATTGGTTGAGCACATAGTGTTCGGTGCATCTTGGACGGTAGACATTCCAGAACGCCTCGCGTGTGAGGTTCTCTACCTCGCGATAGTCTTGCGGTTGTTCAAGTCGGATGTTCATGGTGCTATAATTACAGTCTGTAAACTTCTTCACAATGTTACTTCGTGACATTGCTCTGGCTCGGAATAGTGCAAATCTTAGGATTTGCCCTCTTCACTCGCTTTTCGCAATGTTTCTTCGAGACATTGCTCAGGCTCGGAATAGTGCAAATCTTAGGATTTGCCCTCTTCGCTCACTTTTCGCAATGTTTAAAACAGGCTGCAAAAATACATACTTTTTCCCGATTAGACAAACTTTAGGAGTATAATGCTTGAAAAAAAGTGAAGCAAAGGGACAATAATTGCCATGATTAAGCGTTATTAAATTAAAAGATGAAATTGGCTACCGCCCAACTTCTGAGTTCATAGTTCTTACTTCTTACTTCAAAAGAGCATGTTTCTACAATCCTTGTCCGAATACATCCACGCCAACGCGCCGATGTCCAACCTCCCCGAATTGCTCAACATTCACCACAGCAACCCGCTGGGGCTGCATCCCATCGTAATTCCTATCTTGTTGTTGGTGCTCGCCGTTGCTATGCACGTGACCACCTACCGCATCTATCATAAGGACGAGCGCAGTCTCTATCCGCTGCTCTACATACTGGTGGGGCTGGCGGTGGTATCTACCTACTATTATTGTTTTTCGGACGATTTGCCGTTGTTCGAAGATATTGACCTGCACCGCAAGGAGATCAGCGTGGGCTGGTTCTGCCAGCGGAATGTGGTAGGCTTTGGCTGGTCGATTCTCGGCGAGGTGTTGCTCACCTATGTGGTCTATTGTTTTATGACTGCCTTGATGCAGGTGGTGGCGCAGTTGAGCGACACTATGGGCATGGAGGAGAAGCAGTGGCTGGAGTGGCAGGCTGTCATCTTTGTGATGCTGCTCGGTGCAGCCATCGCTGGCCTGTTCGACGAGTTTGCTCCCATCACCGGTGTGTGGATTATGGTGGTGTACCAAATGCTAATGCTGCTTATGATTGTCGCCAAGATGGTCATCGACATTGTGCGTACCCATAATTTTTGCCGCTGTCTGTTTGTTGCCGCCACATTCTTCGTCGGCATTGAGGCGGTCACGATGCTGGCCATCGAATGCATCGAGGGCTATATCTACATCTTTATCCCCGTGGTATTCATCTTCGCCACGGTGAGTGTCCGATATAAGAAGTTGAAAGTTGAAAATTGAAAAGATTGTTTGAATGTGTTACACCGTGACGTTGTTTGGCTCGGCATAGCGAGCAAGCTCTCTCTGCTCTCACCTTATGCAACGTTAATGCCTGAGTGGCTGACGCAGTCAAAATACTCAAATTATCAAACAATCAAGCAATCAATTTAACTTTTTTAACTCCTTAAACCTTTTCAATTAAAAAAAAGTGTGTATCTTTGCACCGCATTTCAGCAATGGGGTATTAGCTCATTTGGTAGAGCATTTGGTTCGCAATCAAAAGGTAACGGGTTCGACTCCCGTATACTCCACGATAAGAAAGTAAAAACTAAAAGGTAAAAACTAAAACATGTTCACGAGAAAAC
>JAFWQP010000075.1 GCA_017509045.1 Bacteroidales bacterium
ACCACAATCTTGCGGTTCGTCATGCCGCAGTCGGAGATGCTGCCGCCAGTGTGCCACTCCCCAGCGGGGTTGATGACGATTTCTGGCTTGTCCTCGATGATGTGCTGGTGGAAAAGATGCGTGTCGATGTCCATACCATTATTTATAATATAGTCATTGACTTTGGCCCGGCACTCCTCTAATGAGCACTGGTGCATGGTGCTCACGAGGATGGAGTCGACGTGACTCCTGCCCTCTTGGTCATACGTCACCACCACCTGCGACTTGACGTCGGGCCCGAGAGTGTGGCGCAAGTCTTCGGCACATTGGCAGAGCTGTCGGGCGAGATAGGCCCCTAATGGCATCAGGTCTTCCGTCTCGTTCGAGGCGAAGCCCACGCAGAAGCCTTGGTCGCCCGCCCCGATGATGCCGTTGTCCTGGTCTACGCTTTGGCTGATTTCCGGCGACTGCTTCCCGATGAGGTTGACCACCTTCATGTCGTCGCCCGCGAGATGATGGTTGTCGGGATAGCCGATGCTGTCCATTGTCTCCCTCACGATGTGGTCGTAGTCGATTTGCGCCGTGCTTTTCACCTCGCCGCCCAAGACCACGATGTTGTCTTTCACCATCACCTCGATGCCTGCGCGGGTGTTGGGGTCTTTCTCAAGGAAAGCGTCTAAAAGGGCATCGCTGATTTGGTCGGCCACCTTGTCGGGATGGCCGAACCCTACGTGTTCACAGATTACTGTTCTTTTCATTGTGTCTTGTTTTTAAAGTTAATGTTATTGTTATTCAGTCTATAAGCCTGGTCAGGCTATGCGGTAATTGAATGGGCCATTTCCCCTAAGGATTCCACTCGCCTTCTTGATACGCACCTCGCAAATGCGCTCGGTGGTCTTGTTGCTGAATCCGAATAGGTCGTGCAGCGGCGGCAACTGCTCTATGAGCTGCTCGAACGACACACGGCTGCCTACTGCGTCCTCGAAGACAATGCGGTCGTTGGGAATGCGTATTCTCCTCAGTTGCAGTTGGTTCTTGCCTACCATACGTTTCTCGTCCTCGAATCCACACCAGTAGCGCACCACGTTGTCCAGCGCCTCGTTGTTCTCCACGGCATTCTTCGCATGGGTGCGGAAGATAGAGAGATTGTGGTTGTTGGCCGCGCAGCCCTCCACCCACTCGTTGCCGCCCGAGCGGTAGAATTTGTCGTAGAGCGCCTCTATGGCAGCGGCAGCCCGCTCGTTGGTGAAGTATTTGTTGGGCAGTCCCCCCACCGCCTTCTGGCACAGCAGCGTGAGCACATAGAGCATTTTCGCCCCACGGTGCGGCATACAGAGTGGCGCCTCCTCGCCGTTGTCCTTGCGGACGACGACGGTGTAGTCGCCCTCCCGCTTCACAAAGTCAGGTCTGTCCGACGGTTTCACCACGATAGAGAAGTTCGGCGTGGCGATATTTTTAATTGTGCTCTTGTCCACCTTGTCGCCGAGCAAGATGAGGATTTGGAAAGGGTCTACGTTGTTGAGGGTAAGTCGTTTTCTGCTAATCTCAATTGTCATGGATGATTGTTTTTAAGTTATAAGGTATGGTGAGGGGATAGCTGAAAACTCCGGGATGGAGAGAAGGGTCGTCATAGAGCGTATGACTTTCGGGGTTCGAGTCAGAATAACAAGAGGGGGGGGGAGGTGGCTTCCTTTTGGGAAACCTACGAGACGAATAGCGTTGTCATTGTGCAACGCGGAAGAAGGTTGGTTGTGGGTCCAACGCCGAAAAGCCCTTCCGCCAAGTGTTTGGCGTAGGGTACGAAGATGTTGTGTGAAGAACTTGTAGCCCCCCACACGCAAATCATAAATAATAAAGAAAGAAATAATTTTGTCATAATCACTTTTAATTAATCGGTTAATAATAAACTGTTAATTCAGATCCTTTTCCCACCGTGGCGATTATGTACTACTACATTACAACCTGCAATTCCCTGTTTCTGCTGGGTAGCGTGAGGGCTCCCTTGGTGAATTCGGTTGTCACGTGCTCGGTTGGGGCAGCTCAAGGCTGTCTCTTGATCTAATAATTGTTCAATAGTTCAAAGATCACTTACGATCATTGCCCAATTGGAAAGGGCCGCTTCTGCTGTTCCGTTTGAGGGTCTTTTGCTCTTCGGAATACAGTCTTTTTGATTTCGGAGCGCAAAGGTAAGTAAAATAATTGAGAATAAAGAATTATGCGCCCTAAAGATTGTTAACGCGGCGAAAATTTTTCGAGGTACGGTTGAAAAGACGCTTTCAGCGTCTGGAATCTTCAAAAAACGCTACCGTCTTCTCAACCGTACGAATTTTTTTGCGAACATGCCAGGAACGATGGATTTCCAGCCAAATCGGCGGCCTGTCAACTAATCCTGAAAACTTCTGGTATTCTTCATTTTAATATTTAGGTGTTTCCCTACGAACTGATAGGGAATTCCATTTTGCTGTTCGGGGGGATTGTTCTAACTTTGCGTCATAGAAAGAACTTTTAAATGTTTAGAATTATGAAACGGATAGCTTTTTTATTCAAGTCGTTTGTGACGATGGTGCTGTTGGGATGGACATTGACGAGCCACGCCCAGCGATATGAGATTGACCGCGACCGGGTGTTCTTCGGCGAGAATGTTGTGATGCAGGCCGATGCGCGTAGTTTTGTTGATTTGGGCTTCGGCTATGCCAAGGACCGTTGGAATGTATATCTGAACGGCCGTTTGCTGGAGTTTGTCGACCCGTTGACGTTTCGTTTGAAGCGGGGGCCTGCCTTACGCCATCATGGGCATGAGGAGGTGGATGCCGAAGCGCAAAGGGGGTATTACAAGAATCAGTTCAACGTCTACTATGGCAACAAGAAGATTGATGCCCAGGCCGCCACGTTTGTGGAATTGGGCGACGGCTATGCCAAGGATGCCTTCAATGTCTATTATTTCGGTGAGAAGATTAAAGGTTCTATGGCTGCCAACTTCGTGATTTTAGACGGCTACTATGCCAAGGATGCCTTCAATGCCTACTACCGTGGTAAGAAGGTGGAAGGTGCCTTCGCCTCAACCTTCAAATCCACGGGCAACGGTTATGCCGAAGATACCTTCAATGCTTATTACAAGGGGAAAAAGCTGGAATAGCAATGAAAAAAACAGTGTAGGAGGCAAACACCACTGACAGGTGTTCGCCTCCTACGCTGTTTAGAGAAAGGCTAGCTTTTGCGTTGTGAGCAACGCTTGGCTTAGTTGTGGAAGACGAGGCCGTCGCCAAACTCATCAATGACGATGGGGTGCTCGCGAGTCACCTCGCCCGCCAGCAGCCGTCGGCTCAACTCGTTGAGCACATGGTGCTGAATGGCGCGCTTCACGGGTCGTGCGCCCATGTCGGGGTCGTAGCCCTCGCGGGCCAGCCAGCGCACGGCGTGGTCGGTGACCTCGAGCTTGAATCCCTGTGGCTCCAGCATCTTCTGCACGCGTGCCAGTTGCAGGCGCACCACCTGCTCTATCTCCTGCTCGTTGAGCTGCT
>JAFWQP010000076.1 GCA_017509045.1 Bacteroidales bacterium
CAAACTTGTGTATTATTTAAAAATGTTACCTAAGGCTGAAAAGAGGTAACATTTCGTGTCGTGAGAGGTGATGTAAGAAGCCGATAAAAACGGCACGAAAAGTCACTTAGAAAAAGGGCAAAATGTTACCAAGATGTTACCTATTTCATAAAACAGGTATTACTATATATTTAATTATCAGTTGGTAATAATAAAAATGTTAACTTGTTACTTTGTTACCTGCAGAATTATATAACATAGTACATAGTGCTCTAACACCCATTTCTTGCTCAGATACTACTCGTGTTTTCTCTTTTGACAACCATCAAAAACCCCATTTTGTGATGCTCTCTGAGCAGAACTAGACGAAATCAAAATTGATTTTTCTCAAAAGCGGCACCCTAATTTTTGTTCTTTTTGGTATAATTACAGCAGACGGTTGCTCCCACTTTGGGTTCGCTCTGCCTTCGCTCTGGGTTCGCTCTGGCTTCGCTCCTAAGAGTGGAGACAAAGAGTATTCAAAATGGGATGAAAAAGCCCCGGAGCATCACCTATCCATTTGTCGGAAGAACCTTAAAAATTGGCTTCCGCTCTACTTTTTTGTTCATACTTCTTACTTCAAAGGTTTGCTAACTGTCTTTAAAGGTGTGTTCTATTAATTTAAAAATAGAAGTTAAAAGTATTAAGGAAGTCCAGTGGACTTCCTTAATATATCATTCAATTTATAGAAGTTTCCTAAAGTTGAAAGTTGTTAGTTTAAGGTTTAGAGTTTAATGTTTATGCGTTAGCCGTCATAATGCTCAACCAATCACCTTCATAGTCCTTACTTCAAAGAGTCGTATTGGTCGGCGAGGTCTTTTGCCATATTGAAGAAGAACGAGGCTACCTCGTTGAAGTCCATGTTAAGGTCGCGACTGAGGCCTACGCGGTCTTTGAAGATGGCTACATTGTACCACTGTAGGCACTGAAATGAGCGGTGGAAGTAGAGTCGTTGCAGTTCTTCGCGTGTAGGGGTATGGCCTACGTATGCCTCGAGCAGCGACAGCGCCTTATCGAAACCCGCGTTTCCATAGCAAGCTATGTCGTAGAATGGGTCGTTCATGCCGGCAAACTCCCAGTCGAGCACATACAGCCTGTCGCCGCTAAGAACGAGGTTGGTAGGCTGGTAGTCGCAATGACAGGGTACCTTCTTCACATCGGAGTGAGTCCGGTTCAACGCATCCAGCTTTTGGCGTAGGGTGATATACTCCTTAGGATGGGTGAATCCCATCTCGCGGCAGTAGCGTTCGTAGTTGTCGAGACGTTCGAAAGCATTATAGTCCTTAAATTTGAGGTCGCTGTTATGAAGTTTCTTGAGAGCGGCGACCGACATCGCGTTGTAGCTGACCACATCGGTGTCGGAGAGGATAGTGCCTTCGACATATTCGGCAAGTTTTTCGCCTGAGATAATCTCTACATACGAAGTGGCGTTGTTAAGTTCGAGGCGGTTCACCTCCTGTATGTTGTCCCATTCCTCAACGCGGTCGACAAATTTCTCTGCATATTTGCCGGGCACGCGATAGGTGTAGCGTTTGCCTCGGGTTTCTACCACGTAGGTATAGTTGCTCATGCCGCCTTCGAGGCGTTTGACGATGGAGGCGTCGTCGGTGTGCATCAGTGCATTGACGCGCGCCACTATATATTCTTCAATATTCATGGTGTGTGTTGTATTATATATTGGGTAATTGTTTTCTTCGGTATTGAGTGGGGGTGGTGCCAGTTAGCCGCTTGAAATAATGTGAGAGGGTTTGGGGAGTGAATTGCAATTGGTCGGCGATAGCTTGGAGCGAGAGGGGCGGAACCTGTACCAGCATCTGTCGGATACGGGCAAGGAGTGTCGCCTCAATGAGGTTTTTGGGTGTTTGTTGTGCCATGCGGTGTGTGACCTGTGCTAGATAGCGAGGGCTGACACCCAGTTGGTTGGCATAGTAGTTGACATCGTGGTTGTGGCTACATTGCTGTTCCTGAAGGGTGAGGAATTGGCGGTAAAGGCGTACGGTGGCACCGGACAAAGGGTCTTCGGCCGTGTGTGGCGGCACCAATAGGCTGGCACGGCGCACAGCATCGTCGAGCGTGCTGCCCTGGTTCAGAAATACCGCAATGGCGGAGCAGAGCTCGTTGCAGCGTCCGTGGGTACCGTCGGCTTCCACCGTGTGGGTGGTAGTGGATTGCTTGATTGTTTGCTTGTTTGAATGCAGAGATGCTTGATTGGTTTGTGTTGTTAGAAAATGGTGGGCATCGTGTTTGCGAATCACCAGCAGCGAGCACAGCGGCAGCAGCTCTGTCTGAACGAGCTGTATAAGGTTGTCGTCCATCAGCTGTTCGTCGTGTGTGGAGCAGACTACGGGCGAGTAGAGCGTCCAACGCGGGTGGTGGCGACGCAGGCATCGTACTATGGCGGCAAGCGAGGCGGCATCGCGTACCATTCCGATTTTGACAACCTGCGGGTGGGCATCGTCGCAGACGGCATCAATCTGCCGCTCGATGATAGGCGCTGGGATGTCGTAGAACTCCTGTATGCCGAGCGAGTTCTGCAACGTCAGGCTGGTGACGACCGTCATGGCTTCGGCACCAAGGGCGGTGATGGTTCTGATGTCGGCCTGTATGCCTGCGCCACCGGTGCTGTCGGAGCCTGTGATGGTAAGAATGGGATGCGTCTGCATGACTGTAACTTGCTGATTGTTGGTGTTGCCGATGGAACGGCAGGGTGTTCAAATCGTTTGCAAAATAACATCTTTTTTGCGATATGGCAAAGGTTTGTTCCGAAAATTGTAAAATATTTCGCATTTTCGTAAAATATAGTCGACGGTGGTACGTTAATTGAATTATGAATCGAGAATCGAAAACATAACGCATTTATTATACCTTTAAACTCTTAAACCTTAAACTTTACATGAACACGTTTTATAATCATTCTACTCCGGTGCTGCTGCTGACAGGCTATCTGGGCAGTGGCAAGACTACGCTTGTCAACCATATCCTTACTAATAAGAAGGGTATTCGCTTTGCGGTGATAGTGAACGATATAGGTGAGGTGAATATTGATGCCTCGCTAATCCAAAAGGGTGGCATTGTGGACCAAAAGGACGATAGTCTGGTGGCGCTACAGAATGGCTGTATCTGCTGTACGTTGAAGATGAATCTGGTGGAACAGCTTACCGACTTGATGAAGACTCATCGGTTCGACTATATCGTTATTGAGGCCAGTGGCATCTGCGAGCCCGAACCTATTGCCCGCACCATCTGCTCTATCCCCCGCATGGGCGAGGAGTATACGCTCTATGGTGTGCCACGATTGGACTGTGTGGTGACGGTGGTCGACGCACTGCGGATGCAGAGCGAGTTTGCCTGTGGCGACAAGCTGCTGGGCTCAGCCATAGGGGAGGAGGATATCGAAAATCTTATCATCCAACAGGTGGAGTTCTGCAATATTGTGTTGATGAATAAGGTGTCGGAGGTGAAGCCAGACGAGTTGGAACGTCTGCACAAGATTGTGCTCCAGCTCAACCCGGGCGTGAAGATAATCGATAGCGACTATGCTAGGGTTGACCTTGACGAGATTGTGGACACCCATTTCTTCAACTACGACCGCACGTCGGGCTCGGCAGCGTGGGTGCGCGAGCTGGAGAGGCTCAGCACGGATGAGGAGAACGAGGCAGCGAAATTCCCTGAATATGGCCCCCATCACGATAGTGAGGAACATGAGCATGGCCACCATGAGGAACACGGTCATCATCACCATGAGGAGCATGGTCACCATCACCATCACGAAGGTGGCGAGGTGGAGGAATACGGCATCGGTACTTTTGTGTACTATCGGCGGCAGGCGTTCGATCTTGACAAGTTTGACCGTTTTGTGAACCTCAATTGGCCCAAGAACGTGATTCGTGCCAAAGGTATTTGTTATTTCTCTTTCAGTCCCGACATGTCGTATCTCTTTGAGCAGGCAGGCGTGCAGGTGAAGGTGACCGAAGCAGGTCAATGGTATGCCACCATGCCTGAGGAAGAACTGTTGGAGATGCTGCAGCGCGACGCAGGGCTGGCTCACGACTGGGACGAAGCGTACGGCGACCGTATGCAAAAGATAGTCTTTATCGGCCAGCACATGGATAAGGACTATATCGTCAGCCAGTTGGACGAATGCCTTGTTTCGAAGTGAAAATTGAGAACTATTTAAATTGAAAAGTGAAAAGACAACGTACCCTGATTTTCAATTAAATTGAGAATTTAGAGTTATCCGGGTGCGGCAGCCAATTTTCAATTTTCAATTTACCCATATATCTCATTGAGCAGCATTGCCAGTCGTATGCCAGCAGCGTAGAGTTGCCACTCCATGGCAGGGGCAAAGTGGTATGTGTAGACAAATGCGTTGCCGTTCCAACAGTCGTGATACTGGTATATCTCTTCCGTGAGGTGGTAGTTGTGCAGCAGCAGTTCTTCCCACGACATGTGGCGGATTGTCTGTTTTTGGTTGGAGTAGCGGTGCTGTATGTATTCTGCATATTCAGTATAGCTGTAGCCAACAGCGTTGATGATACCTTCGTCCCATACCCAATGGAGGTTGCGTGGTTGGCGAAACCATTCCAAAAGTACGCGGTTGCCTCCAAGGTCGTCGAGATGCCCTGTATGCATCGGGCAAAAACGGTCGCCCATCAGATGAACGACAAATTTAAGGGCGTCGGCATTGCTTCGGTCGTTACGCAACAGAATAATAAGACTGTCCATGGATCGAAACAGGTTGCCCCCCACCGTAGGATAGTTGGTCAGTGTGGCAATGACGGCCGAGTCGCACATGCCGGGGTTGAAGTCTTGGTAATGCCAGTCGTGACTGGAGGGATATACGGTGTCGCTCTTGATATTGTCTGCCCACGTCGACCAGTACACGATGCCCTTCTCACCTAGAATGCGGTCTACCCTATGGCGGGCACGGCAAGTGAGGTTGTCGTAGGCTATTTGTGTAACAATGCGGTGGCCTGTCGGTCCCCAAGCAAGCAGTTGACCAGCAGAGAGCGTTAGGGCACATAGGGTGATAAGGAGTCTTATTTTGCGCATGATTATTAAATTCGTTAATTCGTAATTCTTGAATTCGTAAATTCGTTAATTTGTAAATTCGTAAATCAAAGATTCACACGTTAACACATTAACACGTTAACACATTCCATAATTCGTTAATCGATTTACACATTAACACATTCACACGTTAACACATTCATTCATTTTTTGAACTTTAAATGATTCTACGGGTATGCTTGCAGTATTCGGCATATTCGTTGCCAAAGTCTTTTGCCAGCCGTTTCTCCTCGCTTGCCACTTGACACAGCATGATGGCAACAAAGGCAACATATATCAGCGCCGCCTGCCATGTATGCATTATGCCTACCACGCCTAATAGTAAAACAAACACTCCCAACAGCATTGGGTTGCGGCTATAGCGATAGGGGCCGTCGGTCATCAGGTGGCGTGTGCGAGGGGCCATTTCGTGTCCAAAGGCGTCGAAAGGGTTGCCCTTGCCCACACGGCGCATGTGGACAATTGACCAAATGCTCAAGACAAGCCCTATCGCTATCAATACTATTCCTAGGGCGAGTAGCCATGTGGGGGTGGTGGACATAACGTTGCATCTGCCACTCGCCCACCACATCAGCAGGGGAATTAGCCCGATAAAGACTATCAATCCTAGTAGGTAGCCTGCTATTTCGCGTAATATTTTTATCATTTCAGTAGTTGTTTTTTGGTCTTTAATATCAGGTGTCGCATGCCGGGTTTGTAGTGGTCTGCCTCCATCAGGTTCAGTGTTTCGGCAAATTCGTGCCTCAGTTCGGGGTAGTAGCCGCACATTTGATTTGCCAGTTTTAGGCAAAGAGCCTGTACCCCTGGCGGCTCGTCCAACATTACCATGTGCTGAAGGCAGAAGTCGAGCAGGTCGGTGCGCATATCCTCTTTGGTGATACCCTGCCGTTCGATTAGGGCAAGCACCAGCCGTCGCAACGAGGTGTCGGCTGTTGTCAGGGCAAGGTCGACAAGCCTATCCTGCGGTAGCTGGAGGAGTTCGCTAGCGGGCTTATGTGTCAGTATCCATGCCGCATTGCGAGCCACACGACTCTGGCTGTCGAAAATATAATCGTATACCTGCCGGGCAGATACATTTCGAGCCATCCGCTTCACCTCTATGCCACTCATTTGACATTCCAGCAGGGTCTCCATATTTGTTTAGTTTAATAATGGGCAGCAGTCAGATGTAAACTCTATTAAGGTCTGTTGTCAATTACCCATACTCGTTTCCACGTCAGGCTTGAACCACCCGTCGAGCGTGGCGTCTGCTTTTGCCTCTATTTCGGGGGTGATTTTGTCGTGGATCTTCTTGATGACAAATAGCACGGCGGCAGCTTCGTCAACCAGCCCAAGCATCTTGAATACCGACCTCGGTATCAGCGACACCGGCATCACTACATACAGCAGGCAGCCATATATCATGGCCTTCTCGGTGGTGCTTGTTTCGGCGTCGGTAAGCACGTAATAGGCGAGCAGCAACGGGCGTGCCGTAACTCTGCCTACCTTGCGGGCGTAGTGGCGGATATATTTGAACGAGTGTGATGCCCGCCAAGGCCACCTCACTCTCTTTAATTTCTCTACCAAGGGCTTTACGTCTTTGCCTGTAATCAGGTGGGCTAAGATGGTTATGCAGATGATGGTAATAATCATGGGGCTATACGTTGATGCGTTTGGTGTTTAAATTGTGATTGTTCCAATCTTTAACTTTAATAAACGTAACAATTCTGTTTTTATTGTGCGCTGTATCCTTTTCTGTGAAATATTAGTTTCCCTTCGGAGGAATAGCCCAACTCGCCGCTCACGGTCAGCCGGTCGGTGCGGGTGCGCAGTCCCAGCCCTAGTGCCCCCTCTAGGTGTATGGCGTATTCTGCTGTGCACGCCACCGCCGCAGTGCCTTCTACTAGTACGGGTTGCGACTGTCGGAGCGGCTCTATTTGGCTCACCCTCATCGCAAACAGCCCCTTGCCATACCGCTCTTGGCACACCTGCTGCGCATAGTCGTGCAGATACACCGAGAAATCGTGTCCCGTAAGGCTCACCAGCGAGGCACGCAGCCGACAGCTGTCCTCCTCATGCAGCAACCGAGCCCATGTGTCGCGCACCACACGGTAGGGCGACTCCGCGAGGTGTTGCGACAGATAGCGGGTCTCGCTCTTGAACAGCTCGTACGAATAGTAGCTTCTCCCCAAAGCCTCGCCCATCGCGGCAAAGGCTTCGCGCATGGCTCTCACCTCGTCGTTGTGGGCGCACCGCTGGTATTGGAAATGGCTCAGAAATGTGTCGCAGGCATCCACCGCACCCGCAGCCGAAAAGAAATAATCTCTGTCGGCTATCTGCCTGTACTCCGCCTCACAGTCGTGTCCTTGCCGGCCCATGGTTTGACTCACTTTGTGCTTCGGATTTCCCGTGCAGCTCCAGTCGAACGCCGTGTATGCCCCTATCGCCGCTACGGCAATCAACAACAGAATACCTTTTTTTGTCATTTTGCTTTTTTTTGTTATCGGTTTACTCAACTCTCGTTTATTTGGTTTCCGTTCTGCCTAAAAATTGCAACCCGCCGCAAAAAATGTTGCTTCCCATCCAACTTATGGATGTTTTCTTTCCTTATTCTATTGTTATACCTTAGTTATACCTTAGTTATTCTATTATATATAGAATAACTAAGGTATAACTAAGGTATAACAATAGAATATATGCTGGAAACAGGAGGGAGTAGGAGGTGGAGCGGCGCGGGGGAAGAATGGTGAATTTTTTTTGTTGTATCTGAAAAATAAGTTGTATCTTTGCAGCCGCAAAGTGGATAGATTTGTAATGATTGCAACCACTGAAAAATAATGCTAAACTCATGTTTTTCAATACAACTATTACGTTTTCCATCGCTTTGCTTTTTTATGTTTCACATCAAAAAAGTTAAAGTATTATGAGCTATTTTTTCACTTCTGAATCGGTTTCTGAGGGCCATCCCGACAAGGTGGCCGACCAAATTTCGGATGCGCTGTTGGACGAGTTTCTGCGTCGCGACCCCAACAGCCATGTGGCTTGCGAGACGTTGGTGACTACGGGCCTGGTGTTGGTGAGCGGCGAGGTGACGTGCGAGGGATATGTGGATATCCAGCACACGGTGCGCGAGGTGGTGCGCAACATTGGGTACACCAAGGGCGAGTATATGTTTGAGGCGGACTCGTGCGCGATTCTCTCTACCATACATGGGCAGAGCAGCGATATCAACCAGGGCGTGAGCCGCGCCACACGGGAGGAACAGGGCGCGGGCGACCAGGGCATGATGTTCGGCTATGCCTGTAACGAAACACCCGAGCTGATGCCCCTCCCCATCACGCTGGCGCATATCTTCTTGCAGGAGCTGTCGAAGATAAGGAAGGAGGGGCGCGAGATGAAGTATCTGCGTCCCGACGCTAAGAGCCAGATTACGATAGAGTATAGCGACGAGGGCAGGCCGCTGAGGGTGGAGGCGATAGTGATTTCGACCCAGCACGACGATTTTGACGAGGAGGGGGTGATGCTGGCACGTATAGAAAGGGATGTGAGGGAGATATTGATTCCGCGGGTGCTGGCACGCCTGAGCCGCGACAACCGCGAGCTGTTTGCCAAGGGCGACTATAAGCTGTATGTCAACCCCACGGGCAAGTTTGTGATAGGAGGGCCGCACGGCGACACGGGTTTGACGGGGCGGAAGATTATTGTGGACACGTATGGTGGTCGTGGAGCGCACGGCGGCGGTGCTTTCAGCGGCAAGGATGCCTCGAAGGTGGACCGCTCGGCGGCATACGCCACACGTCATATCGCCAAGAACATGGTGGCGGCTGGTGTGTGCGACGAGGTGTTGGTGCAGGTGGCATACGCCATAGGCGTGGCCGAGCCGGTGGGACTGTATGTGAACACCTACGGCACGGCGCATGTGGAGATGAGCGACGGCGATATTGCGCGACGCATAGGTATGATATTCGATATGCGCCCGTTTGCCATCATCGAGCGGTTCGGATTGAAGAATCCTATCTTCGCTCCTACGGCGGCATACGGCCATATTGGGCGCGACCCATATAGTGCACCGGTGACGCTGATTGACGCTCAGGGCAACGAGCGAGTGAAGACGGTGGACTTCTTCGGCTGGGAGAAGTTGGACTATGTGGAAACCCTCCGCACGGAGTTTCAATTGAGTTAGCTCTATGCATTTCACAGGTGTTCTCATCGGCGTGTCGGCCTTTCTGTGCATAGGCCTGTTCCATCCCCTCGTCATCAAGGCAGAGTATTATTGGGGCGTGAAGTGTTGGTGGCTTTTTCTTTTGGCGGGCGTGGGTTGTATCGTAGGCTCGCTCTTTATAGCCGACACGCTGTTGTCGACCTTTCTGGGTGTATTCGGCTTTTCGAGCCTGTGGTCGATTATAGAGCTTTTCAAGCAGCGCAAGCGTGTGGAGAAAGGCTGGTTTCCTCGTAATCCAAATAAGAAGTCATAAAAATTTAAAATTAAAATTTGCATGATGAAACGTATTGTATTGTCAGCTTTGCTGATGGGCACGCTGCTGTTTGGCGGGTGCCGCTGTGACAAACAACAGGAGGCTGCGGCGCCGACGTATGAAACGGTGCTTGCCAACATCTTGCAGCGCAAGAGTGTGCGCTCGTACACCTCCGACACGATTCCCTCCGAGGTGATGGAGAACCTGCTGCGTGCCGCTATGGCAGCTCCTTCGGGTCGCGACTGGCGTCCGTGGAGCTTTGTTGTGATTACTGATAAGAGCCGTTTGGGCGAAATATTTGAAGGCAATTTTAACATGCCTAAGTTCGAACAGGCTGCTGCCATCGTTGTAATCTGCGCCGACACCGTCGTCGCACTGCCGCCCTCCGACAATTCTGACATGGAGCCTACAGTGCAGGTAAACCACCTATGGCGCGACGACATGGGTGCCGTTACCGAGAACTTGCTGCTGTTGGCGGAGGCATACGGCTTGGGTGCCTGTTGGACGGCATGTTACCCATACGCCGACCGCATGGAGCCTGTGAAGCGCGCTTTGGCTCTGCCTTCAACTGTGGTGCCTTATTGTGTGGTGCCTCTTGGCTATCCGGCAGGAAATGAGCAGCCCAAAGATAAGTGGGACCCTTCGCGGGTGCATTATAACCTGTGGTAGTCGTAGCACAGCAGGTATTGCTAAGAAGCTGTTTAAATTTTAATTCAATGATTTTCTTAAAGCACCTGAACGGCATCTTTTTTATTAGGCTAAGTTGCTCCCATGCGGTCGCGACTTCCTTTCCTCAGTTACAATGGAACCCCATTAGCTTCGCTGACGTTTCTTTGGCTCGGCAAAAGATACAAGCATCTTTTGCTCTCACTTTGCGAAACGCTGCGCCCTCGGAAAGGCGAAAAATCTGCTCGTTCATGTCCATAATAAAATTCATCAATCAAATTTAAACAGCTTCTAAAATTGTGTCCAGCAGCCGAGCAGGGTGTTGTCGGCACGGATAATGTTGAGCTCCGTGAGGTATTCGCTGCGGGGTATGGGACGTGCGCCAAGTGAGGCAAGGTGTGGGGTTTCTTGTTGAGCATCGATGAGGCGGAAATGATGCTCGTGAGCGAACTGCACCAGCCGCACAAATGCCACCTTGGAGGTGTCGGGCATGGTGTGGAACATCGATTCGCCAAAGAAGAAGGGACCTAGGCTGACACCGTAGAGTCCGCCGACAAGAGTATCGTGGTAATAGGTTTCGAACGAGTGGGCTAGTCCCAATTGGTGGAGGCGGACGTAGGCTTCGACCATCTCTTCGGTAATCCAAGTGCCTGTCTGACCTTGTGCCGTGCGGTCGACATGGGCGCAGTGGCGCATCACCTGCTCGAACTGGGTGTCGATGCGTACCTCGTATTTGCCCGACTTGACCACGCGATGAAGGCTTTTGCTATAGCGGAACTCGTCGGGGTAGAGCACCATGCGAGGGTCGAGAGACCACCACAGAATGGGGTCGTCCTCGTTGAACCAAGGGAAGATTCCGCAGCAGTAGGCATTGATAAGGCGTTCGGGCGAAAGGTCGCCGCCGATGGCGATGATGCCGTCGGGCTCAGCCTCTTCGGGGTCGGGGAAGCCTGGATAGTGAGGGTCGAGCTGGTAAATCATGTGTGGAGGTTTAAACCCAAATCGTTTTTTTTTTCGTTTCTCGTTTTTCTAGTATAAACCCTAATGACCGATTGGGTTTAAACTTTTCAGCAGGGCAGCGCAGCCGATGGTGATGTCCTCCCATGCTTGGTCGAAATTGCGTGTGTACCAAGGGTCGGCAACATCGCGGTGGTGGTGGGCGCGGTCGGCAGGGTCGGTGTGGTCGAGCAGGAGGCTAATCTTGTGGTCTGGGTCGTGGGGAATGATGCGGCGGATGCCATAGCGGTTTTCTTCGTCCATAAGCACCAGCAGGTCGTAGTAGTCGTAGTCGTGGGGTGTCACTTGTCGGGCAGCATGCCGTGCGTCGTGTATGCCGTGGGCTTCTAAGGTGCGCAGTGCCATGGGGTAGATGGGGTTACCAATTTCCTCGCGGCTGGTGGCGGCGGAATCGACTTCGAAAAGGTGGCCAAGGCCTGCCTCTTGTGCCATCTGGCGGAAGACGAACTCGGCGGTGACACTGCGGCAGATGTTGCCATGACAGATGAAAAGTATCTTTTTCATGTTTTTTTGCTTTGAAAATGCAAAGATACGATTTTTTTGTGTATTTTTGCAAATTGGAGAAAAGATTGTTTGATTGTCTGATTGTTTGAGTATTATTACTCAAGCATTAGCTCAATCAAATATTCAAGCAATTGTTCAACGCATCAACGAAATATATGAAGAAAGTAATACTATTGGTCGCAGTGCTGCTATGCTTGCAGGCATCGGCACAAAGAAATGAGGTGAACATAGGCGTTATTCCCACTCCACAGCAGGTGGTGATGGGCAGCGGCACAGTGGCTATGGGCAAGAGCAATCCGAGACGCAATTTTGTGTCGGAAATACCCGGAGCGCAGAACCAAAGGCAGGCTTATCGCATAGTGATAGCGCAAGAGGGCATCAGTGTGCAGTGCGTCAGTAACGAGGGATGGGACTATGCGTTGCGGACTATGGCCCAGCTGCGTAAGATATACAATGGCAATGTGCCCTGCATGACTATCACCGACTGGCCGGCATACGAGTATCGTGGCTGGCTTGACGATATCAGCCGCGGTCCTATTCCTAGCAAGCAGTTCCGCCGTCAGACTCGCGCTTTTGCCGAGCGGTATAAGATGAATTTCGGCAACTATTATACTGAGCATACGCTGTATAACGAGATGTACCCCGACATTTCGGGCAACAGCGGCATCGGCGACTTTGAGTATGCCGACGACCCCTATATGATGGCGAACCTGCAGTGCTTTGCCCATTTCGAGAAGACGTTGCGCATACCATACTACCAGAGCCTTATGGATAGCCCGACCAATGTTAATCCTTCAAAAGAGGAGACATACGCCTTCTTGAAGAATCAGATAGAGAACGCTGTGGCTGCGTACTATAGCAGCCGTTTTTTCAACATCAACTGCGACGAGACAGAGTCGTTGGGTAGCGGTCGTGCGCACCAATATGTGAGCGAGCGGGGTGCCGACGAGGTCTATTGCCAGCATATCAACCGAGTTTACGACCTTATTCAGGAGGCTTACCGCGAGGCACACGATGGGGATGGGAAGATGGAGGTGCTGATGTGGGGCGACATTGTGGGCAAGAACCCCGCTATGCTGCGCCAACTACCGAAGGATATGGAATATATCGTCTGGACATACGGTGCAGCTGAGAGCTACGCCGATATGATAGCTCCTTTTGCACGCATTCATCGCGAGCAGGGCAACGCCTTCTGGGTGGCACCGGGTGTGAGCCATTGGAGTAGCACCCCGCAGGTGCGAAACTATATGCAAAACATTGCCTACTTGGCACGCGACGGCTATTTGGCTGGGGCTCGTGGGTTGATGAACACCGCATGGGACGACAGCGGCGAGAGCCTTTTTGGTGATTGCTGGCACGCGATGGCATGGGCAGCTGAGATGGCATGGCACCCCATCACCAGCACCGACCCCAAGAAGGCTCGCGAGGAGATGGCCAAGCGCGAAGCAGCATTCAACAAGAACTACGACCGCCTTACCGCCATGGAGATGCACAAGGCAAATCCAGAAATTGACAACATATTCTCCAAGTCAATTACCGATATGATTTATGCTGTGGGCGACTTGAACAGCAACAAGTGGGTGGGCGACTGGTTCAATACCCGTGCGCTGATGCAGCCGTTGCTGGAATTTAACCCGTCGGATGTGGATGAGGCGATGTTGCGTCGCTGCGATAGTGTGGAACGGGTCGTGAACCGTGTGCTCGGCAGCATCGACAGCGCGATGGTTCCTCATTTTGCCTACGCTTGTCACCGTATACTGTGCGTTGCGGAGAAGAGCCGTCTGCGGGTGATGATTTATGATGCTTTGAACGGCAAGGGCGACTATGTGAAGCGCAAAAATGCCATACAGACGGCAAGCCGAGATTATTTCTACCACCTGCACAGTTTGAAACGTGAGTATTTGAGGTTGTGGGACGAGGAGTGTACGGACTATAGTCGCGACACCATCTGCAACCGCTACGACCGTTTGGGTAACGAGGTGCAGCAGGCACGGCAGAAGGTGTTTATCTCCAACGATTACCGCGATGGCAAGATGTACGTCACGCTGAAGACACTCTTCGAGGACCGTCCTATCTACTTTACTGTTGATGGTCGCAAACCCACTAAAGGCGCCAACCTATACAAACGTCCGTTTACCATAGGGCGTAGCTTCACGGTACGCGCCGTATGTTACAACAAGTGGGACGACCCAGTCTATAGCGAGCAATATCTGCTGTTTCATAAGGGTATTGGCAAGCTCAGCAAATTGAATACCGCTTACAGCGACTACCGAAACGTTTACAGCGGTGGTGGCGACAAGGCTTTGGCCGATGGAATGTTGGGCAGCGACGAAGCCTACGACGATGGGCATTGGCAAGGCTATTGGGGCAAGGACATCGACGCAGAGTTCGACTTCGGCTCTGCCACGCAGGTTAACTCTGTCACAATGCGTTTCTTACAGAATACCAATGCATGGATTTTAGCCCCTGAGGCCATAGAGATCTACACCTCCACAGACGGTGTGGATTGGAAAAAAATTCATGCCGAGCATTTCACTCCAGACTTCCATGAGTACGGCGCGGTGGTGCATACCCACGCCATACGTGATTTGAAAACTAAAACACGCTATCTCCGCGTGGTGGTAAAGAATCCTGGCAAACTGCCCTCATGGCATCCTGGCAGAGGCGGCGACAGTTACCTCTTCTGCGACGAGATTGTGGTGGAGTAGTGTTCATTTTTATATGATAATCAGTTTCTTTAAAAACAAGTTGGGAGCATTAGCTCTTGTTTTGGTCGTTGTCCTGTCGTTTGGGATGGTAAGGCCGCAGGAGGTGAAGCGGTACAATTTGCCATTTGATTTTTATGTGGGGTATGGCCCCTATGCTCAAACAGGGGGACCATTCCGTGTATTGCGGTTCTCGGCAGAGAATAGAACGGTTCGCTGCGATACGCTGGCAGAGGGTGACGAGCATTATTATCGGTTTTACTACGACACTACGTCGTCTGACCCACAGGTTTTTGTGGTTTATGGCGATGAAGAGGACCCGCTGTCACAATATGTAAAATTTGATGGGTTCCCATTAATAGAGGTGGCATCTACTTGGGGCGATGGGACAGATTACATCTACAGTTTCTCCGATATTGATGACGGAGGTATCCGTTATTATTATGTAACAGGCTACTATCATTTGGATACAGCGGCAGATACCATTCTGAACCTGCCTCCGCACGAAGATACGTTAGTCAGTTACTATCAATGGAAGGATTTGATTCCTGAGAAATTCGATTGCGGCAATTAGTAGTTGAAGCTGCTGCCCCCGAGGAACTCGCGCATGATGCTGGTGGGTGGTATGAACTTGGGCTCGATGGGCTCGAGTAGTTCGATGAAGCTGAGCAGGTGCCGTGCTTCGGCGTATTCCTCGCAGTTTTCGGGTACGTGCTTCAGCAGTGGTTCGGCATATATTTTCAGCACTCCCAGTTCGTACAACAGGGCAGAATTGAACTGCACGTCCGCCAGTTCCTGATAGGGGAAGATGTTCATTTCTTCGCCACGGCGCACCTCTTGCCAGCGGTGGATGGTGTTGTATGCATCCCATCCGCGGAAATTGTTGTCTCGCACAATGCGACGCAGCATACGGTTCTCACTGCTGCGTATGCTGTTGAGGTCGTCGATGGCTATCTGAGTCAGTGCCGACACATATACTTTGAATTTCAACTCGTCCGCGATCTGGGCGGTCAGTTTGGGATTAAGACCATGGATGCCTTCCACCACCAGAATGCTGTTGGGTTCCAGTTTCAGGCTTTTCCCATCGAAATAGGGGTCGCCTTTCATAAAGTCGAACGTGGGAATCTCTACACGCTCGCCATTGAAGAGCCTTTGTAGGTGCTCGTTCAGCAGTGGGATATCTAGTGCGTCGATGTTCTCAAAGTCATATTCTCCATTGGGCAGTTTCGGCGTACGCTCACGGCAAACGAAGTAGTCGTCGAGCGACAATTGTTTCACATCGAAGCCCAACACCTGCAATTGCACACTCAGTCGGCGGCATGATGTGGTTTTGCCTGACGACGATGGTCCAGCCAGCAGCACCATCTTCACTTGGTCGCGCCGTTGGTATATCATATCTGCAATCTCGGCATATTTCTTTTCGTGCAAGGCTTCCGACACATGGATGAGCTCGTTCGACTTGCCGTCGCGAACTATGCGGTTAAGGTCAGTGATGGTTGGAACATGCAGCAGGTCTACCCAGTGGTGGTGCTCGCGGAAAATGGAGAACAGTTTGGGAGTCTCTGGCAGGATGGGCAGTTTGTCAAGATGCTTCCTGTCGGGCAGTTGTAGCAGGTAGCCCTCGTCGGCGTAGGTGCGGAAATCCCATGAGAAGAGGCACCCCGTACTAGGCACCAGCTTGGAGGCCACTTTGTGTATGGTCCCATCAAGGAAGTGCATGTTGATGTACAACTGGTTGAGCGACTTGAGTAGCTTCAGCGTCTCGGGATTGTCGGTTTCCTCCATCATCTTGATGGCGTCAGACAGGAGCATCAGCTTGGATTTGAAAGGGAGGTCGAGGTGCTGCAACTCTATCATACGGTCGCGGACGGCGTTGGCCACCTTCACTCGGTCGGGTTCGTCGGTGCCGTCTAGGGTGCAATAAAATCCCCCCTGCATCGAGTGTTTCACCTGCAAGTGGCATTTGGGATAAACGTCGCGCGCCGCCTTGTATAAGAGAAAGGTGAGCGAAGCCTGATACATTCGCCACCCTTGCACGCTGTTGATGTCAAAAAAGCGGATAGTCTTGGGATTGTAAAGGCGGTAGTGCAAGTCGGTCGCCACGTTGTTGACCAGTGCGCCCAACACGGGGCTCTGCAACGGCCAGCGGCCTAGTTCGGTGTAGTATTCTTGTACTAGTTCGGCAAGGGTGATGCCTTGGTTAACGTTACGACGTTCGTGCGTGTTTTCTATAACAACTTCGATGGTGTTCATCTCTTTGAAACTAAAAGGTAAAAGGTAAAAACTAAAAGTGGTTGTCGCAGTTATTGCCTCCCACGTTTAGTTTCTACTTTTTAGTTTTTACTTTTCATAATAACGTATATTGATTTTTTTTAGTATCTTTGCAGCGCGAAAAATATGTAATATAATTATATGAAAAAGACTGCTATCACACTCTTACTGCTTGCTTTTCTGCCCATTGTGGTGCGTGCGCAGGCCGACCAAAAACTGATTAATAAGGCTCAACAGGGCGACCCCGCTGCTATGGTCAAGCTGGGTGAGTGCTACGAAAACGGTGCCGGTGTGGCACACGACTCCACCCTTGCCCTGAAATGGTTCCAGAAAGCTGCCGACCTCGGCGACTGCATGGGCTGGCTGCGCGTGTCGCGCTACTATCTCACCGGCTCGGCTGGCGTTACCAAGGACACTGCCCGCTATTTCTCCATCCGCAAGGATTGGGCAAATCAAGGTTGTCCCGAAGCTATGTCGGCTCTTGCCGTGGCTTATGAGTTCGGCAACGGCTGCAAGGCCGACACCGCCAAGGCTCTCGAACTCTACGAGAAGGCTCTCAAGGCAGGCTCCTCGTGGGCATACGAGAACATGGGCGTGAACTATATGAACGGTGATATGGGCTTACCTAAGGATGAGAAGAAGGCTATAGCTTATTATCAGAAGGCACTCAAGCTGGGCAACACCGACTGCTATGCCCGCTTGGCCAACTACTATGCCTTCAAGCAAGACTATAAGAAGGCGTGGAAATACGCCAACGAAGGAATGAAATGGGGCGACCCCGATGCCGCCACCTTGGCTGCTCGTATGTACGGCTTTGGTAACGGTGTCGAGCAAGACGAGGCAAAGGCAATGCATATCCTCGACTCCCTCATCCGCGAACATCACAACCTTAGTTTCACTCAGGCTCTAGCAGGTATCTACTATATGTCTGCCGACAATCTGGGTCTGCGCGACAGTAATCGCGCCATCAGTATCTGGGAGCAAGGCGACATTCAGGGCAGTTCACTCTGTCGGATGAGTCTGGGCAACCAATATTATGGTCAGGAGCGCTACGAAGAGGCTCTTGCCTTCTACAAGAAGGTGGCTAACGGTAATTTTAACGATGGTAATCAGGGCGAAGCCTGCCGTTATCTTTTTGGTATGTACTACGATGGTCTAGGCTGCGATAAGGACGAAGAACAGTCTGTAGCATGGCTCAAGCGTGGTGTCGAGAAGTTCCACGACTCAGAATGCGCCATGGCTCTTGCTTCCTATTACGAGGACAAAGAAGACTTGGCTCAAACTGCTAAATACTGCCGTTTGGCCGACCAGTACGGCGACACTAACGCCATGGTCGCCTTAGGCCGCCTCTATGCCAACAACGGCAACAACGATATGGCTGCCGACTGTTTCCAGAAGGTGATTGACCGTGGGCAAGCCGAAGGCTACTACTGGATGGCCATGCTCTACGACGCTCAGGGCGATGCCAAGACCTGCAACGACTATCTCTTCAAGGGCGAAAAGAAGGGCGA
>JAFWQP010000077.1 GCA_017509045.1 Bacteroidales bacterium
CATACGCGTACATTCTTGTTCTCGAATCCCGAGGGCATGATACATGAAGCTGATATCCATAACGTATTTTTTTTTGCTTTATACAATACGTCTTATCAGCTTCTTTTATTGTGTCTCACCTACGCATTTGTCGGAAGAACCGTTTATTTTCCTATCCTAGCACCGACGAAAACCCGAATATCACACTCACCAAGTTAATGTAATCAACCATCCTGTATTGCAGTCCATTTGTCGTTCATTCTTCTTTTGACTAGACAAAAGAATATCATAGCACACCCCTTCGCTCAACAACAAGGAGCAGAGGGGATATGGGAAACGGCGGCTTTGACAGTCCGAAGATTCTTCTCAGCCGTTGAAACGGCGCAGAAGTGCGTCCAGCTTCTTCTTGTCGCGAATGCGCTGCCAGACTTCGGTGATACAAGCTTTGGTGGATAGGGGGAAGTCGGCCTTCATCATCCAGTCGTAGTACGACGGCTCGGCGGCAAACACCTGTTCGAGGGTTTCGCCTTTGTGCTTGCCGAAGTTGAACACTTCGCAGTGCTGCCTATCGTAGCCGATATGCCCTACAAGGTCGGCCCACGCGAGGGATGTGGAGAAGCGGCTGAGGGCTTCGACATCGTTGACGATAGGCTTGCTGACGGTGCCATCGGGAGCGACGTATTCCGCGTCTTGGTAGCGGTCCAGTTGCGCCATCAGCACCTCGTAGGTCGCCAAGGTGTCGGCATCGGCAGAATGGGCATCCACGAGCTCTTTGTGGCAATAAAAGCGGTAGGCGGCCTTGAGGGTGCGTTGCTCCATCTTGTGGAAGATGTTCTGCACATCCACCAACCTACGACAGCGGAGGTCGAAGGGGTAGTCAACACGCAGAAACTCTTCAACCAGCAGAGGCACGTCGAACTTGTTGGAGTTGTAGCCCGCAAGGTCGGCATCGCCTATGAACTCGGCTATTTCTACCGCCAACTGGCGAAAAGTGGGCTTGTCCGCCACATCGGCATCGGTGATACCGTGTATCTGGGTTGTCGCCTCGGGGATGTGAACAGTCCTGCCTTCCGCATCAACGGGACGGATGTAGTGCGTAACGGTGCGACTGACACCATCGGGGTTGACCTTATGGAGGCAGATTTGTATTATATGGTCTTTGCCCACATTGACTCCCGTGGTTTCGAGGTCAAAGAATACGATGGGCCTTTCTAGTTGTAGTTGCATGAGTTTGGGTGATTAATAACGAGCAACGCGATGGATGCGTAGGAGTGTTTCTAGCAGCGATGGGGCATGGTCGAGCGGTAGCATGTTGGCAGCATCGGACTTTGCCACTGCGGGGTTGGGATGGGTCTCCATAAAGATGCCGTCGCAGCCGACCGCGACAGCGGCGCGACCGATGGTCTCAATCATTTCGGGGTTGCCACCCGCCACACCTGCCGACTGGTTGGGACGCTGGAGCGAGTGGGTGATGTCCACCACCACCGGCACATGGTTCTGCCGCATAATGGGCACCCCACGAAAGTCGACCACTAGGTCTTGATATCCGAAGGTGGTGCCGCGCTCGGTGAGCATAACGTTGGTGTTGCCGAAATGCCGCACTTTTTCGACTGCGAAGGACATAGCCTCGGGGGAGAGGAACTGTCCTTTCTTAATATTGACACAGCGGTGGGTTTCTGCGGCGGCCTGCAGCAACGATGTCTGCCTGCACAGAAAGGCTGGTATCTGCAGCACGTCGACGTATGGGGCAGCCATCGCGGCGTCGGCCTCGCTGTGGATGTCGGTGACTACCGGTATGCCGAAACGGTCGTGGATAGCACGCAAGATTTCCAGCCCTTCAAGGTCGCCGATGCCGGTGAACGAGTCGAGCCGCGAACGGTTGGCTTTGCGATAGGAGGCCTTGAAAGCGTAGGGAATCTGAAGCCGCTCGGTGATGGCCACCAGTTGTTCGGCTACGACAAAGGGGGTACGGTCGTCCTCTATGACGCAGGGACCCGCAATGAGAAAGAAATTACCCGTCTGGGTAAAACGTAAACTATCTAATACAGGAACCATTATCAATTAAAAATTGAAAAAATCTTCGCTCTAATATAACAAATGACTGATTTTTGCCATATGGTCTCAATGTCGCGTCCCTTCGGGACGCTAGAAGTGAGTTTATTCTGCCTCCGCACTGCGCAATATCCGGTGTTGTTCCCCTTCGGTCGCGACACTGTACATTGCTTGTACGGTGTTATTGAGATTCAGCCTCTTCGAGGCTGTAAAAAATTAGTCATATAATAAACTAGAGCCAAAATCTTAAAGTGAAAATGAAAACTATTTAAATTGAAAAGTGAAAAATGAAAATTGAAAATGGAATGTGTTAACGTGTTAATGTGTTAGTCCTTGGCACATCAAAGATTAACGAATTTACGAATTAACGTTGTACAAGGTGAGAGCAGAGAGAGCTTGCTCGCTATGCCGAGCCAAAACAACGTCACAAAGTAACAAATTAACGAATTCAAATTTTTACTTTTTAGTTTAAAAATCACCTTCTTAGTTTTTACTTTTTACTTTAAGAATTTCTCAATTTACTAGAAATTTGTGTCGATAGCGTCTAGGGCATCTGGTTCGTCGTTAGCTCCGTCAGCATCGTTGTCGTCCTCGTCACGACGACGTCCACCTCTCTGCAATGAGATAATGAGGGCGCCTATCATGCGTGTGAGTTCCATTAGATACTCGCGCGACTGCTCGTTCTTTTCGTCATCAAGCAGACCGAGGCTTTTGGCAATGGCCGTGAAAACGATACACTCGCGAATGGCGGTCTTCGAAATCTTCAGGTAATGCTCGAACTGGCTCTTGTTGCGCGACGACCCTTCTGCGATATTCAGCGCAATGTCGTAGGACGAATGGCAAAAGGCATTAATTAGGTTCTGCTGCCTTTCGTTGGCAGGAGTCCCTAGGTTGGCAATCACCCAGGCGCTGTAGTCTGTCGCCTTGGCATAGATGCGTAGATCTTCGAAACGGAAGAAACTGACGGTCTTCTCTTGTTGGTTTTCCATTATGTAGTAGTGTTAAATATATATGCTTGTTAGCCCTTTTGAAGTAAGAAGTATGAACTAAGAACTAAGAAGTTGGGCGGCAGACAACCTTTGAAGTAAGAAGTATGAACTAAGAACTAAGAAGTTGGGGCGGCAGATATTTTCAATTTTCAATTTTCACCTTAAAAAAGTTTTTAGTTTGTACTTTTTAGTTTGTACTTTTTAGTTTAAAAAAAATGATTATTTAATTTCAGCAAAGTAGTTCATAAACTGGGTTCGCATCAGCATTGAAGCCTTGTCGTTGGGACGCATGGAGAGCTTGCCTTTGAATTGGTCGATGCTCTCATATCCCTTGCGTTCCATCCACTGCTGCAGCTGGCTGTTGAGTGTCTTCATATAGTCTAGCCCATTGCGGTAGAGGCACGATGCCACCTGCACGGCTGTAGCACCTGCCAACAGCAGTTTCACGACATCGTTGCCGTCGGTCACACCTGTGGTGGCACAGAGGTCGCAGCGCAGTTTCTTGCTGAGGATGGCGGTCCAACGCAGTGTATTGTACAGCTCGCCAGGGTAGGTCAGCGAGTCAGCATTGCAGAGCTTCAGCTCCTCGATGTCGACATCAATCTGCAGCGACTTATTGAACATAGTGATTCCCTGAATGCCTGTCCACGACAGCTGCTGCATGAATTTGGCGAGGTCTGTGAAATAGTGACCCACCTTGATACTGATGGGGATGTCGATAGACTTCTTCAGCGACTGAATGATGTTGGAGAAAGTCCGTTCCACATCGTCGGTGGAGAGGGAGGTTTCGAAAGGCATGATAGCCATATTCAATTCGAGCGCGTCGCAGCCAGCGTCCTGAAACTGGCGGGCGTAGGTAAGCCAGTTTTCGTACGAGAAACAGTTGATACTGCCGATAACGGGGATCGAGAGGCGTTTCTTCGCCTCGCGGATGAGGGCGAAATGCTTCGACACCGAGTCGTCAGCGACATGCTGGGCGATGTACTCATAGCTGTCGCCGTAGTTGCCCACAGGGGCGTAGACGTGCGTATTGCGTTTGATATCGTATATTATCTGCTCTTCGAAAATCGACTTGAGCACCACAGCGCCGGCACCCGCCTCCTCCAAGCGGCAAAGGTTGTCGGTATTGGCGGTCAGCCCACAGCTGCCAGCGATAAGCGGACTTTTCAATTTCAGTCCCAGATATTCGATATTTGTATTCATGTCGACCTAGTTTTAGTTTAATCTATGCATAAAAAACCAATTTGCAAAAATAAATAAAAAAAGTAAAACAAACTTTTTTTTATCACAAAAAAAATGCTATCAACTCACAACAAGCTACATTATAGACACTTACAAAATGTTAAAAAATAACCTGTGGATAAAAAAAGTTGTCGATAGAAAAAAAATATCGTCGCAATGAAAAAAAATCACTATTTTTGCAACTCCAAAATTGCATATAGCAACAACGATAATAGAATAAAAAACAGATAATAATGAAAGAGCAACAGGAAGAAAAAAATCTTGAGGTTAGCGGCATTATCGCCAAAGCCGAACAGTTTGTCGAGAAAAACAAGAAGAAGCTCACCATCGGGGCCGTCGCCGTGGTGGTGGTGGCATTGGCCATTTGGGCATACGTGGCATTGGTGGCACAACCTCGTCAGGTACGCGCCGCCGAAGATATGTTTGCCGCCGAACAGTGGTTTAACCAGGGCGACTTTGAGAAGGCGCTCAACGGAGACGACCAGTTTCTCGGTTTTACCGACATCATCGACGAGTACGGCTGCACCAAGTCGGGCAACCTCGCCAAATATTATGCCGGCATCTGCCAACTGAATCTAGGTCAGTATAACGAGGCCATAGACCTCCTGAAGTCGTATAAGGGCAAGGATGCTTTCACCGGTGCCGAGGCTCTGATGCTGATTGGCGACGCCTACGCCGAAATGGATAACGCAAAGGATGCAGTGAGCTATTACGAAAAGGCTGCCGCCAAGGCGAGCAACTTTATCATCTCCCCCACTGCCCTCTGGAAAGCAGGCATGATGTATATCGCCCTTGGCGACAACGAGTCCGCCACTAAGGCTTTCCAGCAAATTAAGGACAACTATCCCGAAAGTCCCGAATACAGTGAAGTAGACAAGTATATCGCCTACGCCGAAAACAAATAATCAAAACAATCTTATTTCATTTTCATGTAAGCCACCTCCTAGAGGTGGCTTTTTTGGTTCTTCCGACAAACGCGTAAATGAGTCGGAAGCGTCTGCTACAGCGCTACAGTGCTACAGTTCGTTATTTCCCTTATCAAAACATCGAATCATTATTTAACCCAAATCGGTCATTAGGGTTTAAAGTTTTTTTTTTGACTTATCAAGAATTTGAGAATTAGTGATTTTATAAATTGTACATTGAGAAATGGGCACCTCAAATACTAACTGTAGCACCGTAGCGCTGTAGCGCATCAAGTACCCCTACCCAAATGCAGAGCAAGTATTCCACAACTTTAATGCCTGATAAATAATTCGTTATGATAAAAAGACAAAATAGTCAACATTATAAGTGTGAACTGTGAACTATGAATTGCGTATGTTTTTTCCACAGTACAGGCTATTTATTATTTAAATTATTAATTATTAATTAATTATATTGATAATAACATATAATATTCCTCCCAAAAACCAAAATTCATTGCAATTCACAGTTCACAGTTCACACTTGAACGTATGTAACTGTCGGTCATCGTGTTTCCCTTGCAAACTGTGAACTGAGTGTGAACAGTGGTCTCATAACTATTGTTATTGTTATTGTCATCGGGTACCACTTATTGCCACTTTTTTCTCAAAAGTGGTACCCTGATTTTTGCCTTTTTGGGTATAATTATAACAGACGGCGGACACGCTCTGCCTTCGCTCTGCCTTCGCTCTGCCTTCGCTCTGCCTCCACTCTGGCTTCGCTCCTAAGAGTGGAGGCAAAGTGGAGACAAAGTGGGGGCAAAACGGACTGAAACAACCCTCATCATTACCCACCCATCTATCATTTGTTTATTTCTTCAGAACTGCATCAATTCAGATTTTTTGCGCTAGGTTTGCTAGTGCAATTGCTGCATATAGCAGCATGTAACGGCGAGGCGTTCATTCTCCGCTTCCTCCACCCGACTAGTCGGACACTACGGTGAATTTAAACCGTGTGTGGCTTTCGTAGACTTCGCCCGGGTTGAGGTAGGCGTTGGACTCTGTCCACTGGGGGTTGTTGGGACTGTTGGGATATTTCTGTGTTTCCAGACAGATGGCGCTGCGCTGGGAGTAGGCGATGCCACCTTTGCCTTTGACTGTACCGTCGAGGAAGTTGCCGGTGTATACCTGCATGCCCGGCTCGGTGGTGTAGACTTCCATGACGATACCCGTGGTGGGACTCGCCAGGCGGGCGCAGGGTCGGGAGAGGTCGCCACGGGTGTTGAGCACCCAGTTGTGGTCGTAGCCGCCTGCGGCGCGCAGCTGTGGGTTGTCGGCATCTATCTCTTTGCCCACAGCCTTCGCCTTGCGGAAGTCGAAGGGGGTGCCAGCTACGGGCTGGATGGTGCCTAGGGGCAGGAAGGTGGAGTCGATGGGTGTATAGCGGTCGGCATCGATGGTGAGCAGGTGGTTGAGGATGGTGGTGTTGCCGTCGCCGTTGAGGTTGAAATAACTGTGGTTGGTCATATTGATGACTGTGGGGGCGTCGGTTGTGGCGCGGTAGTGGATGTGGAGCGTGTTGTCGTCGGTGAGGGTGTAGACCAGCTGCACCCGCACCTGACCGGGGAAGCCGTTGTCGCCGTCGGCACTGACCAGCGACAGCACCAGCCTGTCGGCAGCTACGCTTTCCACCTTGAAGAGCTGGTATTGCCACCCCGTGGGACCGCCGTGAAGGGTGTGACGGCCATTGTTCTGCGGCAGCTGTACGGTCTTGCCTGCCACGGTGATGCGTCCGTCGCCCAGACGGTTGGCGTATCGGCCAATGGCAGCGCCAAAGTCGGTGAGATGGTTTTGGCGCAGGTAGTCGTCGAGATGGTCGAAACCCAACACCACGTCCTGCATCTTGCCACCAAGGTCGGGCACCATGAGGGAGACGATGCGCCCGCCGTAGTTGGTGATGCCGACAGTCATTCCATGTCGGTTGGTAAGTGTGATTAGTTCCATATCTTGCTTGTTGTTGATTATCTCTATCACCTCGCGGTTTGCCTTTGCCACCGCTTCGGGGTGCACCTTCAGCTCGCGGCGGTCGTAGGTGAGCAGTCCGTTCACCTCGCCCTCCACGTCGGTGGTTTGGGTGTAGACTGCCGCGCTGTAGCCTCGTTGCACGAGATTCTTGAGCTGCTCGGCATAACGGACATATTCAGCAGTCACTTCCTCTTTGTTCTGAAACTTGACATAACCCCAGTTCTGGTCTTCTTTCCACAGATGGCCAGCCAAAGGCAGTCCGATGCCACCGTACTCGCCCAGCACGTTGGCACGGTTGGGGTCGCTCAGGAACATGGTGGGCTGGGGGTAGTGGTGGAGGTCGAAGATGTCGCCGCAGTCGCGATGGTTGCCGCCGCTGGCGGGGTTGACCAGCCGTGTGGGGTCGTACGCCTGGGTCCATGCCACAATTTTCTCAGTCTCGAACTGCCCCCACC
The DNA here is from genome assembly GCA_017509045.1 of Bacteroidales bacterium. Lineage (GTDB taxonomy): Bacteria > Bacteroidota > Bacteroidia > Bacteroidales > P3 > Colimorpha. The sequence continues at coordinate 7,648 of JAFWQP010000077.1, forward strand.
CTTCGTTGAAGGGCACCCATACCACCACGCAGGGATGAGGACCGCACTGGTCGACAATCTCCTTCCACTCGCGATAGTAGTTTTCTGCCGACGCCATGCTACGCTGACGGTCGGTGCCTCCGTTGTACTTGTAGGGCTCCCACTGGTTGCCATAGTCGCCGCTGGGCATATCTTGCCACACCAGGATACCGAGGCTGTCGCAGAGGTAGTACCATCGGTCGGGCTCCACTTTGACATGTTTTCTAATCATATTAAACCCTAGCCGCTTGGTCACCTCCAGGTCGTAGCGCATCGCCTCCTCGGTGGCGGCGGTATATAGGCCGTCGGGATACCACCCTTGGTCTAGCGGGCCATACTGGAAATAGTTGCGCCCATTGAGTTGGAGACGCACACAGCCCTCGTCCCAGTCGCGCTCGGTGCCGATGGTGCGCATGGCGATATACGACCGCACATGGTCTACTACTTTGCCATCCTTGCGCAAGGTTAATGTCAGAGTGTAGAGGTAGGGATGTTCGGGAGTCCACAGTTTCGCTTCCGGAACCTGCAGCCGCAACGTACCGTTGGGCATACCCTTGGCTGTAGAGACGGTCTCGCCGCCGTCGGTGAGCACTGCCTCCACTATGCTGCCGTCGTTGTCGGCACTGCTACGCAGGGTCAGCTCCACACTGCTGTGACGGATGTCGGCAGCCGACGCGATATGGGTGATATGGTTTTGCGCCACCGGTTCCAGCCACACGGTCTGCCAGATGCCGCTGACGGCGGTGTACCAAATAGAGTGAGGCGTGAGGGTTTGCTTGCCGACAGGCTGGTAGCCCTTGTTGGTGGGGTCGTAGACACGCACCACCAGTTTTTGACTGCCTTTGCTATGGAGATATGGCGTAATGTCGAAACCGAAGGCGGTGTAGCCACCCTTGTGGCATCCCACATGGATATCGTTCACATAGACATCCGCCTGCCAATCTACTGCGCCGAAGTTCAGCATCACCCGCTTGCCCTTCCAAGCGGCAGGCACCACAAACTGGCGGTGGTACCACAGCTCCTGTTTCTCGGTCAAAGGCTTCTGAACGCCCGACAACTGCGACTCCACACAATAGGGCACCGTTATCCTACCGTCCCATTCTGTAGGTGCGACACAACCCTTGTCTAATATGGCGTAGTCCCACTGCCCGTTAAGGCATAGCCACTGCGACCGCTGCAAGATAGGCCTGGGGTATTCCGAACGGGGGCATTGCCCATCCACCTTGTCAGCCCAAGGGGTTGTCAGCGTCTGGGCGCCGAGAAAAGTAAAAACTAAAAGGTAAAAACTAAAAAAAAATATTCTTCTCATAACCATACTATTATTCTTTCAGCACGCTCCGACCATTCTGACTCATTCCGACCCATCCGACCCATCAAACCACATCTTCCAGCAGTCTGGCGGCGCAGCCCACCAAGTCGCTGCAGGAATGCCCTTTGCCTTGCAGTGCTAGCAGTCGCGGGCAGTTGGTATCGCCATTTTCTTCGCGGAAACGGCTGGCGAGACCCTTAAACATCATTGTGTTGCCCGTCAGACCACACACCATAGCCATGCCGCTCACACAGCCGCAGGTCTCCTTGATACCCGACATGCCTCGTCCAAAAGCCGAAGCCATCTGCATGGCTGCCTGTTCATCAATAGGCAGTTTGTCTTTAAACGCCATCACCACTGCCTGACAGCAGTTGCAGCCCTTGTCGTGCAATTCTCTTGCTATTTCTTCTCGAGTCATGTTTTTTTGATTGGTTTATACAGTTTAAAAGGTTTGCGAAAGTTGAAATGTTAAAAAGGTAAGTTTACCCTAAAACATTAAAACCTTTACAACGTTTTCACTTTTCAATTTGATAAGTTCTCAATATTCTCTCAATATTCTAAAATCTCTGTGAACATCCGCCAGCCTACAGCCTCTTTATACTTTTCGTATGTTCCGGGTGGCACCCGTAGGGGGATGTCTAAGTCCACCTTGTCGAACGCCGATTCGTCCATCCGTGGTGGCTCCGGAGCCTCTACCACGATATATTCTATCCGCTTACACCCAGCAAAGGCACTCTCGCCAACTTGCTTCACCGTAGCGGGGATGACCAACCTTGTGATGCGGTCGCATCCGCTGAATGCGAAATAATTAATCGAAGTGACCGTGTAGATAGTCGTGTCGTCATCCTCGGGGTCAGCATTGCGACCCTTGGCGCGGTCGGGAGTCACCTTTTCGGGTATCGACAGCTGCCCATTGGGACGAGAGAACCCTTTCCACGGTTCTTCCTCCGAGGCTCCGGGATAGGTCACTTCCACTGTGGCACCATTCTTGCCGCCCGTGCTGGTGATATAGAAATAGAGTGTGTTGCCGCCAATCTTCTTGGCGAAATCATAGTCCTGCGCCACCCCCGTTAGGGGCAACAGCAGAACGGCTACAAGCATCCATTTTTTCATGCCATTATAACGCAAGAGCGCAAGAAATATTGCAACGCATCGCAATTTATTGTGAAATGAGGCGGGGGCGCCACAGAACGCAGCACCCCCCAGCCTATCACAAAACGATTGTTGTTATCTCTCTATTTCACTATCAGTTTACGCACAGCCGACCCCTTCTCGCCCACCACGCGGACAAAGTAGGCACCCGCGGGCAAGCCTTCAATATCTAGGTTCACTTTGCAGTGTCCGTCGCACTGTATATCACGACTCAGCACATCTCTTCCCGTTAGGTCTGCCACCGTGACATGCAGCACACCCGTCAGCTCCGAGGGCAGTCCTTCAATCATTACTGTCGTCACCTCCTTGGCGGGATTGGGCGAGAGTGTGAACTGGAACGGCTGTTCCACCGCTCTAATGCCTACATCCCCCAGTGTAACGACGTTGCGAATACTCCTATAACCCGACGAGAGCCAATCCTCGGCACAGCGTGTGCGCACATAGAAGTCGTAAGCTGTAGAGGGACTTAGGCCGACAATGACACAGCCGTTGCCCGGCACCACACTGTCAGCACCCTCTGTCGGCACGAATCCCGCCGGTCCATATTGCACAAGGTAGTCTTGACCCTCCTCGACCGCATCCCACGTCAGTGTCACACTATGGGCTGTGATGTCCGTCGTGTCTAACCCCGTCACCATGGGGCAGACGAGAGTGGAGAAGCAGACCGAGTCGCTCCATTCGCCCGGTATTTGGTGCTCGCTACCGCAGTAGCCGTGGACATAGGCACAATATTCCGTGCCGGGCATCAGTCCCTCGACAGTTAAAGGATGCCCAGTGGGAAAATAGGTCACATGTCTATTTCCTGGAGTCCATATCTCCAATTGCCACTGCGTGTCATCCTCGCCGGCAGCCCAGTCGAAAGTGGCGGAGTTATGTGTAATGTCTGATACTGTCAGACTATCAGGGGCAGGACAGGTGAAACTGTCTGTGGTAAAATCGACGGTCACCCAGTCGCTGTAGCCCAGACTATCGGCGCTGCAGTTCTGCCGCAGCGAAACGCGGTAGGTGGTGGCAGGCTGTAGTGTGGTGAAGGTGTGGCTGCCGCCTGTGGCGGGAATGGGATCTGCACCATCGAGTGCCAGCTGGTAGCTGTTGCCAACGCCACTCCATACAATGGTGAGGGATTCGTGGTCACCCCACACGGTGTCGATGACAGGCCGGACACAGAGTGGCAGTGCACAGGTGTTGGTGTAGAGACGCAGGTCGCCTGTAGTGAGGGAGGAATAACCGCCAGGGGTGTAGGATGAGCTGGCAGGGGTGTAGTGGCGGGCACTGTCGATGTCGATGCCTGCAGTGTCGTTGCTGTATATTATATAAGCCTGCGCGGGAGCCAGATTGTCGCGACGACGGTGTCCGTAGTATTTGACATAACTGCCCAGACTACCATTGTCGCATTTGACGGCAACAAGCAGGTTCTTGTGCCCGTCCCAGAGAAAAGGATGGTCGAAGCTGTATAGCTGCCAGTCGGTTGTGAAGGAGTGGCTATAGTCGGCAGAGTCGACGACTTGGACAAAACGATGCCCTGCATCGGGCACAATGGGTCCGTCGGCGAGGCTGGTGTCGGAGACATTAGCCAAATAGACTGTAATGCGGTTCATGTGGTCGGCAGCGGAATAGTTGGAGGGATGAAAGGCCAATGCGGTGATGCCGCCTTCGAGACCCGCAAGATGGGCAGAGTCAATGAGGGTCTGCACATAGCTGTAGCGGTAGAAGTTGGAACCAATGGGAAGGTCGTTGACTTCGCTTTCGTAGTACATGGTGGAATCGAAGTTTTCGCGGTACACGGCATCAGGGCATGGGGCGGTTTGGAAGGTTCTGTGCACCCAGTCGCCAGTATCGCCATCAGTGCCAATGCAGCGCACATATACGTCGCGGCGTTCAAGGCTGGCAAGCCCTCCAATGGTGTAGCTGTTGGTGGTGGCGGTGGCGGAGATGCCGCTGCCAAGTACGAAATCTTTTGCGCCATACTCTACTTGGTAGTGCGATGCACCGTTGCAGTCCCAGGTAAGGGCAAGCAGCGTGTCGGACGGTGGCACAGAGGGGTCAAGCCGCAGGTTTTTCACCACACCGCTGTCGGGGATGCAGGTGACATTGAATTCGAAACTGCCGATAGCGGATGGTGACACCGTACCATTGATGACAAGGGTTGCCGGACCGGAGGCTGACACCACTGGTCCAATGGTGTGTGGAAGGGTGTAGCCGTCGTTGGTCCAAAGCACACGTCCAGAGGTGCCGATGCCGTCATAGACCTTCAGGGGGATATTGCTGCTGATATTGCCGTTTAACACTACCAGGGTGTTGGGCTCTGCCGGCAAGATGACCAATGAGGAATTTACCCTCGTGTAGTTGCTGATGGGAAGGCTACCATCGTAGATTGTCACGCCGCACATGGAGAGGGTGTCGTGGCGGTTGGAACGCATATTCCAAATGCCGGGGACTATCTGCAGGGGACCTTCCCAGGCAGAGGTGTCGCCACTTGGGCAGATGGAACGCACCCAGAAGTAATAGGGTGTCTCGGATGTGAGGCCGTCGAGGGTACAGAATGGCGTGAGACAGACAGTGGTATCGGCAACGGGTGTTGCGGTTGCGAAGGTGTCGATATAGGTCTGCCACACAGCAGCGCTGTCGCGGTCGTCCCAACGCACTGTAGCCGAGTTTGAGGTGAGGGCTGTGAGGGCTATTCCCGTCACTCTCGAACATGGAGGTGCTATATCAATCGTGACATCGTCAATATAGGCCACCCAGCAGCTGTAGGCACCCGTGCCGGGGCAACTCTTGATGGTGATGAAGCGGCCTGTGCCAGTGTAGCCGACAAGCGGCACGTCGTAACGCCGACATTCGGTGCCGATGATATGTACGGTATCGACCAGCTGGAAGGTGCTGTCAACTTCGGGGTCGGTCATCACACCAACCAGCAGACGGGCATCTTCGTTTGCATCGTAGCCAAAGGCGTCAGGTATGGCGGCAGACCAATTTTCTGCCCAGAAAGAGAGTTGCAGCGTATCAACCGGATAAATTGAGGGGTTGATAACAGGGAGGATGACGTGCGGATTGGCGGTCGTATCGGCGTAGCGCCACCACCAACGGATAGAGCTGGAGCCGAATCGCCCACCAATAGGGCATACAGTGGTCCTCGGGTCCAGCCTCCCCCTCCAGCAGGGCAGCTCAGTGGGGCTGGGGCATGGGAAGGTGGTGAATCTGTTGAAATCATCAGTGAAGGGGAGCGTGTCGAGTGGAGCGCAGTAGGTGCGGAATGTGCGCACTTGCGACCATTCGCTATAACCAACGCCACAATGGGTGCGCACATAGACATCGTAGAGCGTGTAGGGCAGGAGTCCGCCCAAATGAAGAGTGTCAGAATAGATGCCGGTGACGATGCTGGCAGAATCGGCAGCAATGCCTGAAGGCCCGTAGGCTACCTGATAGTAGTCGCCTTCGTCAGCCACCCAGTGCACAAGGGCCGAGGTGTCGGTCACATGGTTTATGCGGACTGTTAAAATAGGGTGGCAGATACGATTGACCTCAATATCGTCAATGTCTATGTCGGTGATATTTGGCGAGGAACTGAATATGGCGATACGCCCCGTAGCGTTGGGGTAGCTGCCGAAAAGCACCATTGCATGTTTCCACCCTTCGTCACGCCTGACAGAGATGGTGTCAATGATTACAAAGGTGGAGGTGTCTAACGGGTCGGTAATCATTCCCACATAGAGGTCGGCCTTGTACAGGTCGATGCTATCAGAGGTGTTGTTGACCCAAAAAGAGAGTTGGAGGCTGTCGGGCCGGGCATCGAAAACTGGCAGGACGATGTTGCCGCCCTGCATTTTGACACCACGGGAACTTAAATGGCCGCTGCTCGCTGTGACCTCGGGATGCTGACCCGTTGCGCCTGGAGTTGTGTACCAGCATCCAGGAATGTCCCACGAACTTTGGAAGCCCTCGAAGTGGAGCACCAGGGTGGGTGTACAGTTGGTGAGTATGTGTTTCAGTACCGTGGTGAACGTGTCGGTGCAGTAGGTGGTAAGGCGGAAGGTGTAATGGGTGTTGGGCAACAGCCCCGTCATGGTGTAGGTGGTATCGCTTGTCAATGGCCCGCTGCTATGCCAACCTGTATCGCCATCGGTGATGCACTCTACCACCCAGGAAGAACTTGAAGAGCTCTGGCTCCACCGCAGTTTGACAGCTGTGGAGCCTATCGAGTCTGCCCACAAGGTTGGAGCAGGACAGGTGGCGGCCGTTGCGGGAAGAGGCTGTGTGTAAAGTCGCATGATATTCCGCCACGGCATGCCATAGTCGTGGTTTGAGGCAGTGATGCTGTCACGTCTGCAATTGATTTTTCTCACCATGTATTGTATGGAGTCGCAATAGAAACGTCCGCCCGAGGCTGCATTGTTAAATGGGCTGTCAGCAGCCAGAATCAGATTGCCCAGACCGTTGTAAAAAAACGGGGTGTCGAGGTTGTAATGGTTCCAGCCTGTGGTGCACGACAACGAGTTTGATGACACTAATTGAAATGTCGCACCAAAGGGGACAAAGCCCCCATCCATATCCTGTACGTATGTGTTGGCCATGTAAAGGGTCAGACCCGGACGCCCCCAATAGCTTTCGTCGCTGCTATAGAAATCAATGCCTGTAATTATGGCCGGGCCATTCAACTCGCTGCTCAGCACCAGTTGCTGAATATAGCTTGGCCCATATTTAAAGAAAGGCAAGTTCCAACCGACATGTGGAACAAACTTGCGATTTGTGTCGCCAACGGTGATAACGCTGCCTGTTTGTGCACCGGCCACCCAAGGCAGACACAATGACACCCATAACAGGACAATTGGGATACTCTTTGTAAGAAAATTAACTTTCATAGTATTGTAAGATTTGTTGTATTAATAATTTCTCTGTCTCAATCTATATGATGTTCAACACCTCGTTTCGCATGAAAGTATTCGAGAATCGTCTGTTGTTGTTTAATAGTCAATAGTTTTGCATTACAACTATAGCCAATAGACCTTAATATCTCCAATAAGTTGGGATTAGTTTTTTAATCTGTATTTGCATATTATTGACGTGAAAAATTTTCAAAACCCGTTTCGCCACCCATATTGTGCCGCTCACACTATATTCTCCCAAACATGCCGATTTCGTCACCCCTAAGCATTAAGATTTATGATTTTTTTAACACAATCTGAGCCCAACTCACAAATGCAGCAATATCTCAGACCCCTCACGCTATATAGACACAAACAATCCCCTTTTTTTGCAAAAACAGTAGGGAAAATCTTCATTTTTTCACACCGAGGCACCCTTTTCGACCTTATCACGACCGAAGACAAAAACACAACAACATGAAGTACAACAACCTGCTTCAGCTCCTCTAACTTTGCTGTACAAAGTATAAAAATTCTTAAAAAAAAAATCCTATTAATCCCCATTTCGATTTCCCCGCTTCGCTATCGCGACAACTCATCAGATTGCCGCCCCACACTTTGAATACAACCTCTACAAAGCACTGATGCTTCCCCTCTCCCCCCTGCACTTATCCTATCGTTATACCTTAGTTATACCTTAGTTATACCTTAGTTATTCTATTATATATAGAATAACTAAGGTATAACTAAGGTATAACTAAGGTATAACGATAGGATAAGTGCAGGGGGGACATGGACAGCACGAACTCACCATCGGCGCATGTTCTGCGACTATTATAAGGCACTAATACAGTAACTTATACTATATAACGAGAATGGTTTACACGACTTTGCCGCATTGCTTAACCAGGGCCCTGCGGGGTGCGAGACGGGGGCATTCGGGCTTTCGTTTGGGAGCAGGGGTCTGTGGCCTGAAAAATGGAGGCTCACGAGGTGCGGGGCATGGGAAGGATGTGGAGACATATAAAAAAAGTTAATTTGGATTGAAAAATGTCATTATCGGTTTTTTTGCTGTATCTTTGCAAACTATATTTTTAGATATAGATAACATTGTTATTTTTGAGAAAACGCTAAACATCAACGCACTTACGTATTCGCCTACGCGCATATTTAAGCGCCCGCACACTAATATATTCTAACATTACTACGTTCGTACATTAACAGGCAAACACTTTTGTTTTATTTTTTTATTAACTAAATCTTTTTTACTTATGCACAAAAAGCTACAAAGAATGCTACTCTTGGCAGCAGTGATGCTGATACCTTGGGTGGCACAAGCCCAGATTACGCTACCGTATTCTACGGGCTTCGAAGGCTTGAGCACGGGCCAGCTGCCTACCGGCTGGCAGCAGTTGCAGGCAGGCAGCAGCGGTGCGGGCAACTTCCCGGCAGGGTACGCATACGCAAGCAATGCCCGCAACGGCAGCGTGTATTTCGAGTTTGAGAGCAACACGGGTCAGACGGAGCTTGCCGCTCTGCCCGAGATGGACGACATCAACCTGTTGCAGCTCTCGTTCTACGCCTCTATTATGAACGCCAACTTCATGTTCGAAGTGGGCGTGATGGAGGGTACCACCTTTGTCCCTGTGGACACCATTGCCCTGACCCCCGGCAGCGGCGGCAACTGGCATGGCTCTTACTACCTCTACACGGTGTACTTTAACAACTACACCGGCACGGGCAACCGCATGGCCATGCGCACTACCAGTTCCGGCAGCTACACGCTGATGATTGACGACCTTGAGGTGGACTATATCCCCACCTGTCCCGCTCCCATCAACCTGACTATGGACAGCGCTGGCGTGGACTGGATGGCCCTGCACTGGTCTGAGACCGGCACCGCCACCAGCTGGGTGGTGGAGTACAGCACTTCGCCTATCGCCGCTGCAGACCTGGGTCAGAACCTGGGCACCACGGTGAACGTTTCCGGCACGCCCGCCACCACGCTGACGGGCCTCGACACCGCCACTGTCTATTACATCTACGTTTATGCCGACTGTGGCACCGAGTACAGCCGCGCCGCCAGCCTGACGGCCTCCACCCTCGCCGGCGAGGCAGCCACCATCCCGTTCAGCTGCGACTTCGAGGTGGACGGGTCCAATGGGTGGGAGCTTGTCAACGGCACCCAGACCAACCAGTGGCATGTGGGCGCCGCCACCAGCAACGGAGGCAGTCGCAGCATCTATATCTCTAACGACAACGGCACTTCGAACAGCTATACCAACAGCAGCACTTCCTATACCTACGCCCTGCGTACGATTAACTTTAGCGAAAGCGGTGAATACACGTTCTCTTACGACTGGAAATGTCAGGGCGAAAGCCATTATTACGACTTTGGACGTGTGTTCCTTGCCCCCTCGAGCTATCAGTGGACAGCCGGTGTGAACCCTGCAAGCGGTACTTACGCTTTCTCTTCCTGGAGCATTCCTTCCGGCTGGATTGA
>JAFWQP010000003.1 GCA_017509045.1 Bacteroidales bacterium
ATTTTACAGCCTCGGGAGGCAGGCTCTCAAAAGGGATTAAATATCACCCGCTTCGCGAAATCTGTAAATCCTAGGGAAATCTATTTTTCTCCAAGATTTCTAGATTTCCGCCGTAGGCGGGGAGATGCATTTTACAGCCTCGGGAGGCAGGCTCTCAAAAGGGATTAAATATCACCCGCTTCGCGAAATCTGTAAATCCTAGGGAAATCTATTTTTCTCCAAGATTTCTAGATTTCCGCCGTAGGCGGGGAGATATTTGCCCCAAATAACTGACTTCGCATGTGACGAAAGAGAGCCTCTTTTTTTAAAAAAAGGGTGTAAGTGGCATTTTTTTGCGAAAAAAGTTTGTTATGTCGTTATTCTGCATTATCTTTGCATTCGAAAACGGACGAGAGACGGCTTCTCTTGGGTTCGCTCTGCCTTCGCTCTGGGTTCGCTCTGCCTTCGCTCTGCCTTCGCTCTGGCTCCACTCCTAAAAGTGGAGGCAAAGTGAACCCAAAACGGGGTGAAATTGACTTTAAAAAACATATAACAATGAGAAGTAAAAATGGAAGTTAAATTGGAAGTTAAAATACAATTATTAGAAAAAAAGTTGTATCTTTGCAGGCTATGAAATTCGTATCCAAACTGGGAGTTTTACTCCTAACTATTGTATTGCTAACAGGTTGCAGCGACTTCAACAAGTTGGTGTCGAGCAACGATTTTGACGCAAAATATAAAGCTGCGGTCAATTATTACGAGAATCACAACTACACGAAGGCTATCCAGCTGTTTGAAAACTTGATTCTGCACTACCACGGCAAGGAGAATGCAGAAAATATTTCGTGGTACTACGCCCAGGCACTGATGGCCGAGAAGGATTATTACTCGGCGGGCTACCAGTTTAAGAACTTCTTCAAGCGTTTCACCTACAGCGAACGGGCGGAGGAGGCGCTGTATCTGGCAGCAGAGTGCAAGTACCACGAGTCGCCCGCATACTACCTAGACCAAAAGCAGACGAAGGAGGCAATACAGGAGTATGAGAGCTTTGTGGACCGATACCCCACGAGTGTGCATATACCCGAAATCAACACCCACTTGGACGAGCTGCGGAACAAGCTGATGCGCAAGGATTACGAAATAGCCTACGGCTACTACAGGGTGGAGAGCTACAACTCGGCGTATGTGTCGTTGCAGACGTTTCTGAACAACTACCCCGACTCGCCCTACAAGGAGCAGGCAATGTTCTATATGCTGGCAAGTGGCTACGCCTACGGCATCAACAGCCAGGAGAATAAGATACGGGAGCGACTGCAGCAGGTGGTGAACGACTTCGACCGATTCTCTTCGTCGTTCAAGGATTCGAAATACCTGGCTCAGGCGCAGGAGTATTACACCAAGGCAAAGGCCGCCTTGGCAAAATTGGAGGAGAAAAACTCAACTAAGTAAGAATTAAGAGGACTTCTATAAATTGAATAATATGGAGTTAAATAGGAAGTTAAATGGGAAGTTAAATAGGAAGTTAAATAGGACAAATGATTGGTTGTCAACAGTATTGTCCATTTTAACTTCCACTTTAACTTCCATTTTAACTTCCATTTTTACCTTCTAATTTTGAATTAATAGAACCCACCTTAAGAACAAAAAAAAAAAAAAATTAAAAGAATACGAAATGGAAGACAAGAAGAAGGTAACCAACACAACCATCACCCGCAACACGGCTTTGTTCAGCCAGATGACTGGCAATATCTACGAGACGGTGGCGATGCTGACCAAACGTGCGAACCAGATTTCGATAGAGGAGAAGCGCGAACTGCATAAGAAAATTGAAGAGTTTTCGAGTTCGAACGACACGATGGAAGAGTATTACGAGAACCGCGAGCAGATTGAGGTGGTGCGCCGCTTTGAGAAGATGCCCAAGCCCGTGCTGACCGCCACGGAGGAGTATCTGGAGGGCAAACTGTACTACCGCAACCCCGCCAAGGAAGACCAAGAGCAGCTGCGCATGGAGGCGATGGAGAACGAGGTGATTTCGGAGAATGCCAAAAGGGATTAATAGTAAAAGTAATAACTAAAAGGTAAAAACTAAAAGGTGCGACAGCCTACTTTTTAGTTTTTACTTTTCAGTAAATAAACATCACTATGAAGGTCATTGTCGGCATTACGGGCGGGATAGCCGCCTACAAGTCACCCCTGCTGGTGCGCCTGCTGCGCAAGGAGGGACATGAGGTGAAGTGTGTCGCCACAGAGCATGCGCTACAGTTTGTCACCCCGCTGACACTGGAGACGGTGTCGGGCAACAAATTGTATGCCGACCTGTTTGCCTCCGACAACGACCACACAACCGAACATATCTCGCTGAAGGATTGGGGCGACATAATGGTGGTGGCACCTGCCACCGCCAACATCATCGGCAAGATGGCATCGGGCATCGGCGACGACGCGCTGAGCACATTGCTGCTGTCGTTCGCCCGCAAGCCCATCTGGCTTGCCCCTGCCATGAACACGCAGATGTGGGAGAATCCCACCGTGCAGCGCAACATAGACTATCTGCGCTCGATAGGGGTGCACATAGTGGAGCCTGCCGAGGGCGAACTGGCATGTGGCACCAGCGGCACAGGCCGCATGGCGGAGCCTGAGGAGATAGTTGAGAGAATTGAGAATGGGGAATTGAGAATTGAGAATTATCCGGGTACGGCAAATGCGAATTCCCCAATCGATAAAAGAATTGAAAAAATGATTGTTACCGGCGACTCGCCGGCTCAATTCAAAAAGGTGCTTGTGACAGCAGGACCCACATACGAGCGGATTGACGCGGTGCGTTTCATAGGCAACTACTCGTCGGGCAAGATGGGTTTTGCCCTTGCAGAGGCATTGGCACGCCACGGTGCGGAGGTGGAGTTGGTGACGGGTCCTACGGCACTTAAAACCAGCCACCCCAATATTCACCGCACAGATGTGGAGAGCGCCCGCGAGATGTACGCCGCCGCCACAGGGCTGTTCCCCTCATGCCAAGCAGCCATACTTTCCGCGGCTGTAGCCGACTACCGTCCCGAGCATACCGCCGACCACAAGCTGAAGAAGCAGGGCGAGGAGGGCATGACGCTAACGCTGGTGCAGAACCCCGACATCCTTGCCACGCTAGGCAAGATGAAGAGGGACGACCAACGGCTTATCGGCTTTGCCTTGGAGACCGACAACGAGCTGGCCAACGCCCAGCACAAACTAGAGAAGAAGAACTTAGATTATATAGTGCTGAACTCGCTACGCGACAAGGGAGCGGGTTTTGGAGTGGACACCAACCGAGTGACCATCATAGGGCGCGACGGCACCACTCACACCACTCCGCTGCTGACAAAGGTGCAGGTGGCGGAGGAAATTGTAAAGCACTGCGTAGGAGAATTGAAAATTTATTAAATTGAAAGTTGAAAATTTGAATTCGTTAATCTTTGATGCGCCAAGGACTAACGAATTAACACATTCACACGTTTACACATTCAAAAGTACTTTTTACTTTAATAATTATTAATGTAACAAGCATTTCAGTTATGAAAAGACTGTCTATAATAGCCATCATCTTGGCGTCGATCGCCATTGTGGGCGAGATATTTATATTTGCTTCCCAAAAGGAGGATAGCGAGGCGGTGCAACAACGCGCCATCATGACGAACTATCGCGTGTATGCGCCTGTCATCCCCGACACAATGACCTTTGCGGGGGAGCAGGTGCCGCTGGATAAATACTATGTGCGCGAAGGACTGGATAACGAGCTTATAATAAATATGTATCGGCAGTCGAGCACGCTGCTCTATTTTAAGCGCGCCAACCGGTTCTTCCCTATCATCGAGCCCATACTGAAACGCAACGGCATCCCTGAGGATTTCAAATACCTCTGCGTGATAGAGAGCGGGCTGACCAACGCTACGTCGCCCGCCAAGGCTCAGGGTTTCTGGCAGTTTATCCCCAGCACGGGCACCAAATACGGGCTGGTGGTGAACGACGAGGTGGATATGCGCAACAATGTGGAGGCATCGACCGAGGCGGCATGCAAGTATCTCCGCAGCCTGTATAACCGTTTCCACAGCTGGACCTCGGCGGCAGCAGCATATAACTGCGGCGAGAACGGGCTGAGCCGCCGTATGGAGACGCAGGGCACGGGCAGCTACTACGACGTGCGCCTCAACTCGGAGACCAGCCGCTATGTGTACCGCATATTGGCCATGAAGCTTATCATGCAGCATCCCCAGCAGTTTGGCTACAACCTGCGCCATTGCGACCTCTACCCCACCATTCCGACTCGCAGCGTTGCGCTGACAGGACAGAATGTGGACCTATATAAGTTTGCCAAACAGAACGGCACTACCTACAAGATGCTGCGCGAGATGAACCCGTGGCTGCAGACCGACAATCTGAAAAATAAGGCTAACAAGAGCTACACCATAGCCCTGCCCGTAGAGAACGGCACGCTGCACAGCACACTGACTAAGGGACATAAAAACACACGACTGATTACGAAGATCTGATGGCCAACATAGAAATATTAGGAGCCAGAGAACACAACCTGCAGAATGTGGACATCGACATTCCGCGCAACCAACTGGTGGTGTTCACCGGATTGAGCGGCAGCGGCAAGTCGAGCCTCGCCTTCGACACCATCCATGCCGAAGGGCAACGCCGCTATATGGAGACTTTCTCCGCCTACGCCCGCCACTTTATAGGCAACATAGAGCGTCCCGACGTGGACAGCATCAACGGCCTCAGCCCAGTTATCTCTATCGAGCAGAAGACCACCAATAAGAATCCCCGCTCGACGGTGGGGACGGTGACGGAGATATACGACTTTGTGCGACTGCTGTATGCCCGCATCGGCACCGCCTATTCGCACGTCAGCGGCGAGAAGATGGTAAAATATACCGAGGAGCAGATTCTAGACCTTATCGGCCAACAATACGACGGCAAAGACATCATGATTCTCGCCCCGCTGGTGAAAGCCCGCAAGGGCCACTATCGCGAGCTGTTCACCCAGGTGGCGAAGAAGGGTTTTCTGCGTGTGAGGGTGGACGGCGAGATAAAGGAACTGACCTACAACATGCAGGTGGACCGCTATAAGACGCACGACATAGAGCTGGTGATAGACCGGGTGCGGGTGCGGAGAGCCACGGGCAGCGATGATCGGAACACGACAAGGCTGAAGGAGGCTGTGCGCACCGCCTTCAAGCAGGGCAAGGGTATCTTGATGATATTGGAGAATGTGGCTCCGTCGCCCATCCCGTCGCCCGCCCCCAAGCCTGCCTACTATAGCCGCCTGCTGATGGACCCTGCGACAGGCCTCTCCTATCCCGAGCCAGAGCCTAACACCTTCTCGTTCAACTCCCCCTACGGTGCCTGCCCCCACTGCAACGGATTGGGACAGGTGGCACAGCTGGACCTCACCAAGCTAATACCCGACCCAAAGAAGAGCATCCGCGAAGGTGCCTTCGAGGTGCTGGGCAAATACAGCCCTACCAACTACCTGTATCGAAAACTGGAGAATCTGGGAGCTTACTACCATTTCACCATCGACGACCCCGTGGAGTCGTTTTCGAAGGATGCGATGAACACCATCCTCTACGGTACCAGCAATTTCAGCGGCATGGAGGATGCCTACGAGATGAACCACAGTGCCAGCTTTCAGGGCATTGTGAACTATATCATGCAGATGGCGGCCGACGAGAGTTCCGCCGCCTTGCAGAAATGGGCGCAGAGCTTTATGAACACCGTGCCCTGCCCCGAATGTCACGGCTACCGCCTCAAGCCCGAGAGTCTGGCATTTAAGATTGACGGCATGCACATCGGCGAGCTGGCAGAGCTGGACCTCACCGAGCTGCACGAGCGGCTGAGCCATCTGGAGGAGCATCTCGACGGACAGCAACGCACGGTGGCGCACGAAATACTGCGCGAGATAGTGAGCCGCACCCAGTTTATGCTCGACGTGGGACTGGGCTATCTGTCGCTAAACCGCAGCAGCAGCAGCCTGTCGGGCGGCGAGTCGCAACGCATACGCCTCGCCACACAGATAGGTGCCCGACTGGTGAATGTGCTATATATCCTCGACGAACCCAGCATCGGACTGCACCAGCGCGACAACCGCCGCCTAATCAACTCGCTGCAACAGCTGCGCGATATGGGCAACAGCGTCATCGTGGTGGAACACGACCGCGACATGATAATGAATGCCGACCATGTGGTGGACATCGGCCCGGGTGCGGGAGTGCATGGAGGGAAGATTATCTTCCAAGGCTCCCACCAGCAGCTCGTGAGCGCCAAGCAGCACACCCTCACGCTCGATTACCTGAACCGTGTGAAGGACATACCCATCCCCACACGCCGTCCCATGCAGAACTGCGACCATATCGTCATCACGGGTGCAACGGGCAACAACCTCAAAAATGTCACCTTCGACCTCCCATTGCGCCGCTTTGTGTGCATCACCGGTGTGAGCGGCAGCGGCAAATCGAGCCTTATCAACGAGACACTCCACCATATACTCAACCAACATTTCTACCACTCGCAAAAGGAGCCGCTACCCTACGAGAGCATCAGCGGCATAGAGCATATCGACAAGGTAATTGAAATCGACCAGTCGCCCATCGGGCGCACCCCTCGCAGCAATCCTGCCACATACGTGGGAGTGTTCGACGAGATACGCACCCTCTTCACCCAGCTGCCCAGCGCCCGCATCAGGGGGTACAAACCCGGGCGATTCTCGTTCAACGTCAGCGGCGGCCGCTGCGAACACTGCAAGGGTGCCGGCGTGCGCACCATAGAAATGAACTTCCTGCCCGACGTGTATGTCAACTGCGAGGTGTGCAACGGCAAACGCTACAACCGCGAAACCCTAGAGATAAGGTACAAAGGGAAGAGCATCGCCGACGTGCTGGATATGACCATCAACGAGGCGGTGACTTTCTTCGAGTCGTACCCCAAACTATACCGCAAGCTGAAGACCTTGCAGGAGGTAGGTTTGGGCTACATCACCCTCGGACAGCAGTCCACCACACTCAGCGGTGGCGAAGCCCAGCGCATCAAGCTGGCAACAGAACTGGCGCGACCCGAGACGGGCAACACCCTCTACATACTCGACGAGCCCACCACGGGGCTACATTTCGAAGACATCCGCGTATTGCTGGAGGTGCTGCAACGCCTTGTGGACCGTGGAAACAGCGTGTTAGTTATCGAACACAATATGGATGTCATCAAGGTGGCAGACTGGATAGTAGACATGGGTCCCGAGGGCGGTCGCAGAGGCGGACAAATCATGTTCGAAGGCACACCCGAAGATTTGGCACAACAGCCCGACAACTACACCGGCCAATATCTCAAAGAGGAGTTGGAGGCGATGAATCAGATTAAAAATTAAAAATTAAGAATTAAAAATTAAGAATTAAGAATTGGCTGACGCGGTCATAATACTCAATCAGACAATCAATAACTCAAACATTCAAGCAATCAGACAATTAATAACTCAAACAATCAAGTAATCAGACAATCAAACATTAAAAAATCATCCTTATCGTACCCTATCTGATATATCTCTTTGGCACCCCTGCCCTTGTGATGCTCCTCGCCCGACGATGGCGTTGGATTGATAAGGTGAGCCCTATGGCGGTGCTTTACGTCATAGGCCTATTGGTGGCAAACAGCACTCCATGGCTGCACGACAAGCAGCTGCTTGACCTCAACAACATGGTCGGCAACGTCTGCATCCCACTTGCCATACCCCTGATGCTGGTCTCGTGCAGCCTCTCCAATTGGTCTACCGGCAAGGCGGCGAAGGCATTCCTTAGCGGTCTTATCGCTGTGCTGATTGTCACCATCATAGGTTTCTTCCTATTCCGAGGCCATACCGACTCCCAAATGTTTGCCCAAGTGTGTGCCGTAGCAGTAGGCATTTACACAGGGGGCATACCCAATATGGGAGCCATTGCCCAAGGTGTAGGCATGGACAGAACCACCTACCTGTACGTCTCATCCTACGACCTAATCATCACGGGGCTCTACCTCGTCTTTGTCATCTGCTTTGGCAAACCGGTGTTCCGTCGCCTGCTGGGTCAAGACACCGCCGTCCTGCAAAGCACCCCCACTGACGACACCCCCTCGCTAGGCTTCTTCCGTCGTCACATAATACTCCCAATTATGGCATTGGCCATTGCCGTCGTTTCCTATCTGCTCTCCACCCTGTTTCCCGACAGCCTCTCCACACCCCTGCTCATTCTCATCCTCACCACCTTTTCTATCGCCGTTTCATTCCTTCCCATCGTGCGCCAAGTGAATAATGAAGCACGACAACGCGACAGACAGCCCACAGCCTTCACTATGGGACTCTATTTCGTCTACCTTTTCTGCTTCTCCATCGCCAATGCTTGCGACGTGCGCCAGATGGACCTCACGGGAAGTCTCAACATATTATGGTACATTCTTTTTATCATCTTTGGCTCACTAATCCTACAGATTATTCTGGCAAAACTGCTCAAACTCGACGGCGACACCACCCTTGTCACCTCTGTGGCACTGATTAATTCCCCACCCTTCGTACCCCTCGTGGCAGCCCTGCTGGGCAACAAGGAAATCATTGTGTTGGGCATCACCGTCGGACTGCTCGGCTACATGCTCGGCAACTACCTTGGACTGGCTGTTTTCTTCCTTCTCACCTAGCCTGCCAACGAGTCGAAAAAAACTTAAAAATACGCTTTCGATACTCTTTTTTAATAATAATCGAAATAATAGTTGTATCTTTGCCCGTTAAAATAGAAATAAAAATAAACATTCTACCAAAATGAAGTCAATGAAAACCAGACTCGTAACCATAGTTATCATGCTTTCGGCACTGATGTGTGGTAATGTCAAAGCTGACAATGTAGACCTTCAAACAGCCAAACAAATCGGTGCATACTACTTCAATGTCGCCACCGGAACCAAGGCTCCCGTGGATGCCGACAAACTGGAACTTGTACAGCAATTCGACAACCCCACACTATGCATTCCCGCCCTCTACGCCTTCAATGTGGCTAACAACGGCTTTGTCGTGGTCTCTGCGTCAAACACCACCGACCCCGTTTTAGCATACTCGCCTGAAGGCCGTATCGATAACATCAATCCCGCTTGTCGCTACATGCTGGAGGGTTACGCCAAACTTATCAGCCAAGACCAGACACTCAATGCCACCCCTACCGCCCAAGTGAAAGCCATGTGGGACGAACTTATCGACCAGACCTTCACCTGCGACCTCTCCACTAAGGCGGGGGTACTCGTCAAAGGCAAATGGGGACAGGGTGACCCCTACGCACCGTCGTACAACACCATGTGCCCTCAAATCAACGGCAGACCCTGCATCACCGGCTGCGTCGCCACCGCGATGGCCATGATTATCCACTATTGGAAATACCCGCTTAAAGGCGGTAGCCCCAACGGCTCTGTTGCCATGACTCCGTGGAACAACCAAACTATCCGCTACAAATTCCTAGTTGACTCCAACAAGTTCATCTATGACAGTATGCCCAACCAAATCAACTCGCGAAGCGAGTGGAACTACAGACGTGCCTGCGGCAAGCTCTGCTTTGCCTGCGGTGTCACCGTCAAGATGGACTGGGGGCTGGAAGCCAGCGGTGCCGTATCGAGCAACGTGCCAGGTGCTCTCTCCAATTGGTTCAAATATTCTAGCGATGCTACCTATATCCAACATTTCAACTACACCGATGCCCAATGGGTGAGCATCCTCCACAAAGAAATCGACTCCAATGCACGTCCGGTGTACTACAGTGCTTGCGACCCCGACGAAACACACGGCAAAGATGCCCGTCACGCCTTTGTGATTGCCGGCTCCTCTGCTTCCAACAACAACATGTTCTATATTCGTTGGGGCTGGGAAGGTTCGTCCGACGGTTTCTTCACACTGGCTCCGTCTAGCTCTATTCAAGCTGCCGGTGGCTATCATTTCACCACTGAGCACGCCATGGTTTACAGAGTATACCCCAGCGAGCAAGTAGGCATTGAGGAAAACACCTCTTTCACCACAACACCCGCCTACCCCAACCCTGCTACCGACTATATCATGATTCCCGTCGACATGTCGCTCAACGCATATCTCTCCATCTATAATATCGATGGCAAACTAGTTGACAACATCGTCGTTCCTGCCGGCACTAAGGAATACCGCCTCAACCTCCAAGGCTACGCTCCCGGCAACTACATCTACCGTCTCAACGGTTCAGCAGTGAAATTCACTGTCCTCTAACCACAGAGGCCACATTACAAAAGCCCCCGACACATGTGTGTGTCGGGGGCTTTATATTGCACATCGTGTATTGTAGTTTATTTGGGTTAAACCCACTATAACCTATACCTCAAATACACGCCAAAGGCTAGATCCAAAGCCTTCTCATGCAAGTCGTAGTAGAAGTCCGCATCCAATCCCAAAGCAAATTTACTAGTATAGTTGTTCTCCACTCCTATCTTGGCGGTCACCATCTCGCGTTCGGGTGCGACAAAGTCTTTCTTATGCCAGCTGACGCTTTGGAACAGGTAGCTGCCACGGGGAGCTATAAATTGATAGCCATACCAATATCCCGCCTGCAACAGCATCTTCCAACTCCCACGCCAGTGCGGCGTATTGTCCATCGAATCTATCGAATAATAGCTTGGAAGCGGAAAGTCGCACGACACCTGTGGCCACACACCCCAGCCATTATCATATTTCTGGCATTTACGCGGTGAGATGTCCTGATAGAGAAACACGGGCACATCGAACGCCAATGCGCTGTTTCTCTCCAACGACACATTCACCCGTAGCCCTATATTCTCGTTAAACAGCGACTCAATACAGGTGTCCAGCGCCGAGAACTGTCCTCCCCTGTGTGTACCGAGAAAACTGAACGGCAACGACAGCATCACCCCTTGCTGGGTGTTGCGTGCCCATCCCCACAGCAGCAACTCGTTACTACTGCCCAAAGTGAAACGCTCCTGAGTCATCTGCCATGGTTCCAGCAGCTCTTCCCAATGCAGCCAGGTGTCGGTGGTCAGTCCCAACCAGCCAACAATGGGCAACTGTGCCAATATCTGCATCCCCTCCTCATAATGGTCATAAATGTACCTTTCCTTATCAAGCATGGGTTCAAATAGTTTGTGCGTCAAAGTGCCATACAGCGAGCCCATCACTATCCGCACATTACGATGAGGCATATATTCCAACCGAACCAGCGGTTTCCACTGCCGTACGCCATCTGCCCCTGCTACACCTGCTAGATGCACTCCCAGAGTCATCTGTGCATCCCTACCTATCAGATGCTTGGCATACGGTGTCACAAAGAAACCCGTGGCGGTATAGCCTCTTGTATAGGGCAGCGAAAATTCCGCATCGCGCAGAAAAGTGGCGGCATCGACCCCTATCAGCCACGAGTTCTGTCGCCCATAATGACGTTGCCATGTCTTAGCATAGGCACCTTCCTGTTCCAATGCGTCCGACCAATTATCGGCTGGGTCGGTCAGCAATTCCAGTTCACGCTGCACTTGGTGCAAACCGTCATAATACCGAATTACAAATAATGAATCAGGTGGCAAAGCGGTCGACACACGCAGTTCCTGTCCCATGCAAACGCCACTTAGTATAAACAATAACAAGCCAATCAAACATTTTTTCATATCGCAGAACAATTATAATTTCACATTGATAAATACATATTACTGACTGTGACGGAGAGCCTACCTTAACCGCTTCGCCAGTTTTGTTGTATCCCGCAAAGGTTCTATGACGTGCAAGTTTCGGTTATAATGTAGTAATGGCGCAAAAGCATCATTTTGAACATCATCACCACATCGTACTGCTTCGCTCCGGCATTGTTCTTGGTATTGCGGTTCACCATCGCCGATTCCAGCCAACTGCGGAATACCTCGAAGTCTATCACGCTGTCGAGCCTCCTCAGTGCCTACCCTAGAGGGTACTCCTATCGCAATTTCAGCATCGAAGATGGGCTGTTTGCCTGTGGACTTGTACTTGCTCATAAGTGTTGTTGTTTTCAACATATATAACGTAAAATTATGACTTATATTGTTGAATATTTAATTTTCAAAGTTTACTAATTGTCACTTGCTGAGATGTGGTTATTCTCTGGCGTACCCCCAAGGTGCTACCTAGGGGGAACGGCATGGAGCTTGCCTGATGCGCTACAACGCTACAGTGCTACAGTTAGAATTTGGGGGAGCATCTCCAAAACGATACTTATTATTTTTGGGGGGATACATCTAAAAACGAACTGTAGCACTGTAGCGCTGTAGCAGAATGGTTCGTTATTTAATACAATGCATTTATAATCAGTACATTGTAGTGTAATCAACCTTATTATTAATGTCTGACACTATAAAATGTATGCTATTTGAATTAGTATTTCGTAACTTGTGAAAAACAATCCCTCCCTCTCATAATCCGTGATGCCCCCTCTGTGGAGGCTTTACAAAGTCGAGTTGTGTTCGCTTGTAGGAACGAAGGCAGAGCGAACCCAGAACGAAGGCAGAGCGAACCCAAAAAGAACCCAAAAAGAAAGGAAATTGAAAAGTGAAAACATAACAAATTGAGAATTGAAAAATGAGAATTGGCTGTCGCACCCGGATATTTTTCAACTTTCAATTTTAACAAGCTTGCGAGGGCTTATGTCAATACACAATACATAATTCTTTAAACTCTAAATTATTATTTATCGCCTTGGGCGATTTTGATAGGTTGCCCATTGCCATAACGTGAATTATGAATGTGTTAAAGTGTTAATCAGATTAACGAATTCACAAATTAACGAATTCTCTTGACTTTTTTTCTTAAATTTGCAGTTTCTTTGGAAAGAACAAAGTATTGACAATTATTTAAGGCTTAAATACATATACAAAAAGACATGTACGACAACCGAGACCATATCGACTTTGCGCACGACAATATTGGGCGACTTTTTGCCAGCCTATTCTTCCCTACCATGCTGGGAATGTTGTTCAATATGGCCTTTATATTTACCGACGGCATCTTTGTGGGTCACGGCATCGGCGGTCACGGCCTAGCGGCCATCAACCTCATAGGCCCTATCATGATGCTCATCAACGGCCTGGGGATGATGCTGGGCGTGGGTGTCAGCGTAGTGGCTGCCATCCACATGGCACACGGCAACATAAAGGCCGCCCGCATCAATGTGACACAGGCCTTTATAGCGGGTATTAGCTGCTCGGTTTTGATGGGCACGTTGTGCTACATTTTTCCCAACGGCGTGCTGACGCTGCTTGGTGCCAACGGTGAGTTGTATCCATACGCTAGGGAATATTACGTGTGGTTTCTACCCACCTGCCTGCTCAATATGATTACGGAGATTGGCCTGTTTGTGATACGGCTGGACGGCTCGCCCCGATTTGCCATGCTGTCCAACATCATACCCGCCATTGTCAACGGCATACTCGACTATATCTTTATCTTCCCCTTGCAGTGGGGACTGATGGGTGCGTCGTTGGCAACCGACCTCGGCGGGCTGGTGGGTACAGGAATGGTGCTATACTATATGTGTTTCAAGGCTAATACGCTAAAGCTATACCGTCTGAAGACGAGCACGACAAGCCTACGGCTGACCGCTCGCAACATCGGCTATATGGTCAAAACAGGGCTATCGGGCTTTGTTGGGGAGATTGCTGTGGCGGTGATGATGCTGACGGGCAACTGGGTGTTTAAACAGTATCTGGGCGACAACGGAGTGGCGGCATACAGCGTGTCGTGCTACTTGTTTCCCTTGGTATATATGATCTACAGTGCGGTGGCAGCATCCGCCCAACCCATCATCAGTTTCAACCACGGTTCGGGCGAACGCACACGGGTACACAGCACTCTGCGTTTCAGCCTGCTGGTGGCCATCGGACTAGGTATGGCGGTGAGTGCGCTGTTCTATTTCTTTGCCCCCACGGTGGTGTCCTGTTTCTTGAACACCGACGCCCCAGCCTACGCGCTGGCATCGGAGGGACTGTCCTACTACGCCACGGGCTTTCTGTTCATGGCCATCAATGTGTGCGTGGTGGGCTATCTGCAAAGCGTCGAACGTTCGGGACTTGCCATCCTCTTCACCTTGCTGAGGGGCATCGTGTTTCTAGTAGCGGCGTTCTTGGTGCTACCCCGCTTCTTGGCCGTTCCAGGGCTATGGCTCGCAATACCCACAGCCGAGGCTCTAACAACAATGTGCGTGATGTTTTTTGTGGCAAAAAACAAACCCTCGATGCAATAAAAATGTTATCCGAAATACTTATTAAAGTAAAAATTGCAATTTGGCTGCCGCCCAACTTCTTAATTCTTAGTTATTAATTCTTACTACCTAATAATTATGTCAATCAAACACACCAAACTCTTTTCAGCAGCGACGCTGCTACTATTCTTGTTCATCACCTCTATTTCTTACGCCCAACCAGGCGGTGGTCCTGGTGGCGGCAGACCCATGGGACCCCCTCCGGGTGGGAACAACGGACGTCCTTCGATGAGCGACCGCGAACGCATGAGAAAACAATATCAGGCCAACCAAGCCGCCGAGAAGGCTCAGCAGGTGCGCCAGAAAAAGACGGTGAAGGAGGGCGACCTGTTTAAGGTGGTTGGCACCTTGCAGGACAGCACCAACAACGAGCCTATCCCCTACGTGAACATAGCTATACTGGATGCTGCCGACTCGATGATGGTGAAAGGCGGCATTACCGACCTGAATGGTTATTTCGAAATACAGAATGTGCCTCAAGGCGACATGCTGCTGCGCGTGTCCGCCATCGGCTATGCCAACATTTACTACCCGTTCACCGTGACCAACAATACGGCTTTGGGCACTATCAAACTGGTGCCGGGAGCCACCACCCTGAAAGAGGTGAAGGTAACCGCTTCACGCCCCCTGTATGCTATGGATGGCGAGAAGATGATATACAATGTGGCTGACGACCCCACCATTCAAACTGGCACTACCAGCGACGCACTACAGAACGCCCCGGGTGTGGAGGTGGATATCGAAGGCAACATTACGCTGCGAGGTGTGTCGAGTGTGGAGATTTGGGTGAACGACAAGCCGTCGAAACTGACGGAGGAGAACCTCAAAACTTACCTTGAAACCCTACCCGCCAACGCCCTCGACCGTATCGAGACTATCACCAACCCTTCAGCCAAGTATGCC
>JAFWQP010000078.1 GCA_017509045.1 Bacteroidales bacterium
AGCGCCGTGCTGATGTTCGTGTCGTCCAAGATAGTGTATCTCCCTCACTCAATGACATTGCCCTACTGGGGATAATTGACCAATCGTATAACCAGAGGGACCTCCATGAACATCTCAGTCTTTTGCAGATCGATGCTGCTGTGCAACAAGGAAATCGTCGGGACACCCGGCAACCCAACGAAGTTTAACCCATAATTCATAATATGAAGAAAGTAATCATTATCCTCGCAGTGCTGTGCGGTATCGGGCTGATGACCGCCTGCAAAAGTGGGGCACAACGTCTCGCTGCAATCGATTTTGCCAATGTCCAAGAGTACATTGCAGCCGATGACGAGAACTTCAAGGTGGACTCCATCAACGGCTACTCCACCTTCTCCGCCGACAACCGCATCGTCATTGTCCCCGAGGAAATCACCAAGAAGGAATATGAACGTTTGCTCACCGACAAGTATACCTTGCACCCCGTCGCCATCGACACCAATTCTGCCCTCTATGCCGAGTTGGACAGCCTCTCCCGCCCCAATGCGAGGCATCTCTACCTGATGAGGGGCTATACTCCTTACGATGAAATGTTACAGGAAATACGAGAAGATGATGAAATCAGAGCGGATTCTATCTTTTACTTCCCCGAAACAAAGCAATATGAGTTTATGATGTGGGTCCCGCTAACAACAGTGTCGTTCATGATGACTGAGGACGGCATCGTCGACACCACCTTTATGCAATCCGAAACAAGCACCTACGGGACAAACCGCATATTCGTCGGACAAGAGGGGCACGACTGCGACTTCACCGGCTCGCTATGGTTCTACCGCTACGATGAGCAGAACCACCACATGGTTCCCCTCTGCCACTATCTCGACTACCGCTGGAATGAAGAATGCTACGGTTTCAGCCTCTGCTGGATAAGCGACAATAAACTGCTGGTCTCAGCGTGCTCCAACGGCAACAGCCAATGGGGATACGCAGGCGGCTACAAACCCACAACCCTTGCCCCACACGGCACACCCGTATATTACAAACTGACAATCACCATTCAATAAACAATACATCCTATGGAACCCCTATACAGTGTAAAGACAGCTCTCACCGAAGAGGAATTTGTGCGGTTCAGCCGCTTTGTCGCTCACAGCAACAAGAAGAACATGACCATCATCATCGTGTGCGGCGTAATTATATTGGCATTTGCCATCAACGACTTTGTGAAAGGCACCAATGTACCCAGAGCCGTGGGCTTTTTGGTGGGAATGCTCGTCTGCGTGTGGCTGTTCACATTCGGTGTCACTCACACTGCCAAGAGATACTACCGACAATACGTCGTGAAAGAAGGCACTGAGCAGACCATCCTTTTCTTCGACGACCACTACGAGCAATCGACTGCCAATGCAAATGCCAACATCACCTACAAGCAGCTAACAGCCATCCATTTCACCAAGACCAACATCTACCTAATGCGCTCGCCAAGGGTCGGTGTCGTCCTTCCCCTCGCCTCTTGCCCACAAGGCTTGCCCGAATTCCTACAAGACATCAAAAAACAAAACAACCTGTAATCTACATGGAAATACTGTCCATCAACAAAGGACATCGTGACCCAGACCACGATAACTTCTCAGACTATCTCTACAGCTTTGGAGGATTCGCCATTAGCCTGTTTATACTAGTCATGTCCTGCCGCACATGGCTCATCTCCACCCCACCAGCCCAATTGTTTGCATTAGAACTTCTCATCCCTGCTTTATTCTCCCTGTTTATCGGTCTTATCTACTTAGACAACTATCTGCGGTGGAACCATGCCACTGAAACCATCTCGGTGCAACACGAAACACTCGTCATCGAGTGCCACGGCTGTATCTTCCCGCGCAGAAAAGAGATTCCGTTGTCCACCATCAAGTGTGTGGAGCCAGATAACGGCCATGTCTTGTGGCTATGGAGTAGTCTGCCCGACACCCTGTGTGTCGTCTATTCCAACTCCCACCGCTACCGCTTCGGCATCTGTATGACCGACACCAACAGCGATGCCTTGTCAAAGAAGATAACCGACTTGACCAAACGATACCTATAAGCGATGACAACACACGCCACCTATAAAAACAATGCCTGGGTTGCTATTGCCATAATGCTACTTATCTCCATCGCCACCGCTGCAATAACGGCTCTACTCGTCATCTATTTTACAGCAATAAAGACGTTTATCCCAATTTTAGTAGCATCTGTCTGCCTGCTCGGCATCATCTTCTGCTATTTGCCTGTCCGCAAGCATCCCACCAAACGAAAGCGACGTGAGATGATTGTTCTGGTATCAAACTATCTGGTAATCGTTCTCTCCACAATCCTATATTCTATAGGATTTTTCTGGACGGTGGCAGAGTTCTTTTTCCTATTCGTAATAGTCACGCTCAACTACCATCTGGCACATAATATCCCATCCCTGCTTTTCCTTAGCGCGAACACAATCTTCTCCATGTCAATGTCCGCCACCTTCAACGGCCTGATGTACGCCCGCAACATCAGTGCCGACTGGGGCACACTCTACCTTACCCTCCTCGGCGGAATAACCTTTGCCGCCCTCGGTTTCCTTACCTCAACCATAGCCTTGTTCTCAACGAAAAACAAACAACAACACTAAAATCCAATAAGCAAATATGTCAAAGACCTCTCGTTTGTGCCGTGTTTCTGCTGCCGCGTTGCCTTGTGCTTTTCTTCGCCTCCGGAAGCGAAGCCAGAGCGAAGGCAGAGTGACCGTTGCGCAAAGTGAGAGCAGAGGAAGCTTGCTTACTCTGCCGAGCCAAAGCAACGTCATCGAAAGATATGGCACACCGTGAAAACTACAGCGTAAGGACGCTCCCACCTGTTTCATCAATTACCGACAGGGGCATACGGCACCTTGCCGCACACCCCTGTCCATCCCTATTGTTATTGTTATCGACCGCAATTCTATCTGGCGTCAGCATGCCCTGCTTTTCGTTTCAGATACTGCTCCGTTTTTACATACACCCCCTGAGGCTCGTCATACACCACATACCCCCTATACACCCACGTCGCCAGCATCGACCGCCCGCTACCTTCCATCCCCTGCTCTCGTCTCACCTCTTGCGCCTCCTTCAGCGTGAAACGCCTTGGCAGCAAATCCAGCATATTCCTACGGCCATAATGCCCCACTTGCGCCTCCTTCTCGTTCTCCGCCATCACCTCCTGACCGAAGAAATGGCTCTTACACCACAGGTCATACATCAGGCTCCACTCCATAAAGTCCGCAATGCTCTTATCCCAGCTCATCCCACTGGCGATATACAGCACCATCGCCTTCATATACGCTATCGTCACCGCCCTGTACGACATGTCCTTATACACATCGTCCTCCGTCAATGCCCCTATGTCCTGACATTTTTCCAACAGTTTCTTTGCCAGCACCAACGCCGGACGGCATTCCACCTTCCCCTGGGCTAGGTTCAGATTGGCGATAAATGGTGCCAGCTCCTCCGCGTAGTGCTCGTCATAGTGGCCATACACAAACGGCTTGCTCTTGTCGGGTATGATGGTGCAGATGTTCACCCTCGACAGCGTGCCGTCCACCATCCGCCCCCTGAAGAAGTGCACCCCCTTCTGTATCGTGCTGCTGGCGTTCCAGTTCCATCGCAGTGCCACCCTCCCTGTCACCGACTGGCAGCCCACACGCTCCTGACCGTACTTGCCGTTGTCGAAACAGAGGCATATTATCTTGCCTATATCCTTCGTGCCGTTGGTCTGCAACTGCTTCAGCAAGTCCAGCTCCTCCAAGTTGGTATACAGATAACGCCCATTGGCATCCTTCATCCGCTGCACAAATGCCGCGTTCGTCATATCGCTCACCAGCACCTGCACACACAAGTCCGACGGCCGCTGCGGCTTCTCCTTGTTCGCGCCCCTGTTCGAGCTTGCGTCCTTCCACTCCTGCTCCCGCTGGCGATTCACCTCGTCGCGCTTCACAATGTCTGCCACGATATACTCTATCGGCTTGTTCACGCTTGCCTTACCGCTCGACTGGGGTGCCATCGTCACACACATAAACGTAGCCTCCTTCTCCGTGCCGTCCAGCAATTCGAAACAGACATTGTTCAGATGTATGCCCAAGGCGGGAAACACCGCGTTCGCCACTGCCGGCTGGCACACCTCTGGCACATTCTTCACCAAGTGCCTTATCAGTTTCGGCAGCTTTGCGGGCATCTCGGGCGGCTGTTCCCCGCCCATATTCTCCACCTCTGCCATCTCACTCTTGCACTTCTGTTTTGCCAACGCCAACGCCCTTTTCACCAGCGTAGGCATACCCCTGTTCTGCGACCGCTGGCAGGCCGACTGTATCGTCCTCCACCACTTCTGCTCCCCTTCGCCGTAGGTAGGCAACACCCGTGCTATCCAGTGTGCGTCGTCGTTACACACATATCGCAGATGTGCCGCCATCGAGAAGATAAAGCTGTTTCTCGACCCGTGGGCAGGCTCCCCACCCAATAGTTCGCACAGGCTCTCCACAATCAGCCTGTAGGGCACTCCGTCATATTCCTCCTCATATTCTATTTGAGAATCGGGAATTGAGAATTGAGAATTACTTGGGGATGCAGCGTCATGCGTCAGCGTCCCCTCTTCAGAGGGGTGCCCGTAGGGCGGGGTATGTACTTCATTTTCCTCCACCCACGGGGCTTCCTTCAGTTCAAACAGTTCGTCACTCACAAACAGCAAGTCCTCCTCGCTCGCCGTAGTGGTATAAAACACGCGGGTCACATCCTTCGCGCCCTCGTCAAAAGGCACACCCAGCAGTTCGCTTGCCCATCGCAGGTTCTCCTCCTGGCTCATCTCCTCATGCCGTCTGAACACCATGTGGTAGCCCTTGGTCGCGCTCCGCTCCAGCATCAGCAGACCCAGTTCCTCGCGCTTACCCAACACCTTCTCCACCACCTCCTTCATCCGCTCCTCATAGTCCTCTGCTGTGCGGTCCAAATCAATGTCCATGCCCACACTCGTCGAGCACCGTCGGCTCCCTTTCAGCCGTCCCTCCGCATCGGGCAGACACGAATAGTTCGTCTGCAACAGCTTCTGCTTCGCCGAAGTGTCGCCCTCACGTGCCCTTGCCACCAGCTGCTGCTGCCGCTTCGTATTGCGAAGCCTCAGATACTCCTTTTCCGTTTCAACAGGGTACATCATCTTAGCACCCCCAACTATTTTAATGACATGTACTGACATAATACTTAAAGACTTATCAAATTAAGAATAAAAATTAAAAACGGCCACGCTTTATAAATTAAAAATGAGAATTGAAAACTGAAAACTAGTTCCCGCACCCGGATAATTCTCAATTCTCAATTCTCAATTCTCAATTTACACCATGGTGTCGGCTATCGCCTTGCGGTCCAGCGTTATCTCGCCCATTGCCTCTGCCCATGCCTCACGGTGAATCTTCTCGCTCTCCGTGCGACTCTGCACGATAGGCAGTTTCAGCGACACGATGTAGTTCTGCGAACTGCGGCGCACACGGTAGTTCTTACCCGATGCCACCAGCAGCATCAGCGGCGGTGTCGGCACTCGTGGGTTGTCCGGCTCAAACGCCATATTGCCCATCTTGTCCACGTGGCTCACGCCGCGCACGCTGTGTTCCTGTTCCAGCAACTCCACGTTGCCATTCGATTCAAAACTGTGGCTCATACCCTCATAGGTCATCTTGCCTTCTACAACAATTTTAGACATAGAAAAAAGTTTTTATTAAGGTTATTATGAAAAATTCAACACTCTTATGCTATATCTGACTGATTTTTCAACAGCCTCGAAGATACTATATAAACCACCAATTTTTTTTTAAATTGTTTTTCATTACATTTAGAAACAAGATGTTATATCCATGACTATTGTTATAAATCATGGTAAAAATAGTCTCAATACAGTCGGATTTCAATAATTTTGCTATCTTTGCAAAGTCATTTGCAAGAAATAGAGCCTTATTG
>JAFWQP010000079.1 GCA_017509045.1 Bacteroidales bacterium
ATGTCCAATGTCCAATGCAATGTGTTTTGTTATTGCAATATGGCCTATAATATAATAATAATAAAATAATTTATTATTTTATTATTATTATATTATAGAACTCTTCCGACAACCAAAAGCATATGCATTGGACATTGGACATTGGACATTCAAAACTCCCATCCGATAAATCAACGTATTGTTTTTTGGGTTAGGTTAAATCCTCCTATTTTTCATTGCTTGTTGAAAACTCTTTTTCGCTTTGCACCTTGATTTTGAAAGGGACCGCGCATTTCCGCAATTATCATATCCCGAACTCACGTATTAATTCAACCCCCTCCAGCACGGTATTAACCAATTGTTGATAAAATCAAATGTTAAAGATTTTTGCGTGTCTGTTTTTTTTGTACTTTTGCAATATGGTTCAGATTATGTCAGAAGAAGAAATGTCGCTGTTAGCCAGGGCAGAACGTTATTGTGCAAACGAAGAGCAATGCCGTACATCGGTCAGAAAAAAGCTGTGCGACTGGGGTGCTTCGATGGATTCGTCGTCAAAAATCGTCAACCGTCTTATCGACCAGGGGTTCATCGACGAGCGTCGCTACGCCCGCGCCTATGTCTCCTCCAAACTCCGCACCCAGAAATGGGGTCGTCTGAAGGTCATCTACCAGTTGCGCTCCAAACAGGTGCCGCCCAAGTTTATCACCGAGGCACTCGCCGAAATCCCCGACGAGGAGTACCGCAACATCATGCTCGATGTCGCCAACATGAAATGGAGCTCTTACGACACAGCCGAAGCCGCCTCCAAACGCCGCTCTAAACTAGTTACCTTCCTCGCCTCTCGCGGTTTCGAGCAACCCGAGATTCAGACGATGCTCGTCGACCACTTCACCGAATAGGCTGCCTCCGTGGTCATGTCAGAGGCTGTCCCCCAGCCTCCTCCGGCACTACCTCGCCAAAAAGCACTATAACCGACTCCTGCAACTCCAGGCCTGCACCGAAGTATTGTTCGGTGGAGTATTGTCTCATCGCCACCTGCAGGTAGCCCGATGCCGACACCGTAAGCAGAATGGCATTCTTCCTATTGCCCGCATCGCGAGAATGGGAATAACTTCTCACCACCTCGGTCAGTTTCACCTCCCTCACCCATAGTTCAAACTTGCGGTGTGCCCTTATTTGTTCAAACTCGTCGTAGGTGATATTAAGGGTGGCATTGCCGTAGTCGTCGATATAGCTCACATAGGTCTTCAGTTTTCCATCCAACACCACGGGTCGGCTGGGTGTATAGGGGCAAAATTCCTCCACGGGCGTGCCTATGTCTGTCATTTCGGCTCCTTGCGCCAGCATCACGGCAGCCTTGCAATAGATGTCGTAGGCGGCAAAGGTGCGGAAACTCGTCTCTCTATAGTCGCCAACGTCAATCACCACCGCCTCCACAGCCTCGTCGCCAAACAGTGCGCGCGGCAGGCCGTTGTCCATGCATATATAGTACTGCCCATCGTGCTTCACCACGATGTAGGGGTTGTCGTCGTTCTTGGGTGCCGTCACATCGATGATATGTATCGTCCCAGCAGGGAAACCCATGCAGGCATTGCGCACCACATGGACGGCGCTCCCCAGTTGGAAACGTTCCACACCGTGGGTGATGTCCACCACCCTGACGTTGGGTATGCTCGAATACAGCACTCCCTTCACCATCCCGGCAAAAAAGTCGTGATAGCCCCAATCTGTTGTAAGGGTAACAATAGGCGATTCCATGTTAATGCGTAAGTTATGATAGTTTTCCAACAACGTAGAAGCAATGCTTCCGATTTGCAAAGATACATATTTTTTATCAATTGCCGAAAAAAATGTATCTTTGTAAGATTGTCGAAACACCCATTTCGGCTCCAATCATTGTTTAATCAAATACTTATACTATACATGTCGCTTCTATCTATTCGCAATTTGCACGCTTCTATCGGCGAGAAAGAGATTCTAAAGGGGGTTAACCTCGAAATCAATTACGGCGAAGTGCACTCCATCATGGGTCCCAACGGCAACGGCAAGAGCACCCTCGCAGGCATCATCGCCGGCAACACTAAATACACCGTCACCCAGGGCGAAGTGCTCTACAAAGGCAAGAACATCCTCGACATGCCCGTCGAGGTGCGTGCCGCCGAAGGCATCTTCCTCGGCTTCCAATACCCCGTGGAAATCCCCGGCGTGAGCATCACCAACTTCATGCGCACCGCCGTCAACGAGCAGCGCAAATACCGCGGCCTCGACCCCCTCAAGGGCTCCGAATTCATGCGCCTTATGGAGGAGAAGAAAAAGGTCGTCGAGATGACCACCAACCTCGCCAACCGCTCCGTCAACGAGGGCTTCAGCGGCGGTGAGAAGAAGAAGAACGAAATCTTCCAGATGGCCATGCTCGACCCCACCCTCGCCATCCTCGACGAGACCGATTCGGGCCTCGACATCGACGCCCTCCGCATCGTCGCCACAGGCGTCAACAAGCTGCGCCGCCCCGACAACGCCACTGTCGTCATCACACACTATCAGCGCCTACTCGACTACATCGTCCCCGACTTCGTGCATGTGCTCTACGAAGGCCGCATCGTCAAGACCGGTCCTAAGGAGCTTGCCCTCGAGCTGGAAGAGAAAGGCTACGAATGGATACGTCAAGAACTCGAAGGAAAGGAGTAGCCCCCATGATTCGCAAAGACCAACTGCCCGACATCTGGGGCGACGGCCTCAAGTGCACCGCCCCACCGCAAAACATCACCGTCGACCGTGGCGACCATCCCCACCGCGTCGTTGTCTGCGACGATGCCAACCGCACCCTCTTCCGCATCAACCCCGACGAGGGCTACACCGCCTACCCCGACGGCGACAACATCCGCCTCCACATCCGTCAAGGTGCCCAGATGGAGCTTTACCGCCTGCAACACTCCAGCAGCGACAAGACCACCCAGCTCGACATCACCATGGAGGCTGACTCCAGCCTCAACCTCTGCACCGTCACCCTCAACGGCGAACATGTGCGCAACAACATCACCGTCCGCATGCAGGGCACAGGCTGCCACCTCGAGGCAAACGGCCTCTACCTCGTCGACCGCGAGCAGGAGTGCGACAACTACATCTTCGTCGAGCACGCCTGCCCCCACTGCATCAGCCACGAGCTATACAAGGGCATCGTCGACGACGCTGCCCGTGCCCGCTTCAACGGACACGTACTTGTGCAGGACGGCGCTGTCAAGACCGAGGCATACATGACCAACCGCAACATACTCCTTACCGACAAGGCGCATGTCGACACCCGTCCCTTCCTCGAGATCTACAACGACGACGTCAAGTGCTCCCACGGCAGCACCATCGGCCAGCTCGACAAGGACGCCCTCTTCTACCTCCGCTCGCGCGGCATCCCCGAGCGCACCGCCATGATGATGCTCAGCTATGCCTTCTGCGACGAGGTGATACGCACCATCGCCATCCCCAACCTCCGCGACACCGTGGGCGACATGGTCAAGAAACGCCTCCACGGCGAGCTCATGCCCCCCTGCGAAGAATGCGCCATCCGCTGCACCACCCCCTGCAACGGCTCCGAAGTCGACTTCCACATCGACCCCAGCAAGCTATAAGCTGATTGGGGTCGATGGGGTTACGGGGGCAATGAGCATAATGGCAACCTCTAATAATTACTTTCGAACACGAATCGCACGAATCTAACGAATTGATGTTTTGAATCTTCATGCAAGCATGATAACGAATAAAACGAATTATTAGAAGTCCCCTAATGGGGCAAAATAGGCTTAAAAAGCAAAATTTTTCAATTCTCAATTCCCAATTCTCAATTCTCAACTCTCAATTCTCAACTCTCAATTCTCAATTCCCAATTCTCAATTCCCAACTCTCAATTCTCAATTCTCAATTCCCAATTCCCAATTCTCAATTCTCAATTCACCAAGTGCCCGTCCTCCGAGTATTCCGCTACCTCAAGTTCTACCCCTGGAACATCGCCGCCAACCTGTTCTTCAACATGCTGGCGGTGCTGTTCAACATGCTCACCTTCGTCATGATTGTCCCCTTCGTCGAGCTCCTCTTCGGCACCGCCCAGCCTCCTGCCGCGCTGCCCCCCTTTAGCTTCGACCAGCAATACCTCTCCCTCTGGCTCACCTACACCCTCGCCCACCACAAGGCCGCCTACGGTCTTTGGCGCTGCCTCCTCGCCATCGCCGCCGGCTATCTTGCCGCCTCCTTCCTCTCCAACCTCTGCCGCTACGCCGCCCAGTTCGTCATCAGCCCCATGCGCAACGGCATCACCATGCGCCTCCGCAACGACCTCTACCATCATATCACCATCCTCCCCGTCTCCTACTTCAACGCCCGCCGCCGCGGCGACATCATCAGCCGCATGTCCAACGACATCGCCGACATCGAGTGGGGCGTCCTCACCTCCGTCATCTCCCTCGGCAAAGACCCCGTCAACATCATCTTCTTCTCTCTCGCCCTCATCTTCATCAGCCCTCGGCTCTTCCTCTACTTCCTCATCATCCTACCCCTTGCCGTCTGGCTCATCGGCATCATAGGCCGCAGCCTGCGCCGCAACTCCAGCAAGGGACAGGCACAGCTGGGAAACCTCTTCTCCACCCTCGAGGAATCGCTGGCAGGCCTCCGCGCCATACGCTCCTTCAGCCGCGAGGACGACCGCGAACGCCGCTTCGCCGACGCCAACCACACCTACACCCGCACCATGATACGCGTCGCCCAGCGACGCGAACTCAGCGGCCCCCTCTCCGAGGTGCTCATCACCGTCGGACTCGTATTCATCCTCATCCTCGGCGGCATGGCGGTACTACGCGGCGAGCTGCTCTCCTCCGTCTTCATCCTCTTCGTCATCCTCTTCGCCCGACTCATCCCGCCCGTGCAGTCCATCGTCCGCGTCTACAACAACCTGCAGAAAGCCAATGCCGCCGCACAGCGCGTCTTCGAACTGCTCGACGCCGACGAGACCATCTACGAGGCACACAACGCCGTCCGTCTCGACACCTTCCGCCACCATATCGAATACCGCCACGTCTCCTTCGCCTACCAAACCGCCCCCAACGCCGACCCCGTCTACGTGCTGCGCGACATCTGCCTCACCATCCCCAAGGGCAAGACCATCGCCATCGTAGGGCCCTCCGGCGCCGGCAAGACCACCCTCGTCGACCTCCTGCCCCGCTTCTACGACTGCACACAGGGCGAGATACTCATCGACGACATACCCCTCACCAACCTCAACATCAACAGCCTCCGCGCACAGATAGGCCTCGTGTCGCAAAACTGCATCCTCTTCAACGACACCGTGGCCAACAACATAGCCTTTGGCCGCACCGACTACAGCATCGACGCCGTCCGCCGAGCCGCACAGGTAGCACATGCCGACGAGTTCATCACCCTCATGGAGCAGGGCTACGACACCCCCATCGGCGACCGCGGACTCAACCTCAGCGGCGGACAGCGCCAGCGCCTCTCCATAGCCCGCGCCGTCCTCAAAGACCCGCCCATCCTCATCCTCGACGAGGCCACCAGCGCCCTCGACACCGAGAGCGAGCACATCGTACAGCAAGCCCTCAACCAGCTCATGCAGGGCCGCACCTGCATCGTCATCGCCCACCGCCTCTCCACCATCTGCCATGCCGACGAAATCATCGTCATGGACCGCGGCACCATCGTCGAGCGCGGCTCCCACAGCCAGCTCATCGCCCTCGACGGCCTCTACCGCCGCCTGGTAGACATGCAGTCCTTCCGCTAAAGAAGAAAAAACGAACAAATATAAGTAGAGTAGAACCAATATAGTAGAAAAACCATCTCTTCCATATCACATTCATCCCCTCTATCCAATCTACCCCATTTCCCATTTCAGCCCCCTATCTGCACCATTTTCAGCTCAAGCCACAATAACGACCCCAAAGAAACAGCGATATTTTGGTTTTAATAATCTTTAACAATCCGTTACATCCCACTCTCCGCCTATTAAACTTTTACCAAGAACGACATCTTTTTATGCTACAGTATGTTGACGCAATATTATAAATTGAAATATTCATCAAATTGAATAATTTATGTACTTTTGCATTTTAAACGTCAAACAATAACGCAAGACATAATAAACCTCACAACCCTGTTCAAAATGAAAAAACTTAAAAAAAGTACGACATACCAACCTCCAAAGGTTACCATAGTATTTTTTAAGGTTGAAGAAGGATTTGCTAGCATTCTTAGCGACTCTCCTGTCAACACCAGTGTCTTCAATTTCGGTGGCGAAACTAACGGACTGATGAATCATAGCACTGGCGACCACTCCGGCCTTGGAGCATATAGCGATGGTGGCAACATCTTCGGTCAAACAGCTGGAAATTGAACCCATTAAAAACAAAGAACAATATTGACAGTGAAAAAGAACATTTTTATATCACTCTGCATGGTCATGGCTGTGACTGCCGTGCTGACCTCTTGCAAGAAAGACAACGATGTCATAGCGCTCCGTGCAACCATCTCCGACTACCGCGACACAGGCAAGGATGGCAAAACCTATATCGAAACTATTAATAATGTAGACTGGGTAAGCTGGAACGACTACGATAAAGTATTGATCAACGGCATCCAACGCACCGTGAGAGTATTGGAATCGGGAAATGGCCGCTATGCCACCATCAAGGGCGTCGCCTACGTCACACCTAACGAAAATAATCCAAGTGTCGGCTACTATGCTGTATACCCTGCCGAGCGTGTTCTTACCAATCCTAGCACCGGCTTCCCGCAGATACTACTGCCTCAGGTGCAGAACTATGTCCCCGTCACTGTGAACGGCCAGACAGTTCAAAAAGTCGAAGCCCCCATGGCCGCCTTCTGCCAAGCCAATAGCACTCAAGTGGGTCTCGACTTCACCAACTTATGCGCTCTGCTGAAGATCCAATTTTCCTCTGCTATGGAGATTGCAGCTATCACCGTCAGCAGCACTAGCACGCCCCTTTGGGGCAAAGCAACTATCAGCGGTACCGACGCCCCCACTCTCAGCACACCTAGCCTTGAAGGACTGAACACCACAGACAACACCGTTACCCTCGACTGCACAAACAACGGTACAGCCGCGGGTGGTGTTAGAAGTAGTGGTCCTTTCTATGTCGTACTGCCCCCTGCAACCAATGTAGATAATCTCACCATCAACATTTATAAATTTAATAGCAATAGTACTAATCCCATCACGCTGTACACCAGAACCGCTGGAAACCAGATAAACATTAATGCTGGCTACATCTATAACCACGGTGAGTTGGGGGACTTCAGTCAAAGCGGCATTTCTGTTATACCCTATCCTGGTCTTGGCATTGGAGAATTCTCCGTTAACGAAAACAAGAAAGTACGCTTCTCATTAGGCAACTTGCAATATAAAGCAAAAACAAAAACATGGCGTATAGCATTGAATCAATGGGACTTCGTTGGAAACAGTACCAACGGAATCTCCGGCAACAATGCCAGTATAAGCCAGACCAACAATAATTGGATTGACCTCTTTGGATATGGGACAAGCGGTGTGGCTCACAATGGTTACACCTATTATCCTTACACAAGTACTGATATTACATCCGACTATGCCAGTGTTACTATTCAGAATACCAACCACGATTGGGGAGTGAACATGATTTCCAATGGAGGGAATCAACCCAACAAATGGCGAACATTGACAAAGGATGAGTTTAACTATCTCCTCAACGAACGGTCTAACTCTAACCAGTTACGTCATATTAATTGTCAAGTAAACGGAATAAACGGAGTAAAAGGCATGATTATTCTGCCAGACAATTTCCCAATTAACCAAAGTCCTTATAACACTAGCTCTTGGCAATGGGGATTTTTGTCTTCCACCCAATGGAACCGAGTTGCAGCTCTTGGTGCCATTTTTTTACCTATTACAGGCTATAGGATTAATACAGACCTTTATACTTTTTACGAAAATTCCAGTTCAAATAGTAAGGGTTATTATTGGACCAGTCAATATGATAGTGACAGGTCCATTGCTTACTACTGGAAATTCGATAGCAACAACAGTTCCGGGAGTTTCGGTGATGCGTATACTTATATGGGATATGCCGTCCGACTTGTGCGTGATGTAAACTAACCATACGATTATACATTCTACTACAGGAGGTCGCTACCCTGGCGTGGAGACCTCTTAATATGCCCTACTGTTTGTTTTTAGATTATCGTTTTGAATGCCGCCTGCATAATATCTCAATATGAAAAAATGCCCACGAGGTATAAATCCCCGTGGGCATTGTTTTGGCGTAGTATCTGTTATGCCACATCGGCGCGAGCCATGGCGTCTTTGTAGTACTTCTGATTGACAAAGACATCCTGCTTGTAAGGATTGATGTGACGTTTCTTGGAAACGCAAATGATGTAGGCTAGGGCAATGATGTTGGTCACCAAGGCCAAGGCACTGATAATGGTCATCATGGTCGGATTGGCGGCTACAGTGTTGACGGTGGTTCCAACAGTGGCGGCTTCGCCACCAGCGACGTCGTAGAGCTGTTTGATTGTCTCTACACCGTCAGGATACTGCACGGGCAGCACGGCCCAGCTAAACCACTGACGGCCGTCCTTGAAGGTCTCTTGGAAGAGAGGGAATACCTGTGCGAACATACACCAGATTGCCAGCGTGTTGGCGCGGTTCTGAATCCAGCCGCCGCGGTTCCACAACAGGGCAGCCACCGTGGGAGCCAGCAATAGGGCAATGCCGCAGTACCAGCTGTGGGTGGGTAGGCAGTTGTATGTGTAGGCGAAGTTCCAGATGTCGTAGATGACGATGTACACCCACGTCATGTCGGCCCAAATCATGTCTTTTTTGTCTTTGGAAGCATAGACGTTCCACCATGCGGTCATACAGAAGATGTTGAGGATACCGGCCACGCCGTTGAAGACGTTGTGCCAGCCACCATACAGCCATACGCCCTCGCTGCTGAGCCACCATTTGTTCCAGCCCATAGCGGCACTCTCGAAGTCGGAAGCCACAGCGATAAGGATGTTGATGGCGACGATGACAAAGGGGAAGGGCTTGAACCAGTGTTTGGCACCGATACCCCATTTGTATTTAATCATCATAAATCCGATACAGCCAGTGAGTGCGGCATAGAGTTTGGCATAGTGGAACCATCCGTTCATGTAGATGTGGGTCTGGTTGTTTACAGCCCATTCTGCCCCGGTACGTGCACCGATGGCGATGGCCGCAAAGTAGACCGTCAGCAACACGGGGATGACGAAGAAGGTGATGGCGCCGCCCATCTTTGTGCGTCGCGCAAATTCATTCCAGAGAATTAAGCCTGCTAGAACGACAAGCAGCATTCCCCATTGAACTAAGGCATTTGCCCCATAAACTTGGAAGAACATAGTTGTTGGTTTTAATAATTAATGTTAAATTGTTTGAGATATTGTCATCTTAGTAATAGAGCGTCGCTCTTTTTGTAATCTTCTTTATATCAGTGTGTTTTTTGCGGTTGTGTATTGCTGTTCTCTCTTATCAGCGAAAGTACAAAGATACATCTTTTTTTCTATTGCGCCAAAAAAAATGCGCTTTGGACCAAGAAACTCACCGTTCCACAGCTCATTGGATGGATAAGCCGACAGTGTGGCGAGTGCCACTGAGGATGGGTTGTCTTTTAGAAATGCCCTAAAACACATTTGGGGTGTGCCGAAAAGCACACCCCTTTTTCATTTCCTTTCTCTAAAAGGTGGCCAAAAGGTGGCCAAGGATAAATCATTAATTTTGGGTATTGTGGGGTTTCTGTGGGGTAGGTAATTTTGCAGCAGAAATCAAAAATGTTGTAAATGGATAAAAAACTGATTTTTAAGAATGTGGCTATCATTGTTCTGATGGCGGTGGCCTATCTGGCCACGTTTATTCTCGGTGCCGCAAGCGGTGCCATCCACCCTGCATGCTACGCTTATGTTGGCGCGGTGCTGCCGATACTAACGGCATTCATCTATCTCTACACTTGCACCCTGATTCCCCGCTTCGGCGCGGCGACAGTCCTCAATGGCTTCATTCTCGTGCTGTTCCTGATTGTCGGCGAAGCGGATTTGTTCTGCGTCATCGGTATGGTGGTCCTCACGGCATTGGCCGAGATACTCCGCAAGGCGAAAGGCTACGAAACGCTTAAAAGTGTCCGCTGGAGCTTTGTGCCATTTGCATTCTCGTTCTTCACCTATATCTCCCACTGGTGGACGGACACCGAAGGATCGCTTGCCGCTGCCGTCGAGGAGATGCCTGCAGGTTACGACCAGCTGATGCTGCCCGTCATCGAGAACATTCCCATGCTGATTGTCGTGCTGGTGCTGACCATTCCCATCGCCATCCTCGCCATGCGCCTTGCTGAGCGTGTAATGAAAAAGTCTGCTACTTTATTGAAATAATGAAATCATTAAATATGGACAAGAAAGAAAAACTTCTACCCCAACTCCTCGCCTACGCCGGAAAAAGAAAGGTGTTGACATACCTATCTTTAGTGATTGCCGGCATCAGCCAGCTATTGGCGCTCGCTCCTTTCCTTTACATCTGGGCCATCCTTCGCGATGTGATTGCCGGCGATTACAGCCGCATCGCCCACTACGGATGGATGGCTGTGGCCTTTGCCATTGCCTCTATATTGGTCTATTTCTGTGGCCTGATGAACTCGCATGTGGCGGCCTTCCGCATTGCCGCCAATATGCGAAAAAAGTTGATGCAACATATTATGTCGCTGCCCATTGGCTTCCTCGACAGCC
Source organism: Bacteroidales bacterium (assembly GCA_017509045.1). Classification (GTDB taxonomy): domain Bacteria; phylum Bacteroidota; class Bacteroidia; order Bacteroidales; family P3; genus Colimorpha. The sequence continues at coordinate 10,768 of JAFWQP010000079.1, forward strand.
TCGGCAGCGGCAAGGTGCGCAAATGGGTACAGGAATCCACTCAGTCGACGGAGACCTACCTCGCCCACCAGCTTCCCGACAAGGCAGGCATGTATGCCACCATGTTGGGTTTGGCGGTGCTGATGTTCCTGTTCGACTGGCGGATGGGACTACTCTGTCTGGCAACGGTGGTATTGGCACTCATCGTGATGCTTTCCCTGATGACCGGTCCCACGCTGAAAAGGAAACTTGGAGAGTACAACAAAGCCCTGGACGCTATGTCGAATGAGGCCGTGGAGTATATCCGTGGCATCCCTGTAGTGAAGACCTTCGGCCAGTCGGTCTTCTCTTTCAAGCGTTTCAAAGACTCCATCGACCAGTACCGCACATGGGTCATTGCCTACACCATCGACCTGCGTTTGCCAATGACACTCTACACCACGTTTGTCAACGCCTCGTTCGCCGTGCTCATCGGCCTGACGCTGGTAATGGCCAAGCATGGCAATGTGGATGGCGAATACCTGCTGAACCTGCTCTACTATGTCATCATCACCCCGGCTATAGCCGTCACGCTCAACCGAATCATGTTCGCCAGCGAGAACGAGATGATTGTGGCCGAAGCACTGGACAAGACCGGTCGCATCCTGGCCATCGACCCGCTGAAGAATCCCGAGAATGCCCAGCTGCCACAGGACAACGAGATGGAACTCTCGAATGTCCGCTTCCGCTACCCCGGTGCCACCCGCTTTGCCGTGGACGGCATCTCGCTGAAAGTGGAACCCGGACAGAAGATTGCCTTTGTGGGACCTTCAGGTGGCGGCAAGACCACTACGGCCAGCTTGATGGCCCGCTTCTTCGATGTCACGGAAGGTTCCATCGCGCTGGGTGGCGTGGATATCCGCCATATCCGAAAACAGGATTTGATGAACCGTATCTCCTTCGTATTCCAGGACAGCCGTCTGCTGAAGACCAGCATTCTGGAGAATGTCCGCTTGGGACGGCCCAATGCCTCGCGCGAAGAGGTGCTGGAAGCCCTGCACCAAGCCCAGTGCGACGACATCCTCGCCAAGCTGCCGCAGGGGATCGACACCGTCATCGGCACCAAGGGAACCTATCTCTCCGGCGGCGAGCAGCAGCGTGTGGCCATTGCCCGCGTGATGCTCAAAGGCACGCCCATCGTCATCCTCGACGAGGCAACAGCCTTTGCCGACCCCGACAACGAGACGCGCGTCCAACAAGCCTTCTCGCGGATGGCCGAAAGCGGCAAGACCCTTGTGATGGTGGCACACCGCCTTTCCTCGGTAACGGGTGCCGACTGCATCTATGTGCTTGAAGAGGGGCGCATCGCCGAGCAGGGGACGCACAGCCAACTGCTCGCCAAGGAGGGCAAGTATGCCGCTATGTGGAAACAATATGTGGAATCTGTTAAATGGAACATCAAATGAGCATCATCGGTACACTACGTCATAAATATGCCCTCTCGCAGCAGGGCGCTCGCGACCTCGTGAAATCATGTCTGGCTAGCGCGGGGATGGACATCGTCCTTATGCTGCCCGTCGGACTTCTCTTCTTTCTGGCGAAAGACCTGATGGAAGGCAACACGCTGGACACCTGGAGCTATGTGTGGAAAATCGCACTCTGCCTCGTGGCAATAGCATCAATGGAGTTCGTCAAATACAACAAGCAGTTCACCTCCGTCTATCTCGAAAGCGGTCGCCGCCGTATCGCTTTGGCCGAAAAACTGCGCCGTCTGCCGCTTTCTTTCTTCGGCAAAAAAAAACTCGCCGACCTCACCAGCACCATCATGGCCGACGCCGCCACCATTGAGACGGGCACTTCGCATTGGGTGCCGGAACTTATCGGCTCGATGATTTCCACCACCCTTATCGGCATCAGCCTCTTCTTCTTTGATTGGCGCATGGCTCTCGCAGCCGTCTGGGTCATCCCGATAGCCATCGCCATCGTCCTCTTCTCCGCCAAGTTCCAGAACCGCTACAACCGCCGCAACGTTCAGGCCAAGGTGGACCTCGCCGATCATATCCAAGAGGGGTTGGAGGCATTTCAGGACATCCGCGCCAACGATGCCGAGAAGAAATATCTCGATGACCTCTTCCCCCGCATCGACCTCGTCGAGAGACGCGCCATAGAAGCCGAATTGGGCGTTGCCTATTTTGTGGTGAGCGGCCAGATGGTCCTCAAGCTGGGCATCGCCACTGTGGCCCTCACGGGTGCCTACCTGCTGGCGGCAGGAGGTCTCAATGTGCTCACTCTTTTCATGTTCTTGCTGGTGGCTTCCCGTCTCTACGACCCCATGTCCGGCTCCCTCATCAACCTCGGCGCCGTCGTCTCGTTGGGTGTCCAGTGCGAGCGTATGGATGAAATCCTTTGCCACGAGGAGCAGCGAGGCGTGGAATCGCTCTCCAACAAAGGTTTCGATGTCGAGTTCAAGGATGTCCGTTTTGCCTACGACACCTCTGAGACCGTGCTCGACGGCGTCTCCTTCACCGCCCGGCAGGGCGAGGTTACGGCACTCATCGGTCCATCAGGCTCCGGCAAAACAACCGTCTCACGACTGGCTTCCCGCTTCTGGGACATTCCCTCCGGTACCATCACCGTCGGTGGGATGGACATCTCGAAGATTGACCCCGAGACGCTAATGAGCCTCTATTCTATCGTCTTCCAGGATGTCACGCTCTTCAACAACACCGTATTGGAGAACATCCGCATCGGCCGCAAGGATGCCACCGACGAGGAGGTCATCGCCGCTGCCCGTCTGGCACATGTCGACGCCTTTGCCGAGAAAATGCCAGACGGCTGGAACAGCCTTATCGGTGAGAACGGAAGCGAACTCTCCGGCGGCGAACGGCAGCGAATCTCCATTGCCCGCGCCTTCCTCAAGGATGCCCCCATCATCCTGCTCGACGAGGCTACCGCGTCGCTCGACGTCGAGAACGAGACCTTCATCCAGGAGTCGCTGTCGCGCCTGGTCAAGGACAAGACCGTCATCATCATTGCCCACCGCATGCGTACCGTCGCCAGTGCCGACAAGATTGTCGTACTGAAAGAGGGCCGTGTCGCTGAATGTGGCACCCCCGCCGACCTCACCGCCTCGGGAGGCTTCTACAAGAAGATGCAAGACCTGCAGCAAGGCGCCCTGGGGTGGAACCTTTAAAACACATTTTAGAACATCAACGACATTATAATATGAATTTGAAAATAGGTGACATTCAAGAAACAGCATTGATAACATTGGCCATCCGTGCCAGCGAGACCAATCGTCCAAACGCCAGAATAAAAGATTTTAAGGCGAAAGAAATCATCGACTCATTAGGGGTTGACGTGAGCAAGTACGACCCGTTTATGTCGCATGAGGGTGTGGTGGCACGCACCATCATGTACAAGAACGAGCTGGAGAAACTCATCAAGCAATACCCCGACGCTTTGTGCATCAATCTGGGATGCGGATTCGACGACAAGTTTGTGCAGGTAGACAATGGGAAAATCACATGGTTTGATGTCGACTTACCCGACATTCTGGCTGTTCGCCGTAAGATATACAAAGATCGTGACCGTTGTGTGATGAAGGAAGGAAGTGCTTTTGAATCGGCATGGACAAAGGATTTGCCCCAACGCTCCACCACTATTGTGGTCATGGAGGGGGTGTTGGAATATTTCACGAAAGAGCAGGTGACCACCTGTCTCAAAATGCTGTGCGACTCGTTTGAGCATGGCTATTTGCTTGCGGAACTCCACCATCCGATTATGGCCAAAAACACCAAGCACCACGATGCGGTGAAGTACACTAACGCCCAGTTTCAGTGGGGAACAAAATCGGGCAAGGAATACCTTGACCTGGAGCCACGGTTGACAATGCTGTCGGAACAGAGCTATAACGTGGAGATGCGGAAGCACTCGTTCCGAGCAAAGCTTTTTGCGTTCTTCCTGCCGTTTTTGAACAATCGGCTGGCGGTTTACAAATGGTAGACGTAACCCAAAATAACAAATGTAGCGATACAGTAGCATTAAACAAGTAATAGACACATTCACTATGATTGATTTTTTCACAACTTTCCGTCCCACATTATTGGGTGCATGGATTCCCGCCGTGGGAATGATATTATTGCAGATGGTCTGTATGTCCATTTTTAAGGAAGGTGGTAAACGAGCCGTAGACACTTCGTGGTACGATGCCCGTACAAAACGTTTCGCAATGTTCAACAGCATGTTCCAGATGTTTTTTATCGCCGTGGCCGTATTCGTGCCGTTTAAGTGTGGAACGGTATGGTTCGCTGTAGGCGGTATCGTATATGTCTTCGCGTTGGCGCTGTTTGTATGGTCTTTCTGGTCATATTGTACCGCCGACCGCGACAAGCTCATCACTAAAGGCATCTATCGATATTCCCGCAACCCGATGTACGTTGTTTTTACCATAGGATTTCTCGGTATAGCAATATCCTGCGCCTCCTTGTGGCTGCTTTTGGTCCTCCTTCCCTATGTGTGGGCCATGCACGGCACCATACTAGGAGAGGAACAATATTGCGAGAAAACTTTCGGGGATGACTATCGTGAGTATAAAAAGCGTGTACCAAGGTATCTAATATTCAAATGATGAAAAAGAAAACCAACTATAAAAACTGGATGCCGAAAGGCATGATATGGGGAACAGCGGCGGGATGTGCCGTATGTCTGATGATGTTCCTTGTTTTCGGCGTGAGCGGACTGCTTGCGGCAGGAACACTGAAAACCATACTGACGGTTATATTCCTTACCGGAACCGTCGTTTTGCTGTTGGCCGCCGTGTGGATGGTGCTGATGTACCGTGCATTCTCCTATGACGGCAAACGGCAGATGTCGCGTCAGATTATCGATGGCGTTGCCGCCAAAGTCGTGCTGCCCGACGGAGGCTGCGGCCTCGATGTGGGCTGCGGAAGCGGCGCGCTGACTATTGCCGTCGCCATGCGCAACCCGCAGGCGAGGATGATCGGTATCGACCGGTGGGGAGTGGAGTATTCCTCTTTCAGCAAGACCCTTTGCGAAGAGAACGCCAAAGCCGAAGGCGTGACAAACACTTCCTTTGCGAAAGGGGATGCCTTGAAACTCGACTTCGCCGATGAGACCTTCGATGCGGTGTGCAGCAACTATGTGTATCACAATATTCCCAGCTGTAACCGTCAGGAAGTCCTGATGGAAACGCTCCGCGTGTTGAAGAAAGGCGGCACCTTCGCCATCCATGACATCTTCTCCCGCCAGAAGTACGGCGATATGCAGATGTTCGTGCAGCGCTTGAAGAACATGGGCTACGAACG
>JAFWQP010000080.1 GCA_017509045.1 Bacteroidales bacterium
ATGCGGAGGTGGCTGAACACCGAGCCGCCGCGCTGCGACATACCGTGGATTTCGCTCTGCTTGACATACATGCCCAGGTTGAGGGCTGCGTCGCTAATAATTTTGGCTACGGAGACGATACCGTCGCCGCCTACGCCACAAAGTATGATGTCTTTTTTCATTGTTGTGTTCTTTTTTGTGTCCGACTGGTCTGACCAGTCAGACTTGTCAGACCAGTCGGACTATTCTGAAAATTTATTTCTTGGCTGCAATGCGCTTTTTGTTCTCAACGATGCAGACGCGCTGCGGGATGATGACGCTCACGCCGTCGTAGGCAATCTCCTCTTCCAGAATCTTGACAAACTCGTCGTGGTTCTTGGGCAGAGGAACGATATGACGGATGTGGTCGGGGTCAACGCCGAGGCCCTTGCAGATGTTGAACAGCTTCATGTTCGCGCTCGAGGGCTGGCCGCCGGTCATAGCGGTGATGTCGTTGTCGAGAATCATCACGATGACGTTAGCCTTCTCGTTCACGCAGTCAAGCAGACCGGTCATGCCGCTGTGGCCAAACGTGCCGTCGCCGATAACTGCCACCGAGGGGAAGATGCCCATTTCGGCAGCACCCTTTGCCATGGTGATAGAAGCACCCATGCAGACAGTGGTGTTCAATGCGCCCATGTTGAAGCCGAGGGTGTAGCAGCCGATGTCGCCAAACACGCGGCCATGCTCGTACTTCTTCATCACGTCGACCAATGCGGTGTAGCTGTCGATATGGGGGCAGCCGACGCACAGGGCGGGAGGACGGTTGGTGACCACCTCGGGCACTGCGGGACCGTTGGCAACATCCATACCCAAAGCCTTGGCAACCTTCTCAGCGTTCAACTCGCCGTCGCGACGAATCACCTCGTCCAAACGACCGTGCACGGGTTTGCCCTTGCCCAGGCATCCCTTAATCTGCTCCTCGACGAAAGGCTGGCCGTCTTCGAGCACCAAAATCTCGTCGCACTCATCATACAGCTTGCCGAGCATAGCGGTGGGCAGAGGATATTGGGTAATCTTCACCACAGGATAGGGGCATTTGCCGCCGGGGAAATTCTCCAGCAGGTAGTTGTAGGCGATACCGGTGGTAACAATACCGCGGCTCTTGTCGGTACCAGGGATATACTGGTTGAAACCGCTCTTTTCGGAGGATTCCTCAAACTTAGGCTGCTTGTCAATCAGGTCGCGATACAGCACCTTGGCATTGGCGGGCAGCAACACAAACGTCTTGGGGTCGGTGGGGTAGCTGATGGGGTTCTGAGGCAGCGGCTCGCGACGCTCCACACCGGCGCGGCTGTGTGCCAGACGGGTGGGGATGCGCATGAGGATGGGGGTGCCCATCTTCTCGCTCAACTCGTAGCCGAAGAAGACCATATCGTAGGCCTCCTGCTGGTTGCTGGGTTCCAGCATGGGAATCATGGCCCAGTGGCCATAGAAGCGGCTGTCCTGCTCGTCCTGCGAAGAGAACATGCTGGGGTCGTCAGCCACCACGATGATGACGCCCTTGGTGCCGATGATAGAGGCATTCATAAAGGGGTCGCCACACACATTCAAACCCACATGCTTCATGCAGGTCATGGCACGTTTGCCGGCGTATGCCACGCCAATCGAGGCCTCGAGGGCGGTCTTCTCGTTGGCGCACCAGTTGGCGCGGATGCCCTTCTGGGCAGCCTCTTTCGATTTAATCACATATTCGGTAATCTGCGTGGAGGGGGTGCCAGGGTAGCTGTTAATGGCACTGCCGCCCGCATCAATAAAGGCTTGAGCGATTGCTTCGTCGCCTAAAAGGAGTAACTTCGACATATCCAATATTTTAAATATTAATACTTTACTTTTTGATTTTGCAAAGATAAGGAAAATAATTGATATAGACAAATTTATTTTCCACCATATCCACCAAGTACTTAATATACAGCCAATAGCATCACAAAGCTCTCAAAAACAAAAAAATTCCCCTGCGCATAGTGGCAGGGCTTTTTATTATCGTTGAAAAGTCGGCATCACGAGCGATTTGGGTATAACCAAAGAGAGCCTCTTTTGCAACCAAAGAGAGCCTCTTTTGCGAAAAAGAGGGGAAAGTGTCATTTTTCTGCTCATAAAAGTTTGCCATGTCGTTATTCCGCGCTATCTTTGCAGTCGGAAACGGTCGAAAGAAGGGGCCACTCTTGGACTTGTTTCCCCGAAGTGCCTTCGCTTTGCCTTCGCTCTGCCTTCGCTTTTGGAGGCGAAGGGAGGGCGAAGGGATGTAAGAAGTATGAATTAAGGGCTACGAAGTTGATTGCTTGGCTGTTTGAGTATTTTAACCGCGGTAGTGACTCAAGTATTAATACATTCAAGCATTCACAAAGATCGCCCCCACCACTAACAAACCCGACTAAGGACCGGGAGGTGGGGAGTGGATTAAACTCAATCCTCATTACTTTGGCTTTACGATAGAGTCGAGCCAGTTGACAAGGGTCTCCAACACCATGTCGTCGGGGGCTTGGCCGAGGGTGGCGTATTCATCCACTGAGCCAGTTTCGCACATTTGTCCCAGGTGGTTGATGCCTGCCAGCAGGGTGACGTCGTAGGGAATGTTGTTTCGTTGGCAGACCTCGGCAATCGCCTCAAAGTTTTCCTCGGTGAGCACCTGGCAGTCCATTTCGCCCCCGAGGGCAAGCAGCGGGCAGCGCATTTGGGCGATATAGTCGGCAGGGTTCAAGGTCAGGAAGGTGCGCATCCACGGGGTGGCTGCCGATAGTGCCCAACCGTAGCATTCGCCGCTGGTGAGCCCTATCTGCTGTTTCTGCTCTTTGGTGAGCCCTTCGCTGTGTTTCTTAAACAGGGGTCGGAATGCCAGGTTGAGGGCCTTCACCGTGTCGGCATCCTTGCCGAGGAAGATGGTGTCGCAGACGTTAAACAGCTCGCGCATACATGCCAGCCGCCTCTCGATAAGGCTGTCAGCCACACCTCGCAGGCGGAATAGTGCCTTGTTTTGTTGAAGTAGTATTGTCTTGCCGTCGACTCCCGCGCCACCCAGCATCGCCACGCCTGCCACGGGGTTGGGAGTGAGACCATTTCTAGCAGCCACTATGGCCGCCACCGTAGCCCCCTCGCTGTGCCCGAAAAGGAATATGTGCTTGGGGTCGATGTTCAGGTTAGACCGGGGGGATTGCAAGTACATCAGCTGATGCTCCACGTCGGAGGCAAAGTCGAGCGTGGTGGCGTGCACCATGTCGCCCGTCGAGCCGCCCACTCCGCGGTCGTCGCACCGCAGCACGGCATAGCCCCGTGTCGACAGATACTCAGCTATCACCTTAAACGGGCGGTGCCCCATCAGCTCCTCGTCGCGGTTTTGGGCTCCCGAGCCGGTGATGAGTATCACAGCAGGCACCTTCCCACGCACTTTTGTGGGCATGGTCAGTGTGCCGGCTAGAAGCATGGTGTCGCGAGCGGGTTCTCTCACAATTCTCAACCCAACCTCTTGTTCGGTGAACGACTGCGCATACACACCTACGCCCAGCAGGAGGGCTACCACGAGGGTCAGAAAACGCCTTATCTCCATCGCACCGACTCAATAAGATGGTTCATATCCTCCTGTATGTAGGTCAGCACCGGTGACAGGGAGTCGTTGTTAGGCGTGCAGTCGATATATAAGGCGCCCCGCAAGAAATGCGAAGTGCTGTCGGTGACCCAAAACTGATAGGTGCTAGCCACATTCTGCCCTTTGAGATGGTAGGTGGTGCCGTAGAGCTTGTGAGGACGGTCCACGAACTTATTCTCATCTATTCCAGAGGTGAAAGAGAAGTGCCCTTCTACGAACTGGTAGGAAGTGTCCACCTGCGCACGGAGTTCTTTGGCACCGCCGATGTGTTTGTAGGTCAAGAACACAAAGCCTTTGTACTTGGGGTAGTTGAGTGTGAACCACTGCTCGCCGTGCTTTGCCTTCTTCCAATCAATCTGAGCCAAGTTGGAATGCTCGAAAGTGAAGGGGAGCGCTGATGTGTCGCACAAGGTGTAGGCATGTGGGGGCATGTCGATACGCAAATATGCCTGAGGCTTGGGGGGTTCGTCGTTGCGGTTGCCACAAGAGACTGCCAGCAATAGCGCTATGCAGCAACCTATCCATATTATTAGTTTGTTTGTCATGAGTAATGGTTTATAGATAGAATGTTATTTCAATACAAAATGTTGTCGGTGCAGTTTCGGATTGGTCAGCAGCACCCCCACATCGAACAGGTCGATACTAACATGGTACTTGGCATTGCCCTGCTGCGCCATCCACCGTAGTTCCCTTGCGCGGCAGTGATGTGGACGGCACACCACTTTCACTCCTTCCAGCCCCTCACGACCTCCCTCTAATACCGCTTCGTCGCTGTCGAAACAGATTGTCCGCAGGCGGTAATAGTCCTGCATCTTGTACACCGTTTCGAGATAGCGTCTGCACTTACGGTCGGAGGTCAAACTGGCAGGCAGCTGGTCGGCCCACGCCTGGTAGGCAGCAGCGTCGACATGGGCAAAAAGCACCTTGCGGTACATCTCGAACACAAAGGGCGAGTGTACACCATACTGCGTCTGTGCCTTAATCCAATACTCTATACGGGTCATTTTCGATGCAAAGATACGCACTTTTTTTAAACTAAAAACTAAAAAGTAAGAACTAAAAGTTTTTATTTCACAAAGAAGTTGTATTTTTGCAGATGAAAAAGGGCACTGCCGCTATATCATTTTTAACTCTAACAATATGGATAACAACATAAAAATAAAGATTGACGAGATTGTCGCCGAGATTTCCAAAATCAACGACCTGCATCAGCGCATCGACATACTGAACTATATGGAGCAGCAGTCGTCGTATATGCTTTGGCTGCTGGAGGACGAGCTGCACATCGACAACGACTCGCAGAACGTGTGAAAACTAAAAGGTAGAAACTAAAAAACTAAAAAGTTTTTGAGAACACTAAGGCATATACTCTGTTGTGGTTTGGTGCTATTGTTGGCAGGCTGCTCGGGTGGCTACTCCTTTACGGGTGCCTCTATCCCACCCGAGGCAAAAACTATATCTATCAAGCAGTTTCCCAACTTCGCCTCGACGGTCAATCCCCAGTTGAGTCAGAACCTCTATGACGAACTGCAGCGCATGTTCTCCTCACAGACCAGCCTCAACGTTATCAGCGACGACGGCGACTTGCAAATCACAGGCGAGATTACCGACTACAGCACCCGCGCATCGTCCATTGGCAGCGACGACAATGTTGCGACCAACCGTTTCACTATCACCATCAAGGTTAGTTTTACCAACCGCTTCGACCCCAAGACCGATTTTGACCAGAGTTTCTCACGCTTTAAGGACTACAGCGCCGAGCGCGACTTCTCGTCTGTGGAGCAGGGGTTGGTGAGCGAAATTGTTTCCGAACTATGCGAGGACATCTTCAACAAGTCCGTCGTCAACTGGTAGCCCATGCCGACACCTGGATTGGTTGGATGTTGGCGGTAGGCGCGACAGCCGTCTACTTAATTACCCTTGAACCCACCACTAGTTTCTGGGACTGTGGCGAGTTTATCGCTGTGTCGTATCAACTGCAGGTGGGGCACCCTCCAGGAGCGCCTTTCTACCAGCTGCTGGCACACCTATTTACCTTATTGGCAGGGGGTAACGCTGCGGCTGTGGCGTGGTGGAGCAATGCCCTTTCCGCCGTAGCGGGAGGCTGCACCGTGATGTTCCTATATTGGACCATAAGACTATTGCAGCGGTTCTCCGCTGCTCACAGCCAACCACATATCAGCAACCATCGCTTTGCCGCCGCGTTGGGCAGCCTATGCTACCTTTTTTGCGACACCGCATGGTTCTCCGCGGTGGAGAGCGAGGTGTACAGTCTCGCCATGCTCATTGCCTCCGTCATCGTGTGGGCAATGCTGCGATGGTATCACACATCCGACCACACCCAAGCACAGCGGTGGCTAATGCTGGTCGCCTTGCTGCTAGGCTTGGGCGCGTGCACACATCTGCTCACACTGCTCACTCTGCCTGCAGTGCTGCTCCTCTTTATCTTTAAAACTAAAAACTGTAAACAAAAAACTAAAAAGCTGACAGCTTCTAACCTTTTAGTTTTTAGCTTTTACCTTTTAGTTTTCTTCATCATCGGTCTCTCTTCCTACCTCATCATCCCCATACGTGCTGCTGCCGACACTCCTATCAACGAGGGCAACCCTAGCACGGTGGCATCGTTTAAAAGCTACCTGACGCGCGACCAATACGAAAAGGCACCACTCTACCCCCGCATGTGGCGACACCGCGAACACGACGCCGAATATGCCGCCAGCTGGTGTGGAGGAGACACCTCGTTGGTTGGCAACATGCAATACTACTTCTCCTACCAACTCAGCTATATGTATTTGCGCTACCTGATGTGGAACTTCTCGGGCCGCTACAACGACCGACAGGGCTATGGCTCGCCACAGAACGGACAGTTTTTGACAGGTGTGCCGCCCATCGACCGACTGCTGGTGGGCACATCGGCAAAGCCACCTCTCAGTCTGCCTACTCGGGGGCATAACATCTACTATATGCTGCCACTACTACTTGGGATTTTCGGTGCCATAACTCTCGCACGCCGGCGCAAAGCCTTCTGGATGGTACTCACACTATTCCTCATGGGAGGCATCATCCTCAACATATACCTCAACCACCCCTGCTACGAGCCCCGTGAACGCGACTACGCATATATTCTCAGTTTCTACGCCTTCTGTATCTTCATTGCTTTTGGCGCAGAAGGATTCATTTTGAAAACTAAAAAGTTGCTGCCAATTTTCAATTTGCAATTTTCAATTTGCAATTTTTTTCTTCTCGCAATCCCTTTGCTTATGGCCTTCCAGAACTGGGACGACCATGACCGCAGCAGCCGATATATTGCACGCGATGCGGCAGCCAACATACTCAACTCGTGCGACAGCGACGAGCGTGGCACAGTACTCTTCACCTACGGCGACAACGACACCTTCCCGCTCTGGTACCTACAGACCGTGGAACATGAACGCACCGACATACGTGTGGAGAACGTCAACCTAATGGGGACTAAAAACTTTGTCAACCTCCTGAGTGAGAGTATAGCACTAGACCGCCCAGTCTATTTCACCCACTACGCCTACAAACAATACAGCCATCTATTCCCTCAACGGCTACAATTGGAAGGAAACGCCTACCGCCTAATGCAGGAGCCGTGCGACAGCGTGGCGATGAAGCCATTCTACCACCATGCCATGCAGTCGTTGCGGTGGCATTCGCTCGAGGGAGTATACATCGATGAGACTGGCTGCAAATTCCTCGAACAATACTGGCGCGACATAGTGCTGCTTGCCCACAACCTTAGTGACCATGACATGATGTCGCAAGCATCCCAGGTGCTTACCAAAACCCTCGACGAGATACCCCTACACAACCTGCAAGACCCCACGCTGATAAAAGAGATAGGCCAAGCGTTTGGTTTGGCCGGTTGCCTGCCACAGGCAGCACAAATCGAGAAATATCTGCAACACATACTGCAGGATCAGCTCGACTACTACCACACTATGCCGATTAGAATTCAATCAGTTATGCCCTACACAGTAGGTATCCGCGAGTCACTCGCCTCAAATATTTTTTAACATTGTGTAGTTTTTTGCCCTCATTTTACGTTATTATAGTTGTATGAGGCCTCAAGAACCATTCGACGCACTGCTCCACCGCTATCGTGGACTGCTCTTTTCCCTGTGCCGACATTACGTCGGTAAGGGATTGGAAGTAGACGACATGCTTCAAGAAGCATCCATCGCTATATGGAAGGCTAGCGACAAACTATTATCACTACCCAGTATTCAGCAGGCTGCACTCGTATGGAAAATTGCACGCAACGCAATCATCGACAGCCTCCGTCGTACACCACAAACCGACCCACTGCCAGACGACTACGACACCACTGCTGAGGACAAAACCCTTATCAACGAACTGCACGAACAGATAGCATTGCTCGACGAACCCGACCGCACCATTGTGAGAATGCAGCTAGAAGGCTACAGCTACGAAGAGATTGGAAATGCCGTAAACATGACAGAGAAGAATGTAAGTGTGCGACTAATAAGAATAAAAGAGAAACTAAGAAAAAAAATGATATTATGAACAACCAAGATTTCGACAGGCTTTGGAAAGAGGCAGAAGCCAGCGGGATGGCTCATCGGTTGGCACAAGAATACCCTGCATGGGCACGTCGCCGCGTACATATTCGCAATGGCGTTGTGGCCATGATGTGCATCGGTGCCTTAAGCGCAACCACCCTTCCCGTACTTCTCCCCCAACACCACGACGACTACATAGCGGTATGCTGCAATCGAACAGGCATCAGCGATGCACAGTGGGTCGACTTGGCCGCCGATATGCTAATAACTGAGATGATATGAAAAAAATAGTAACAATAATATTGTTGATACTACCACTGATGGCTGCCGCCCAGAGCCACCTCTACGAGCGATATGCCTCACGGCAAGAGCTCGATGTGGCCCAAGTCAGCGGTTTCCGTCTAGCGGATAGCGTGCGTGTCGACGTAGTGCTGATAGTGGCAAAAAACGAGTCGGCATGGCAGCAACTGATGAAAGAGTTTAAGGTGCAATCCACCGAAGGCTCCACCTCGTGGCTTGGTGATGCCAACAACCCCGTAAAGCGTATTGGGTGGACGGGCAAGCCTGTCTGCAAGGTAATTGTATCTCACGACCGCCGCACGGTAGCGTTCTACCGTTTGGACACACAGGCACAATACGAGGCTCTGCTCGACTACCAGCTCAACGCCTTCGACTCGCACAAGCACACCAAAACAAAGAAAAGAAACAATAAATGACCATCAAACACAATAATAAAATGAAACGCATACAATTCTTATTCATCATTGCCGCCATGCTCTGTGCCACGGCTTGCAATAAGATAGACAAGACCGACCCCATCGACACAGGTCAGACCTGTATGATAGTCTATACCATCGACAACTACGAGAGCAGCACAACGGTGAAAAGCGAATCAGACTGGGACGTGCTACTCGACCAATTCTGCAGCTATGCAGAAGATGGCAAGTCGGTGACATTCCACAACCTCCTTTCCCAACCGTCAGACCTTTACGCAAGCAAGAGTCTGATGCACTCCAAAGAGGGCACCACCCCTACCACTATTACCACCACCAGCCGCACGGAAATAAAAGCTTGGATGCGTAAGATGGAGCAGGCAGGCAAGACTGTCAACGTCACCTACGACCGTATTACGGGCGTATGGAGCGGCAGGGCATACGCTAACGCGCCACTCACCGATGAGGAAGCGACCTGTTATAGCGGTGTAGTAGTATATGCCAATATGCCGTCGTTCGACAGTATACCTCTGCCCGGTGTTGTGCTGGCATTGCGTATAAATGAAGACAGCACCCTCATACTGGTACGCAACAACAGCGTCCTAATCACCGACAACGAATTGGAAGGTTATTCCATTGGCGATTCTGCAACGCTGTGTGGTTCCATACATGCCGGCTCCGACTATGACGACAATCCTTTTCTTATTCTCGATCTAACCACCCTAACCCCTGCCACGGTCATCGGCACATGGCAATACACATGCCTCACCGAATATTCCCTAGACGAGAATCTCAACTACCTGAACGTTGTCACACAATATATCCCCGAAGACAATGGGAATAGCATATATTACAATTTCTATTCAGACGGCACTGCCACTCGTACTGTTGGTTTGGCCTCTACGCCATCGGAAAGCGGCAATTGGGAACTGTCGAATGGGCAATTCTGCTGCGACCTGTCAGACATGAGCGGCGACTGCTGGAGCATTGTGTGGCTCACCTCCTCGACCATGATTATCTCACGGACTGACAGCGAAGATGGGAATGTTATATACCAAATGCAATTAGAACAAACCAGGCGTTAATAAACGTTAAAATCCCCCTCGGTTGTAGTTTTTAGCACGAAACATACGTTCTTATACACGAAACAAAAATTAATCACATATCAATTTAAACAATCAAAAAATGAAAAAACAAATTTTGCTTATCGCCGCAGCCCTGCTGCTTGGAATGACCGCTTGTCAGAAAGAAGAACAAATCGTCCCCATCAATGGTGGCAACGACATTAACGAAAATGTGATGGTCAAGAGCGCTGCCGACCTGATCGGTACCAACTGGACCTACGTGATGAACGACACCATTTCGTTTGGTGACCTTGGTTGCGACAGCATCGATGGCATTATCCTGAACTTCGCCTTCGGTCTCAGCTTCGACTCCAGCTACGCCCACCTCTCTTTCCCCGAGAACGTCATTGCTTTTGACTTGATGGCTGACGGTGACGAATACGGTCTGCAGGAAGTGTCTAACATGAACTTCGCCTACACCTACGACCCCACCACTCAGACTGGTGCCCTCACTGCCAACGCTTTTGACGAGGACGGCGAACCCTCCACATGCCAGATTCCCTTCACCTACGACAACACTACTGATGCCATCACCATCGTGCTGCATATCGCCGACGAGGGTGACGAGGACAACACCTACGCTTTCCCGCTGGTTTTCACCCGCGCTCTATAAGAACCATAACCACTTAATCATAAGGGCAGGCCACGACGGCTTGCCCTTTTTTCATATTTATTTTACTAGTACAATACATAAAAACAAAAACTGAATTATTACAATCGGAGAAAAAGTTGTATCTTTGCAGCTTGATTAATAGGCTACAAAATGTCAAACCAATATAGCAATCGCAGTGGAATAGTGAAAGTTATCTTTCTCGTTGTCGGTGCACTATTTGTGCTCCGACTGTCGATGTTGCAGCTGTTTGACAAGGAATATAAGGAGAAAGCAAAGAATCAGTCATTGCGCAATGTGACTCAGTACCCCGCCCGGGGACTGATGTACGACCGCAACGGGGAGTTGTTAGTGTATAACGAGGCAGTGTACGACCTGATGGTGATCCCCCGCATGGTGAAGGATTTGGACACGAACTATTTCTGCCAAGCGATAGGCATCACTCGGGAGTCGTTTGACGAGCGGATGGAGAAGGCCTATAAGTATTCGCCCTACTCTGCATCGATTTTCATGAAGCAGATTTCGAAGGAGGATTTTGGACGGTGGGAGAACCTGCTTTACAGGTTCAAGGGCTTCTATGTGTCGAAGAGGACGCTGCGACTGTACGGCAAGCCGATAGCGGCGCATGTGCTGGGATATGTGGGCGAAGTTAACGAAAAGGATTTGGAGAAAGACCCCTACTACAAGCGGGGCGACTATATAGGCAAAAGCGGATTAGAGAAATCGTATGAGAATGAGTTGCGCGGATTGAAGGGGAAGAAAATTATGCATGTAGATGTACACAACCGCGAGATAGGTCCCTATATGCACGGCCAGATGGACACACTGCCGCTAGAAGGCATGAACCTATATACCACCATCGATGCAGAACTACAAGAGTATGCCGAACGGGTGATGGCGAACAAACGAGGCTGTATTGTGGCAATAGAGCCTTCAACAGGTGAGGTGCTGACACTCCTGTCGGCACCCTGCTACGACCCTAACCTTTTGGTGGGTCCCATCAGGGGTGAGAATTTCACCCGACTGAATGGAGATATCGCAAAGCCATTGTTCAACCGCGCACTACAGGCACAGTACCCTCCTGGTTCGATTTTCAAGGTAGCACAGGCAATGGTAGCATTGCATCTCGGTGTCATCACCCCAACGACCGGCTTTGTGTGCGACAAGATTATCGGCTGTCACGGCCACCCTAGCGCACGCAGCGTACAGGAGGCGATTAAGATGTCGTGCAACCCCTATTTCTACTATACCTACCGCCGCGTGATACAACAGGGCAAGTACAAAAACGCCGCCAAGGACAGCCAGTATGGATTAACCGTATGGCACGATTATATGATGCGCTTCGGCTTCGGCAGCCCTCTGGGAATAGACCTACCCGACGTGAAGGGGGGCAAGATTCCCGACACAGCATTCTACAACAAGTGGTATGGTAAGAACCGCTGGTCCTTTATCACTATCTATTCTAACAGCATCGGACAAGGCGAGGTGGAGGTAGTACCCCTGCAGATGGCGAACCTTGCCTGTATCGTTGCTAACCGCGGGTATTACTATACCCCTCACTTGGTACGCTACTACGGACCCGACTCGACAAAGAATCCCGAATTCTACGAAAAGCACGAGACAGGCATTGAGCGGCAGTATTTCGACATTGCGGCACGGGGAATGTACGACGTAGTGCACGGGGCTGGGGGCACAGCACATAAGGCCGATGTACCAGGGTTGGACGTATGTGGCAAGACGGGCACTGCTGAGAACTACGGCAACGACCACTCTGTGTTTATCGCTTTTGCGCCGAGGGACAACCCGAAGATAGCGGTGGCAGTATACGTAGAGAACGCACAGGGCGGCGGCGGCACATGGGCAGCACCTATCGCTAGTCTGATTATCGAAAAGTATATCAACGGCGAAGTGAAGCGCAAGGAGTTTGAGAAATACTACACCGACGTGAACCCCTGCCAGAAACTACCGCTAACTCGAAGAGTAAAGAAACCCAAAAGAAGATAAAACACTATCTCTAAGAATACTAGACATACTAGTTATACTAGAAAAAGGAATAGAACAGTGGCAACATTAGCAACATCAGAAAGAAAACGTTTTGACTGGCTGGTCATCGGGCTGTATCTGGGGCTGGTTGTGTTTGGCTGGGTGAACATCTATGCCGCCTGCTACAACGAAACACACTCCAATGTATTCGACTTTGCAGCCCAGCACGGAAAACAGCTGGTGTGGATAGGTATTGCCTTGGTAGTGGCTGTGTGTGTGCTGTTTATCCAACCTCGTTTCTTCTCCAACGCGTCGTACATTATCTACGGCGTGGTGCTTCTGCTGTTGGTGGCAACACTGTTTATCGGTACGGTGACCAACGGAGGCCAGTCGTGGATTGACTTTGGAGCTTTCAAATTGCAGCCGTCGGAATTTGCCAAGTTCGCCACCGCGCTAGTACTTGCCAAATACATTAGTGCCATCGACTTGGACATTACGCTGATGCGCACCAAAATGACCCTACTGATACTGACGGCGGTGCCCGCAGGGCTGATACTACTACAGCACGACACTGGGTCGGCGCTAGTGTTCCTAGCGTTCCTACTGGCGTTCTACCGCGAAGGCCTGTCGCAATACATCTTGCTTGTGGGGGTGCTCAGCATTGCCCTATTTGTCGCTGCATTGTTGGTTAACAAGTATGTGCTGATGGGCATCGTACTAGCAATATGTTTGTTGTATCTGTTTGTATGGCTGTCGAAACGCACATCTAAGAACTATTGGCACACGCTGTGGTTCTTCTTGGCATGCTGCCTCTTTATTTCGCTTGTCGACTTTGCCTTCGACCATGTGCTGGAGTCACACCAACGCGACCGCATATATGTGCTACTCGGCAAGGTAGAAGACCCCCAAGGCGTGGGCTACAACGTGGACCAAGCGAAAATAGCCATCGGCTCTGGCGGACTGGTGGGAAAGGGATTCCTCAATGGGACGATAACCAAGGCGGACTTTGTGCCGGAACAGGAAACCGACTTTATCTTCTGCACCGTGGGCGAGGAATGGGGCTTTGTGGGCAGCATAGTGGTGTTGGCGGCCTACGTAATATTGTTGATACACCTTGTTACCATGGCCGAACGCCAGCGTTCTACATTTGCACGGTTCTACGGCTATTCGGTGGCAGCAATCCTGTTTTTCCACTTCTTTATCAATATCGGCATGGTGCTGGGGCTTGTGCCCGTGATAGGCATACCTCTGCCTTTCTTCAGCTACGGAGGCTCGTCGCTCATAGCCTTCACACTGCTTTTGTTCATCTTTATTCGTCAAGATGCCGATAGAAACGCTTTGATATAAATAACTTTTCACTCTAACTATGGCTAAGAAAACCACTCCTGAGAATCATTGTAGCTTCTGCGGACGACGCGAGTCCGAGACACGTCTTCTGCTCACAGGCATGAATGGCTTTATCTGCGACAGCTGCGTTGAGCAGGCTTCACAGATAGTTGCCGAGCACCTCGGCCGCAGTTCGGCAGCTCACAACAGAAACTCCATCAACCATATTCCCCAACCTCAGGAAATTAAGAACTATCTAGACCAATATGTCATCGGACAGGAGGATGCCAAGCGTGTTCTCTCCGTAGCGGTATACAATCACTACAAACGTCTCAAATACTCCGCTGAACACGACGACACGAACGATGTGGAAATCGAGAAGTCGAACATCATCATCGTGGGCGAGACTGGCACAGGCAAAACCCTTCTGGCTCGCACCATAGCACGCATGCTAGACGTGCCCTTCTGCATCGCCGATGCCACCACGCTGACCGAGGCTGGCTATGTGGGTGACGATGTTGAGAATGTGCTGGTGCGTCTGCTACAGGCTGCCGACTACGATGTCAGCGCCGCTGAACGAGGCATTGTCTTTATTGACGAAATCGACAAGATAGCCCGCAAGGGCGACAACCCCTCCATCACACGCGATGTGTCGGGCGAGGGTGTGCAGCAAGCCTTGCTAAAACTGCTGGAGGGTGCCGTGGTGAACGTACCGCCCAACGGAGGCAGAAAGCATCCAGAACAGCAGATGATACAGGTGAACACCCGCAACATCCTCTTCATTGCCGGCGGTGCCTTCGACGGCATCGACCGCAATATTGCCTCCCGACTCAAGAGCAACGTCATCGGCTACAGCGGCACCCGCACCCGCGAGAACCTCGACCGCGACAATATGCTGCGCTATGTCCTCCCGATGGACTTGAAGCATTTCGGTCTTATCCCCGAACTGGTAGGCCGTTTCCCACGACTCACCTATCTCAACCCACTTGACCACGATGCCCTTCGTCGCATCCTCTCCGAGCCCAAAAACGCCCTCACCAAGCAGTACCAGGCTCTCTTCAAGATGGACGACGTAGAATTGGTCTACGACAATGCCGCCCTCGACGCCATCGTCGACACCGCAGTGGCATACAAGCTGGGAGCCCGCGGTCTGCGCTCGATCATGGAGAACGTGATGACCGACCTTATGTTCGACCTCCCCACCCTCGCCAAAGGCAGCAAGGTACGCATCACTAAGAAAATGGTTCTAGACAAAATAAACAAGTCAAACATAAATCCATCATTAAAATGAAAAAAATTCTAATCTTCACCCTCGCGGTGACCCTCGCCTTATGCGGAGCTCAGGCACAAAAGAAAAACACAAACAAAAACAACCGGGTTCCTGCTGCCGACGGTACCTTCAACGAAGAAGCCAAACCCCTCGAAGCACTTGAAACCATCGAGCTGCCCATGTCGTACGAAGGACTACACGCACCCCTTCTACATGCCATGAAGGAACGTCGCACCATCCGCGACCTGCGCGAAGAGGACATTCCCATCGAAATCATCTCCTCCCTCCTTTGGAGTGCCTACGGCTACAACCGTCCCGACGAGATGAAGCGCGTTGCCCCCTCAGCCGTCAATGTGCAGGAATACGACATCTATCTCTTCACTCGCGAGGGCATATACCTCTACAATGCTGAGAAAAACAGCATCCTGCTTATCGTCAAGGGCGACCACCGCAAAGAAATCAGCCAACAGAAACATTTTGCCATCGCCCCTGTATCCATCGTCATGGTTGCCAACTACGACCGTATGAAATTATTCAAAACCACTGAAGACCGTGATTTCTATGCTGCTGTCGACGCAGGCTACATCAGCCAGAACATCTACCTCTTCTGCGCCTCTGCCAATCTCGGTACGGTGGCTTGTGGCGGCATCAACCGCGACGACATCCACAAACTGCTGGGCATCACTAACGGTCGCGCCATGCTGGCTCACCCTGTCGGAATGTTCTAGTCTATGTTGTTGCGACTTACCAAACGCTTCACTTTCGAGATGGCCCACGCCTTGCCCTCCTATTCGGGCAAGTGCCACAACATTCACGGCCACTCCTACAAGTTATTTGTCACTGTCGAAGGAGAGCCTTCCCTTGCCGAAGGCTCTCCCAACGGCATGGTTATCGACTTCGGTCAAATCAAAGAGATTGTACAGCAACATATCGTAGACCATTTCGACCATGCGCTAGTGCTGCCCAAACAGAACACCAAAGGCAACATCTCGGAACATGAGCTAGGAGGTTTCGCAGCCCATATCATCTGGGTTGACTTCACCCCTACCACTGAGAACCTCCTCTTGCATTTCGCACACCTTCTTGAGAATGCCTTCCCTGCAGGAACACGTCTCTACTCCATCAAACTGTACGAAACCGAGACCTCCTGCGCCGAACTAATCTTCGGGAATTGATAATTGAGGATCATCTGGGCGAGACAGCAAATTCTCAATTTATTAAGTTTTCAATTCACAATTTCAATAATTGCTAATGTATAGAATACGCCCGTCGTAATGGGTGCCGTATTTATACAGATAACAAGGGGTTTGGCTTGAGGAAAGAGGGGCACCATCGTCAAAGGTATTGAATTGGGAATGGCAACGGGGGCATTCGAGAATAATGTTACCATAGCCTTGTGCCATCTCCAGCCGCCCGCTATCGGCTGGGCAGGTACGCTCGTATGCGGCAAAATCGTTCCAGCTAGTGCGCACTACCACAATGCCTTGATAACCTCCCACCAGATACTCATACCCATCGCAATTGTTAATACCCGAATAGATTGTCGAGTTAGGGTCAATCTGGCAGGTAGCATCGCCTATGGGCACCCTGCACATATACTCCTTGCCACACGACGCAGCCATCAGAGCAGCCAAACAGACTATAAGTACCAAGCGTCCCATTTCTTACTTCTTAGTTCTTACTTTCTCCGTAGTCGCCATACAACAGTTTCAGCAACACCTCACCTATCGTTTTGAGGCTGGTGCGGTCTACATGGTCCATGTTGTCATTCATCGTATGCCAATACTTGAAGAAGCTGCACCCGTTGCTGTTCTGCACCACGTCAATCATCGGAACCCCTGCCAGGCGGTTCACATAATAGTGGTCGTCCAATATGGGGTCGGTCTCACTATTGACAAAAATACTGCCATATCCCAGCGCATCCGCGGCGGTCCACATCTTATTCATAATATTACCTGCATATTGGCGACTAATCTGCTCCTTGGTGTAGCGGGGCCGTTCAGTTCCCACCATGTCAAGCAGCACACCATACACCGCCGTATAATAAGGCACATGCGGATGGCGGCTCCAGTATTGCGACCCTAGGCACCAGCTGTCTTCCTCGTAGGTGTCTGCCCAGTCGGGCACGCCTTGGTCTTCCACGTCGAAGAATATGAAGTCCACCGCCACATCCAAAGGCTGTGTGGCAATGGCTCGTGCCAATTCCATCAGCACTCCCACCCCGCTGGCACCGTCGTTGGCACCGTCGAAAGGCTTGCGATGGTTAGCCTTATCGGGGTCATGGTCAGCCCACATACGGCTGTCCCAGTGAGCGCCCAGCAACACTCTCTTGGTCGCACCCGGTCTGCCCTCTATCGAGGCAATAATATTCTTCCCCGGCACCTCACGCTTGTCCCATAGTGTTGTAGTGAAACTTTGGACTATCACCGTATCGCACCATTGACGCATCTTGCCTGCCAAATAGTCAGCACAGCGACGCTGCCCCTCGCTGCCTGGTGTGCGGTAGCCGAAAGCCACCTGGTCGGCAACATATTGATACGCGCTGTCAGCATCAAACTTCGGCACCACCACAGCACTATAGTCAATCCCTGCCGACTTGGCAGCAGGATTGTTTTTGCCGCTACGGTTACAGCCGACCCAGGTCAACACCACTGCCATCAGCACCATATAGCAGCATAGCTTGAAGAAACGATAACGTCTATTCATTACCAATTTGAAAAAAAGTGATAGGCGAACAATCTCATCACCTATCACTACCACTAACTATTAACTTACTCAATTATTTGATACGCTCAGCGTATTCGTTCGTACGGGTATCCACCTTGATGCGCTCGCCTTCCTTGATAAAGAGAGGCACGCGAATCTGCACACCAGGCTCCACCGTAGCATCCTTCATAGCGTTGGTGGCAGTGTTGCCAGCAAAGCCGGGTTCGGTATAGGTGACCACAGTCTCGATAAACGGCGGCAACTCGCAAATCAGCGGAGTCTCAGTGCCAGCCTCAACGGTAACTTCCACATACTGACCATCCTTCAGGAACTGCGGGGCGTTGATAATAGTCTCGGGAATATAAATCTGCTCATAGGTCTCGGTGTGCATAAACACATGCATATCGCCCTCCTTATACAGATAAGTGTAGGGACGACGCTCGATGCGCACAATGTCAATCTTAGCACCGCTGGGGAAAGTGTTCTCCAACATACGCCCCGTTTTCACGTTGCGCATCTTCGTACGCACAAAGGCTGCACCCTTACCGGGTTTCACATGCAAGAATTCGACGATAGAGTAAATGTCATTGTTAAAATTAATGCAAAGTCCATTCTTAATATCAGCTGTTGTTGCCATAAATATAATGTTTAATAATTAATAAATGCTTAGTTATTTGAGTTTTTCTTCTTTTCCTCCGCATATAGCTGTGTCAGCTTACGCAGGTCGCTTTTCAGTTCCTCGTTCTCCGCATCCGCAGCCTGACGGCGTGTCCGCTCCATCATTAGCCGGCAAAACACCGCCAACACCAGAATACACAGCGTCAGATTCAATGCCCACGGTCCCTGTCCTCGGAGCATAAAGTACGCCACCGTGGCACCAATTATGAGGATATAGGAAATCCACTCGTAGATTCTTAACGTTTTTTGATAGTTCATAATACCTGTTATTATACACGGCAACATGCTAATACTCCACAGTATACGCATATTGTCACACGTTCTGTTTAACTATTTTCTACTTTGCAAATATACACAAAAATAATTGATTTATATGCAGACAGACTAAAAAATATTCATAAAACACCCCTCATCAACAATCTATCTTGCACATTTATTGGCGATTCATGTTCCTTTTTCAAAGGAAAACTGATGTTTATTATTAGGTGAATGACCTCGGCAGTCATATTTGGTTCATATGACAAATTGACATGTGATGTTGAAGTCTATTTCATCCCGTTTTGTCTCCGTTTTGTCTCCACTCTTAGGAGCGAACCCAGAACGAAGGCAGAGCGAACGTTGCGCAAAGTGAGAGCAGAGGAAGCTTGCTTACTCTGCCGAGCCAAAGTTAAGAATGTCCTGTGGACATTCGTGTCATCGAAAGATAAGGCACGCTGTGTTGAGTGGTGTGATAAAATGGTGGCAAACGCGGCCTTCTAATACCTAACCTTCCGACCATTCACAAATGCGCTATACATCATCTATTATGCGTTTGCCGAAAATAATCAAAAAAGAGGAAAAGTTACAAAAAATCTGAAAAAGTTTGGCTATCTGAAGTTTTTTTTGTTATTTTGTAGTGTCGAAAAGTGTGTCCGAAAGCATCGCAAAACACATTTATTGTATTGAATATTAAAGGAAAAAGATATACTATGAAAAATATGAAAAAAGGCTCAAAGTTTATCATGTCACTCTTTTTGGTGGCAGGCTTGATGGTGGCTAGCTGCGGACTGGGTGCATGTGGCTCGTCGAAGAGTGCCACTATGAACACCCCCAAGAAGTACAAATCCAGCAAGACCGTGAAGCAGAACATCTCGGTCCGTGGAACCAACTCTAAGAACGGCTCTACCTACCGCTCCTACTAAAACAGTGCGACATGCTCTTTAACCAGAAGCACCATAGGCATGGGGCAAGAAGCCTTGTGCAATTATTTTTTTTAACTCTGCTGATGTTGCCCGCCCTGTGCTGGGGGCAACACTACGAAATTAGCGGGCAGAGCAGTCTGACAGGCGTGTTCACACTCACCGTCTACGATGGCGACTCTACCACCCACACCTTCACCGACAAGGCGAACAAGGGTATGTTTTTCTTCTCTGGCAATGTGGAGAAGCCTGTGCTGGCATCCATCCAACACCCCACGATGAGCCAGCCGCTGTTCTTCTACCTCGAAGGGTCAGAAATCAGCATCAACGTCAACGCCACCCGTCCTGACGCCTCCATAATCAAAGGGTCGCGCACCAACAGCGAATACCGCTACCTGATGGAACGCTACTACGGCTCGGCAGACCCCAGCGCTTTTCTGCGCCAGTATGTGAAAGAGAATGCAGGGTCGATTTTCGTGCCCTTTGTGCTCTACCGCCAAATGAACAACATCGACGACGGCACGCTACGGCAGTTAATCGGACAGATTGGCGACGCAGGTAAGCACACCTACCACTACACCCTGCTGCGCCGCTGGCTACGTGAAACCCCTGCCGTGAGCGAGGGCAGCGAGATGCCCGACTTCGCCTACCTCGACAGCCAGAAAAACCGCCACACCTTTGCCGAAAGCCGCAACAAAGAGGGCTACACACTATTGTTGTTTAGTGCCACCTGGTGCGACCGCTGCCAGCAGCAACGCGAACAGGCCGAAAAAGCCCTGGCTGGCAAGGAGGTGCAGACGCTGGTCATCAACATCGACGACAACCCCAACGGCTGGGACGCGCACTACCTGCAGCAACTCTCAGTCAACCATATCCCCTACCTGATATTGGTGGACGAACAAGGCATCGTGGTGGCACGCGACATCCAAGCGTGGGAACTTTATAAACTAAGAAGTAAGAACTAAGAAGTAAGAAGTATTGCGGCTCCTGCCCACTTCTTAGTTCTTAGCTCATACCTCATAATTCAATAGTCATGCTCTACCCAATGAAGTTTATGCCCCTGTTTAAGAACAAAGTATGGGGCGGCAATAAGATAAAGTCACTCGGTTTCGACTACGACCCTTTACCCAACTGCGGCGAACTTTGGGCGCTGTCGGGGATGGAAGGCAACGAGTCTGTCATCACCAACGGCTTCCTAGCCGACAACAACCTCAGCGAAGTGCTGGAGATATACATGGGCGAACTGATTGGCGAAAAGAACTACGAGCATTTCGGCGCCAACTTCCCCCTGCTGTTCAAGATTATCGATGCCAACGACAAGCTGTCGATACAGGTGCATCCCGACGACCAGCTGGCGCAGCAGCGCGGCATGGAAAACGGCAAGACCGAGATGTGGTATATCATCGAAGCAGAAAAGGGAGCCGAGATTGTGGACGGATTTGAGGAGTCGGTCACACGCGAAGAGTACCAGAAATTCCTCGACATGGGACACCTAGAGGAGCTTCTGCATATAGAGAAGCCCGAGGCAGGCGACACCTTCTTTATCCCAGCCGGGCGTATACATGCACTAGGCAAAGGACTGTTGCTAGCAGAGATACAGCAAAGCAGCGACTGCACCTACCGCATCTACGACTACAACCGCCCCGACGCGGACGGCAAGCTTCGCGAGCTACACACCGCCGAGGCGCTAGATGCCATCGACTTCACTCCCACCCGCGACGGCAAGACGCACTATAACTATAAAGAAAACAGTACGACTCCGCTAGCGGAATGCCCCTATTTCACCACCAACCTCATCCCGCTGACCAAGCCAATGCGGAAAGACTTCTCCAACCTTGACAGCTTTGTGGTATACCTCTGCGTCGAGGGCATCGCTGCCGTGAAGGCAATGGAGAGCATCGAACCCATCCACGCAGGCGAATGTGTGCTGCTGCCCGCCACGGCTGAGACGGTGGAACTCTTCTCCGAAGGCCCCGCCAAACTGCTGGAGGTATACATCGACTCCGCCCGCTGGGAGGACAAGGACAGCCACAACCACGCCACCGACTTCGACTGGCTGGCACAGTTTGTCGGCAACGCCGAGAACCAACATTAGCGACCCTATTTGACAAACCCTTAATCATCGAGATATGAAGCCATTTCTAGCTGGTGCTTGTTGGACCTTCTCCGAAGGCCTTGCAGCCGTAATGCAAAAAGACAAATGGGGGTATATCGACCGTGAAGGTTTCTTTGTCATACCCCCTCAATTCACTGATACCGAAGGCTTCTCCGAAGGTCTGGCTGTGGTTGAGAAAAACGAGAAGTACGGCTATATCGACAAGAACGGCACATTCGTCATAGCCCCCCAATTCGAATATGTCAAATGTTACTAATATGAGTCATATATTTTATAATTGTAAATTATTATCATGATTACCTGATATTTCTAAATGGAATACTTCAAATGTTACTAATA
>JAFWQP010000081.1 GCA_017509045.1 Bacteroidales bacterium
AGCGTCAACGGCCTTGCCGATGAGCTCTTCGCGGGTCTTCTCGGCGGCGACGGCAAGTTCCTTGTCCTTCACCTCCTGGGGCACGCTGTTGGCATCGAGGGCGACGGGGCGCATAGCCACGACCTGCATGGCGATGTTGTGTCCAACCTCGTCGTAGCCGGCCTTGGACATGCCGATGACAGAAGCCATGCGGTTGCCCGGGTGGATGTAGGCGTAGACGGCGGGAGCCTCGAGGGTCTCGAAGTGTGCGAGCTCGATTTTCTCACCAATCTTGGCAATCTGGTCGGTGATGCAGTCGCTCACCTTGCGGCCTTCGAGTTCCATGTCGAGAACCTGCTCCTTGGTGGTGAGGTGCTTGGCCATGGCGTTGTCGAGGATGCTGGTGGTGAAGGCGACGAAGTCGGCGTTGGTGGCGACGAAGTCGGTCTCGCAGCTCACCATGATGACGGCACCGTAGTTGCCGTTGGTCTTAGCGAGGACGCAGCCTTCGTTAGCATCGCGGTCGGCGCGCTTGGCGGCCATTTTCTGACCCTTCTGACGGAGGTAGTCGATAGCCTTTTCGAAATCGCCGTCGCACTCTACGAGGGCCTTCTTGCAGTCCATCATGCCGACACCGGTCAGCTGACGAAGCTCATTAACCTGTTTTGCAGTGATATTTGCCATAATTCTTTTCTTCTGTTTAAGTTTGATTATTATTCAGCCTTTTCAGCCTTGGGAGCCTCGTTGCGGGGGCGGCGCGGACGGGTCTTCTTCTCCACGGGAGCCTCGTCGGTCTTTACCTCTTCCTCCTCCTCATTTTGGGCGTCTTTGTCGAGCATGCGCTCGTTCAGACCTTCCTGGATTGCCTCGGTCATGTGTTTGAGGATGGCGGCAATCGACTTGGAAGCATCATCGTTAGCGGGGATGGGGAAGTCGATAAGGTCGGGGTTGCAGTTGGTGTCGACCAGTGCGAAGGTGGGGATGTTAAGGCGGCGGGCCTCAGCAACGGCAATGTGCTCCTTGTTGATGTCGATCACGAACAGGGCGCTGGGCAGGCGGGTCAGGTCGGCGATAGAACCGAGGTTCTTGTCGAGCTTGGCGCGCTCACGCTGCACCTGGAGGCGCTCACGCTTGCTGATGTTGTTGAAATCCTTGTCGTGCATCAGCTGGTCGAGGTTGTTCATCTTCTTCACGGCCTTGCGGATGGTGGTGAAGTTGGTGAGCATACCGCCGGGCCAACGCTCGGTGACGAACGGCATGTCGACGCTCTTTGCCATTTCGGCAACGATGTCCTTAGCCTGCTTCTTGGTGGCAACGAACAGCACTTTCTTGCCGCTTTTGGCAATCTGCTTCAGTGCGTTGGCAGCCTCGTCGGCCTTGGCGATGGTCTTCTGCAGGTCGATAACGTGTATGCCGTTGTGCTCCTTGAAGATATAGGGAGCCATTTTGGGATTCCATTTTCTCTTGAGGTGGCCAAAGTGACAGCCAGCTTCTAATAATTCTTCGAACTTTAATTCAGTCATTGTGATTCTTTCTTTTTTGTTTACTTTCCTTGTTTACCAATTGCGGAGTAGTCCTTTCTGTGTGTCGGGTTTTTCTACTTTAGCCTTAGGCAGCAGAACTGGCAACCCGACGGAGTGTCTCAGCAATTTGGATTCTAAACTTTTTTGTATACTGGGGTCTGAAAGAACAGACACCAATAATAATATAGCCTCTCCGATTAACGTTTGCTGAACTGGAAACGTTTACGAGCTTTGGGCTGGCCGGGTTTCTTACGCTCAACCATACGGGGGTCGCGCATCAGGAAGCCTTCCTTCTTCAGAGCGGGACGGTCCTCGATGTTGTTCTCGCACAGAGCGCGGGCGATAGCCATGCGAAGAGCCTGGGCCTGACCGGTGATACCACCGCCGTCGAGGTTGGCCTTCACATCCCATTTACCCTCGGCACCAGCAACCTGGAAAGCCTGGTTGACGATGAACTGCAGCGGGCCAGTGGGGAAATACTCTTTATAGTCGCGTTTGTTGACAATGATTTTGCCGTCGCCGGGGGTCATATAAATACGGGCAACGGAGCATTTTCTTCTACCAATGGTGTTGATTACTTCCATATTCTGTATTATCTAACGTCGTTAATATTGATTACTTTGGGGTTCTGACCCTGATGGGGATGCTCGGGACCGGCATACACATGGAGGTTGCGGTACAGGGCAGCGCCAAGACGGTTCTTAGGAAGCATACCACGGATGGCGTGTTCGAGGATGCGCTCGGGGTGGGCTGCGAGGACCTTAGCAGGGGTGGTCTCGCGCTGGCCGCCGGGGTATCCCGTGTAACGCTGATAAATCTTGTCGGTCATCTTCTTACCGGTGAAGACAATCTTCTCAGCATTGATGATGATAACGTTGTCGCCGCAGTCGACGTGCGGGGTGAAGTAAGGTTTGGTCTTACCTCTGAGGATGTTCGCCACGCGGGTGGCAAGACGTCCAACGGTCTGGTTCTCGGCATCAACAAGCACCCATTCCTTCTGGACGGTGTTCTTGTTGGCGGAGATGGTCTTGTAACTTAATTGATCCATTTTTTTATTTAACGATGATGTTTCTTTTGTCTGTTTATAATTTTTTTTGTCGTCGCGGTCGGTTTTTTATGCCAAACATGGGTGACGGATACCCTATATCTGACTTTTTGAACCGATTTTGTCGGCATATAATTTTATCCTAACATTTTGGTCTTCAAGCCTGAACGGGTATGAAACAGGGCTATGAACCACTATGCTAAGAGGATGCAAAATTACAACAATTTTTTTGATTGACAAAATTTGCCTCTATTTTTATGCATTTTTTTTGTTGAAAAGTTCTTTTCCGCCTTTCCTGTCGCCCCTTGGGGCGGTGGTGAGGCTGACAAAATGATGCTTTTTCCCTCACACCATCTCGCACAGCCACCCTTGCGGATGACTGCCCAGGGTGGCGCCAATTATAAAAAGGCTGCCCCCTTCTTTCAGTTTCAGTCTCTTTTGCAGTTCGGCAGCGGCTAGGGGATAGTTGCGCACCACCACATGCGTCCTCCCTTCGGGAATGAGGCGGTGTGCCTCCTTGCTGTTGAGGGTCATGGGCTGCAACACCTTGAAACACCGTCCGGGGAAGCTTTCTATCAAACTGTCGCCAGTGTACAGGTGTGTGTTTCTGGCCAGTTTTTTCAATCCGTACCAGCCGCAGATGCTGTTGTAGCATCCGCCTTTCATCAGGGCGGCATGGGGCTCGTAGAGGTAGGCTCCCACGTTGGTGGCAAAGCAGGGTAGGGCAGCGGCCTCTTCCTCCCATGTGAATACCTGCTCTGCTCCGCCAGGCTCTGTGCCATGTCCGTTCAGGTCGATGCAATGTATCTTGGGCTCTCCGCTGGTGCTGTCGTTCTCTGTGCCGCCAACCAGAAAGAGCACCTCTTTGCACTCACCGTTGAGCGCTACCACATGCACCTCGCTCACTGCGCCTAGCTGTGCCACGGCCGTGTGTATGTCGACCATGGGCGATGCTTTCACCATCAATCGTCGGCAGTGCTCTCGCAAGGTCTGCAGATGCTCCAACAGGTTGGGCGTACAGTCTTCGAATGCTGCCACTTTGCGTCCGTGGCTGTCGCGGCGGGCGGGGTCGATTACAATCAGGTCGAAACGTCTGTTTTGTCGGCTCAGCCACTCCATGCTGTCACCGCAGTGGCAGCCGATGTTGGCGACATCCAGCGCGGCAAAATTGTGCCGCGCCATGTCGCACAGCCCCTCGTCCACCTCGCAGTAGTCGGCGCGTGTGGCGCATAACGACATGAAATAGCTGTCCACCCCCATGCCGCCGGTCAGGTCGGCAAAACTGCCGCCGCCCAAGGCCTCGAATAGCCGTGCCTTGTAGCGTGCCGTAGCCTCCGACGAGCTCTGCTCCCTATTGAGCCGTGGGGGAAAGTAATAGCCCTCACATCGCGCAAGCGTCGGCCATTTGGTCGACGCTTGGCGTTGTCCTTCCAACTGCTGGGCGACCAGCCCCAGGTCAATCTCTGGGTAGCGTTGCTGCTGTAGCAGCAACTTCAGCGGGTCGTCGTCGCAGTGCTCGTGGGCAAAGGAGAGTATCTTAGTATACTCCCTGTTCATGCAGTTTCTTCAGGCGGTCCACCACCATCGGGCGGTCTTCCTTATAGGTGACGCCAAACCATTGGGCGGTGGTCTTCAGCACCCGCATGGTGGCGTAGCCGCTGTTGATAAAGGTGTTGACGGCAAAGGGGATGTAGTACTCCGACTTCATCTCGCTGCCATGCTCTTTCAGCCAGTCGACAAACAGCTTCTCGCTCTCCACGAAGTAGTCGGGGGTGAAGCCGAAGAGGTTCATCGACACAGTGGCGTCGGCTGCCAGGGGGTGCATGCTGCCGTCGGTGTCCTTATACTCAATGCCGTTGGGGGTGCGGCCAATACTGGTGCGTTCGGTCATGCCTGCCAGCAGGCCTTTTTCGTCTACCTCGCACACTCCGCGCGACACGGTGCCGTTCTCGCTCAGGGTGTTCTCCAGGCGGTAGCCCACCATGCAGTATTGTCCCTTGGTGCCCTCCAGCGTGCGCAGGTGGTCGCCTATCACTTGGAATGCGTCGCGACCATAGAAGTCGTCGGCATTGATGATGGCAAACGGCTCGTTGATGACATCCTTTGCCATTAGGATGGCGTGGTTGGTGCCCCAGGGTTTCTCTCTGCCTTCGGGAACCTTGAAGCCCTCGGGCAGGTAGTCTAACTCTTGGAACACATACTCCACCTTGATGCGGTTGCCGAAATGGTCGGCGTTGATGTGCTTTTTAAACTCCTGTTCGAAGCTGTGGCGGATGACAAACACCACTTTGCCAAAGCCGGCGCGGATGGCGTCGTTGATGGAATAGTCCATGATGATTTCACCATTGGGTCCAACGCCGTCCATCTGCTTCAGTCCGCCATAGCGGCTGCCCATACCGGCGGCAAGTACTAATAATGTAGGTTGCATATTGTTATGTTTTAATTATATATTTTTATCTCTTTTATCTTGGGTGGGTTCTAAAAATAGGATTAAAGGGACGTAAGTCTACTGGACTTCCTTAATCCTACGGGGAATATATATTGTTAATCAACGCATTTCTATTGAACGAAAAGTCCTAACGGGCTATTTTTAAAGGTTGCCTTTATCTCCTCGATCTATCTCTTCTCTTTAAAAAACTCCTTCATCAGTGTTTCGCATTCCTCCCTCAGTATGCCGCTGACCACGGTGGTTTTAGGGTGCAGCATTCCGCGGCCGAGACGCTCGAAACCCCGTTTCGGGTCAGAAGCCCCGTACACGATGCGTCCCACCTGTGTCCATCCTGCCGCTCCGGCACACATGACACAAGGCTCCAGGGTGACATACAGCGTGCATTCGGGCAGATATTTCGCGTTCAGCAGGTTTGCCGCCGCCGTGAAGGCAAGCATCTCCGCGTGGGCTGTCACGTCGTGCAGCCGCTCTGTGTTGTTGTGGGCACGTGCTATGATGCGGTCGCCGCTCACAATAACCGCCCCTACGGGAATCTCATCCTCGTCGTATGCAGCCCGTGCCTCTTGCAGTGCCTGCTGCATGTAGTATTCGTCGGGATTGTCGAAAATGCTCACTGGTGCTGTATAAAGTCTTCGGTGAATAATTTTGTCTGCGGAGCCTCGTAGTGGTAGGAGTGGTTCAGTATCACTATCTGCTCCCCGCCCACTTGGTACGACTCCTCTTTGGGCAGATAGAACCCGTGGAAGGGCGTAAACTCGTGCCAAGCGCGCCAGTCGACGCGCACGGCGTTCTTTGCAGGCTCTCGGTCGCCGTAGATGTGTTCCTCTTCCACCACCAGACCCAGCATACCTGTGCTCTTCTCAAAATAGTAGTATCGGTCGAAGGTCTGGGGCATGGTGACAAACACGCGTTCGACCGGCGCACCCTGAAACTTCACCTCGCCAGCATAGAACACCTCACCGCCCTTTGAACGCCAGTTGTACAAGGCTCCACGTATGTCGAAAGGCAACACCAAGTTGAAATACGAGTCGGGTGTGAGGTCTGCCCACTCGCGTCGCCCGGTGTGGAACTTGCGAAACAGCTTCACTCCGTCCGAGTAGTAGCCTCCCTCTATCTTTCCGCCCTGCCAAATCTCGATGCGGTTGTAGTAGGGTCGCATATACCAGCGATATACGGTCATCGTGTCATGCGGGTGACTGCGGTCCACCACATACGACACCACGCACAGCACACTGTCGTTGTTGGCTTGGCTAAAGTCGATTTTCTCTAGGTAGCTGTCTATTATCTTTATAGCACGGGTGGTGTCGGCACCCACAGTGTCGAACGACATGGGCACAATATGGCTTTCCTCTTCTTGGGCGTAAGCCATGCCCAGACATGCCGTCAGCATTAGGATGGCAACAATCTTTTTCATATTCATAGTGGTTTAGCGTTGGTTGGTATCGGTATTGGGAAGGTCAGCCTGTCTGCCTTCTGCCAAGGTTCCATGGCAACAGTGGCGTCGAGGTTGAGCGAGCGTATCAGTGCCGATATCTGCTGCTCGGCATCGTCGGCTGTCGCCATCTTCACCACCTCGTCGAAGCTGGTGCGGTAGCCAAAACGGCGGTAGAGGTCGATGTAGGTGCCACGGAAACAGCTGTTGGTCAGTTTCACATACACCACCACCGAGTCTTTGGTCAGTCGGGCGCGTCCCAGCTCCACTATCTTCGAGGCATAGGCCCACAGCACACTGTCAGCCTGCAGCCGCAGCTGTCCCTTGGCTGTGATGCCCTGTGTGGTGCAGGTGAAGTTGGCTGTGTAGTACTGCGGCGCATACGCCGGTGGGGCGGTGGGGTCGATGACGGGCGTGGTAGGTGTGGTATGGGCGGTTTCGCGCTGGCTGCGGCAGCCCACCGTGGCCATGGCCAGCAATGCCAGCACCACTATCGCTGTACTCAGTCTTTTTGACATTGTTGTTTGATTTTATTGTTCAACTCGATGACGGTGGCATCGCTAGGCGACACCATCAGCCCTCGTCCTATATATGACTGTGCCTGTTTGCAGTCGCCCTGCTCCAGATAGGCCTCTGCCAGTATGAGGTAGGGACGCAGGTGCAGGGGAAACAGCTCCGCGGCGGCCTGTGCATGCTCTATCAGTTGTGCGCGGTGGTCTTCCAGCCTCGACTCGCACACCAGCAGTGCCTCCCACGAGGCATACTGGCTCTTGTCCTGCTCTAGGTGGGCGACAAACTGTTTCGCCGCTTCGGCATAGCGCTCCTGGGCGGCAAGCATCTGACCATAGATGAAGTGGTATCCCTCCTCGCCGCCACATTGCGCGGCAATGGTGTCGGCAAGTAGGAAACACCGTTGTCCGTAGGTGGCGAAGAATCTCTGGTCGCGCATAAACTCTGCTAGAAAGCGCAGTCGGTGCTGTCCGTCGATGCTGCGGTTCAGCACCCCTAGGCGCAGGTGCTTGTACGCCTCAGCCAGATTGCCCATGGTCATGTGGCATGATGCCAAGGCGATATGTATGTTCTCGTCGTCGGGGTTGGCTGCCAGGATACGGTTGTAGTAGCCCAGTGCTTTGGCATAGTTCTTCTCGCCCATGTAGGTCTCCGCCAGAATGGCGTTGTAGCGTATTTCGTTGGGCATTGCCTCCGCCAGTCGCTCCAACTCCTTGCGTGCTTTGTCGGGCTTCTCTATCGCCATCCACAGCTTGTGCTTCTGTAGCGACACCTCCTCCGTCACCCCGTAGCGGTGTTCCACGCGGTCAAGCACCTCGATGCTCCCTGCCACGTCGCCCGTTGTCAGATAGGCGTTTGATAGGTCGTAGTAGTAATCCAACACGTCGGGATAGCTTTTCACGATACCCTCCCAGGTGGCTATCAGGTTCTTCGCATCCTGCCGCCGCTCGTATACCCGCGCCAGCAGCAGGCGGTACCACACATTGTCGCCATTCAGCCGGCAGGCCTGCCGTGTGTGTGCCAAGGCACTGTCGAGCCACCCCATCGCCAGATAGGCGCGTCCCAGCTCGTAGTGTGCGGGCGCGTAGGTGGCGCTGTCGCGCAGCAGCTTCTGGTAGCGTGCCACACCCTCTTCGGGATTGCCCAGCAGCATCTGGGTCGTTGCCTCAATCATGGCGCTGTCGGCCCTCAGTTGGCTTTCGGTCACCTCCACGATAGGCTTGCGCCTGTAAGGGCTGTCGGTAGCGACTTGCTTGCCTCCGCCGCATGAGGCGAGGAGGCAGACAGTGATGGTGGCACATAAATATAGTGTTTTTTTCATTATATAATATAATCGTTAGCCATAGCTCTTGTAGTGTTTGTGGGCATGGTTCCGCCGTCGCAGTGCCAGCGTGGTGCCCTCGTGCTGCCCGACGAACTGCCTACCCCCCTATAAACTCTATTTTTCATTTTTTATTGTACCGACCCTGCAAAAATGCTTGGTATGCCACCTAAACTATTCAGCAAAACAGGGTTGTCAGCCCTTTCGCTCATGCCTGTTTTCGTTCAACTCCCAATCTGTTTAGGCGGTTTTCCGCTTGTGGAGTGGAAAACGAGCGAAGAGACAGAAGGACGGCAAAAGGGGAGGAGAGAGGGCGTGGAGGGGCGTGGCGTGAGGGGTTGCGGATGGTGAAAAATCATTAAAAATGAAAAAAAATATCGCTATGTCAAAAAAATGCTATATATTTGCATCGTATTTATGAAACCTAAAAGACCCTCTAAATAGTACCGAAAGGCATTATGAATGAGAGTTTTGAACGTCATAAACTTGAAGTTAATTTATTAATCAAAATCACAAACAACAATGAAAAAAACATTAATGGTTCTCACTTTTGCTCTGTGCGCAACCTTTGTTTTTGCACAGACAATGACTCCTCGCATGAAGAGTGAGGTAAAGGCTTCCGCGAAACCTGCACAAGTCCAGAACGACTATCGCAGCTCGATTTTCACGAAGGACGCTACCCCTCTTTTCACTTGCGACTTCCACGCCGATAACGTGGGTTACTCTACCGGTGTTATCCTCGGTGGTCTTGAAGGACACGCTGAAAACTATGACTATGCACAATGGCAGCGTATCCCCAACAGCGACTCTGCAACCATCGTTGGCTATGCTTCCACCTATGCCTATCTCCCAACCTATTTTGGTAGCTTGGATAGATTTGGTAGCTATCTTTCTAGCTGGATGGACACCAGCGTCAGCTCGTCTGAGAACGGCTTCATGATGATGTCCCTCATCGACCAGCGCTCCAGAAACTCTGGTAACTTCAATGCCTACATCCGTTTCGAGGATGCCGACTGCTCCACCGCCGACCGCGTCGATGTGAGATTCTATCAGTACTATCGTAAATATTACGATTACTGCTATGTCGACTACAGCATCAACAATGGTACTTCTTGGACTGAGGTCGAAATCAACGTTAGAGGTATCGACATCGATGTCAACGGTTCTTTGAGAGGCTTCAAAACCTACTCCCTCCCCATCGGTGCTAGCAATGCTCCTAGCCTCGACTTCCGTATCCGTTACAAATCACTGGATTCCAACCGTGAGGTTTACGGTTATTTCTGGTGCATCGACGACGTGTCGCTCGTTCCTGGTGAGACAAACCGCATGGTGCAATACGCCGAAGAGTATGTTGAAGGTGGCTATGCCCAGATTCCTCAGGGCATGAGCATCGACCCCGCTTGGTACGCCACTGTGTTGAACAGCAGTAGCTTTATTCAGAACAACGCCAATGCTAAACTCTACCACCTCCCCGCTACTATGGATGTGGCTACCGAGTTTGACTCCTACAACAATGGTCCTATTGCCATCGATGCTACCCAGGGCGTTTTTGTTGACCGCGGTGGCTGGCTCCTCCCCGACTCTCTCATGTATCGTGGTTGGTATAGCTGGAATGACGGCACCCCCCATGGTTCGGGTAGCTTCATGCCTACTAACACCCCTGGCGACAACTACATGTATGCCACTGTTTCTACCGACAGCTTGACCCTTACTTACGACACCATGTTCTACGAAGTCACCACTGCCTTCGATGCCAACCACACCCTGTATCGTTGGGGTCACGACAATGGCGTTCTGACTTACAGCCCCACCAACCACTGGATCTTTGGTTATGTTCAGGTCAATACTCGCTGGTATGTTAGCGAGGATCCCGAAGAAGTGCACTACTACTCTGAGGGTTATCAGCTAACCAACCGTTACACCACTGGTAACGAAGTTCCTACCGACTGGGTTATCCACGGCGTAGAGATGGTTGCTTCTCCTGTTAAAAACTTCTATCAAACTGGTTCCAAGATTTCTGGCGTTCTGTATCAGGATGAATATGATGGCAGCAACGTTGGTTTCAGCACTATCAACACTGGTGCCAATGTGAAGGAAATCACCTCCAGCGATGTTAACGACAGCAACATCATCGGCCGCAATAGCGCCGGT
Source organism: Bacteroidales bacterium (assembly GCA_017509045.1). Lineage (GTDB taxonomy): Bacteria > Bacteroidota > Bacteroidia > Bacteroidales > P3 > Colimorpha. The sequence continues at coordinate 10,411 of JAFWQP010000081.1, forward strand.
TACCTCACCAGTGGCAACTACAACACTGTGTACATCCCCTTCCCCGAGCAGCCCGCTCTCGAGCCCAACACCAGCTATCGTGTCGGTTACGTCATTGAGGAGGACAGCTACTTTGCACTTGCTCAGGAAGCACAGGGCAGCTACCGTATGGCTTCTCCCACTCGTCCTGAACAATACGACACCATCATCTACTTCGCCAACAACGAGGCTACTGCCAAGTATGCTACCTTCTTCGTCCCGAATAGCTATCAGACCTACATCGTCGATCCTAGCGCTCCTTCGGGTGACAACAACACCTTCGCTGCCCCCTATGTTCCTTACAATCCTATGATTCGTATGATTGTTGGTCCTCGTCAGGAGGTCGAACGTCGCGACATCACTGTTACCTGCGAGGGTGACGACTATGGTGAGGTTGCCTACGCTGGTCTTCCCGCTTGCGGCGAGACTCTCCACCCCGTACAAGGTTCTACCGCTACCATCACTGGTATGTCCTATCCTGGCTGCATCGGTACTGTGCTTGTTGACGGTGCTGCTGTTGAGCCTTGGAACGGTGATGAAGAGACTGGCGATCCTAACTTTATCGTCCATCACGACACCTCCGACAACCACTATGTCTATCAGTACGCCTTCCCCAACATTACTGAAGACCACAACATCTCCTTCAGCTTCGAACAGGATACCACCATCATCGGTTTCGATCCTATCGCTGCTAGCGTTGTGATGAACCTCCAGCCCAACCCCGCTACCTCTCAGGTCAACCTGAACATCCAGGGTGTTAATGGTATGGTGAACTGCATGCTCATCGACATGAGCGGCCGCGTTGTCTACAACCAGAACATCAATGCTGAGACTTCCAACGTCATCAACCTCAACAGCCTTGCCAAGGGTGCTTACTTCGTACGCATCACCAACGACAAGTTCAGCAAGGTCGAGAAGCTGATTGTTCGCTAAGTCGAGTTTTTTTAGAATGTTTTTATACTGAAGAGGCACTCGCAAGAGTGCCTCTTTTTTTGCCCTTATGCTATAACCAACCCTACACTTAGCTGAAAGCGTAGTGTGGGGTTAGTATGATTCAGCCTCTTTAAGGCATCGAAATATATATCAAGCTAGAGCGAACAACATTTGTATTGTCCCCTTTAACTTCCCCTTTAACTTTCTCTTTTACTCCCGTATATAAACTAAAGAGCCTCTGCTGCACGCGGAGGCCCTTCGCTATTTTTGACCGACAGGTGTGGTTCGGTTTATCCCAAATCGGTCATTAGGGTTTATGCCAGATTAGTATTTGTTATGTTCCATGACGTTACTTGGTCTCGGCATAGAAAGCGAGCTTTCTCTGCTCTCGTCTTTCGTAACGACTCGAGCAGATTGGCCACATCGCTGGCGAAGTTGTGAAGAAAGCATCCTGTGGATGGTTTCGATAGCGAAGCGGAGAACAAAGCTACGGCGAGACAGGGATGTGGACAAGATGCCGAAAGAAATGCTGATATGGCATAAAGAGACCTAAAAAATTGAGAAAGGATATAAAAAGTCGGCCTAATGACCGATTTGGGTTTATAGTATGTTGCCGAGTTGTTCTTTGATTTTCTCTAGTTCGTCCTTCATCTCGACGACGAGTTTCTGTATCTCTACATGGTTGGCTTTGGAGCCGGTGGTGTTGATTTCGCGTCCCATCTCTTGGGCGATAAAGCCTAGCTTCTTGCCGCTGCCTTCTTCGGTGTGCATGGTGTTGCGGAAGTAGTCGATGTGTTTGGCTAGGCGTATCTTTTCTTCGGTAATATCGAGTTTTTCGAGGTAGTAGATAAGCTCTTGTTCAAAGCGGTTGGGGTCTATCTCCTTGATGGCGCTTTCGGCAAAGTAGCGGCGGATGCGCTCCTTGGCTGTGTCGATGCGCTGGTTCTCGTAGGCGGGGATGGCCTGTAGCTTTTGTTCAATAAGGTCGATGTGCTTGATGAAGTCTTTTTCTAGTACGTCGCCTTCTTGTTGGCGAAATTGCTGCACCTCCTCGATGGCTTTGTCGAAGGCTTGTGCGATAGGCTGCCAAGCTTCTTCGGAGATTTCGTCGTCGGTGGGAGTGTCCCAGATGTCGGGCATAGCTAGGATTGTCTCGAACAGGTTGGGGTTGGTGGTGCATAGCTTCTCAGCAAGGCTTTTGGCTTGTTGGTAGCGTGCGGCAAGGAGGTCGGTGTTGAGGGTGCTGGAGGTGGTGTCGCTGCGGCTTTCGGCGATGAATACCTCTATTTTGCCACGTTCCAGACGGCTGAGCATGCTGCGCATCTCAAGTTCTTTGGAACGGAGTGAGGAGGGCGACTTGATGTTGATGTCGAGGGTCTTGCTGTTGAGGGTCTTTATCTCTATGGTGTATTTTTTTTCGTTTACCTCGCATTGTTGCTTGGCAAAGCCGGTCATTGATTTCATGGTGGTTGTTTATTTGATTAATTTTTGGAACTCGGGTGTGGCATGGGTTTTGTAGGTGCCGTGGTCGTCGTAGATAAAGAAGACGGCTTGGATGTCGGGGTCGTCGGGGTGGTCGTGGATGAATTGGAGGCTTTTATCGAGCCCCATGACCATGAATGCCGTGGCCATGGCGTCGGCATACCAGGCATTGCTGCTGACTACCGAGACGCTGAGGAGTGAGTGGTTGACAGGGCGGCCGGTGGCAGGGTCGATAGTGTGGGAGTAGCGGATGCCGTCGTGCTCGTAGTATTTGCGGTAGTTGCCGGAGGTGACTACGGCGCGGTCTTCGAGCCTGATAGCGGTTTCTATTTCGCGGTCGCTGTATTTGTCGGGCGAGGGACGTTCGATGCCCACTGTCCATGCAGAGCCGTCGGCCTTGCGTCCATGGGCTATCACTTCGCCGCCTACGTCGATGAGGTAGTCCTCTATGCCGTGTGAATGAAATTCCTGAGCCATTTGGTCGACGGTAAAACCTTGTGCAATGGCGTTGAAGTCGAGCTCAATGCCGGGCGAGAGTGTCACGGTGAGGGTGGTGTCGTCGGCGTGGCAACTGCCCTGGCTGATGAGGTTGAGGAGGCTGTCGACTTGTTGGTCGGTGATTTCGTCGCGGTTCTTAAAGCCAAATCCGTAGAGGTTTACGAGTGCGCCTATTTTGCAGTTGAATGCGCCTTGGGTGTATTCTTCAATCTCTTGTGACTTCACTACAAGGTTGTAGAAGATAGGGTTGATATGGTTGTCTTCGTGGCGGTTCACCTTGCGGATAAGGGAGTTCTCGACCCACAGGTTCACGGTGGTGTCGAATTGGTCGAGCACCGATTGTACGATGGGGAGCATATCTTGCTCCGTGGGGCTGTAGTAGGCGATGTTGTAGTAGGTGCCTTGTGTTTCGCCCTGTAGGCGGATGGGCTGGCTGTGCCGTACGCAGGCGGAGGCAAGCAGCATCGATAAGGCGAGAAGGGGGAGGGCTTTTTTCATGGGATTCGTCAGTTTAACAAAAAGCGTCCGACACTGTGTGTCGAACGCTTGTATAATAAACTTAAAAACCATTTCTACTTTGTGATGATGAATTTGCGAACAATCGTCTCACCGTTCTGCAGGCTGATACGCATGGTGTAGGTACCCTTGCTCAGTTGCGAGAGGTTGATGAGGCTCTTGTTGCCAAGGTTGTAGTTGGTAACAACCTGCTGACCCAACGTGTTGAAGATGGCGATTTCGCGCACAGCCTCGGCACTCTCGATGTTCAGTTGTCCAACGGTGGGGTTGGGGTAGAGGCTTACCTGGGTGCCCTGCACCTGGTTGATGCCGACGAAGGTGACGATGGTGATCCAGCTGGTATCGTGGCAGGCATTGGTGGGATAGGTGATTGTTGCCTCGAGGGCTACGTCGATATTGCCCTGTACGTTAGGAATACGCAGGGTGTCGCCAGTGAAGGTGTTGTTGCCATAGGTCCATTTGTAGGAAGCACCATTTGTGCAGGTGGGGTAGAGGACGGCAGTGTCGCCGGCATTGAGGTTCCATTCGCCGTTGATGGCAGAGATGACGGGCGAGGAGTTGACCGTGAGTATGAGCGCCATTATGCTGTCGCAGCCGTAATTGTCAGATGCAAAGGCATAGGTGGGGTTGGTAGCGGGGGTCTTGTAGTAAGTTCTCTTGTTGAGGCTCCAATAGAAGCTGTCGCAGGCGTTAGCGTAGGTGGTGTCGTAGCCCGATTTGTGTATGGTGACATGCAGGTGGATGGTGCTGTCGTAGCAGCGGGCCCATCTACGGTCGACAAGGTTGGTGTCGAAGGTAGTGTCGACAGAGAAACGCTTGACGGTGCTACCAGACAGCGAGCTGACGGTGAAGTTGATGCCGTTGCAGCCCACCATAAAGGTGTCCTTAACGGGGGTACGCGGGGCTTTGATGTTCACATTAATGGAACGGTAGGTGACGCAGCCGGTGGTGGGGTTGACATCGTTCATGCCATAGATGCCGCTGGTGCTGATGGTGTCGCCACGCCACACTAAGTAAGCGCAGGCAGAGTCTTGCTGCATCGCGGCGGTGTCGACAACGATGGTGAGGTTAAGGGTGTGCAGGGTGTCGCAACCCACCACCGAGTCGCTCTCCATGTGGGTGTAGCTACCGGTTTCGCTGTAGGTGTTGCCATACCATGCATAGTTGCCGCAGTGCTCAACGCTCTCGTTGATATAGAGGGTGTCGACGATGCTCAGCACAAGTCTTTCAATGTGCAAGCAAGTGGTCAGGTCGGGGTTCTCTATGGTAGACATAACGGAGTAGATGCCAGATTCGGTATAGGTGCTGTCGTTCCAGCTGTAGCTGCCGCAAGCATTTGCAGTATGAGTGACAACCTCGGAGGTGGGAATAGTGATGTTAGCGAAGAAGAAGCTGTCGCAGGTGCCCAACGTGGCGTCGCCCAACACGGTGTCGGAATAAGAGCCCGAATGGTAGTAGGTGTTGCCTCTCCAAGTGTATGAGCATTGTTGGCTGGTGATGCTCTCGGTATTGGAGTACGTGTGGTTTACTGTCAGGTTCAGCACATACACGGTGTTGGTCGTGGTGTCGATGTAGGTGTCCACTGTGCTGTTGGTGTAGGTTACACCATTGATGTCCCAGAGGTAGGTCTCGCAAGCGGCGGCGTTGACATTAACAATTGCCGGAGGGTTGGTTTGAGCCATGGCGAAAGGCATGAACACTGCCACCAATAATAAACTTAATAATGCTTTTTTCATCATTCTAAAAGTTGGTTTGTTTATTTTTTATTTATTTATTATCAATATATTATTAGTCTTTTTGTGCAGTTCTAAATATAGCACTACAACATGCAAAGATAACATTTTTTTTTGATATAGAATACTTTTTTTCAAAAAAGTATCAGTTCGGCAATGTTTTCGACGTGTTGCGTGTGGGGAAACATGTCCACGGGTTGTATGCGTTCCACCCTGTATTGGTCGGCCAGCAGGGCTAGGTCGCGTGCCTGTGTGGCGGGGTTGCAGCTCACATAAACAATCTTGCGTGGACGCATGGCCTTCAGCTGCTGCACCACTTTTTCGTGCATACCTGCGCGGGGTGGGTCGGTGACCACCACGTCGGGGCGCCCGTGTGCCGCCACAAAGTCGGCTGTGAGCACCTGCGCCATGTCGCCAGCGTGGAACTCAACGTTGTCGATATGGTTTTGCTGGGCATTCTCGCGTGCTGCCACAATCGAGTCCTCCACATATTCGATTCCTACCACATGATGGCACATGTGTGCCAAAAACAGCGCAATGGTGCCAGTGCCGGTGTAGAGGTCGTACACGAGGTCGTCGGGCTTGAGTTGGGCAAACTGTGCCACAAAGCTATACAGGCGTTGCGCCTGGCGCGAGTTGGTTTGGTAGAATGTTTGGGGGCGTATGGTGAAATGTAGTGCGGGTGCGCCGTTGTAGCCTTCCATCACCTCGGTGATATGGTCGTCGCCCGCAAAGGTGGTCGAGGGCAGGTCGGCGTAGGCGTCGTTCAGCTTGTCGTTGAAGATGTATTGCAGGGAGGTGATCTGTGGGAAACGGTCGCGCAGGTGCTCTAATACTCCCTCCCATCCCGGGTGGCGTTCGGCAATGACTAGCACCACCATCCATTCGCCAGTGCTGGAATTGCGAATAATAAGGTTGCGCAGACATCCGGTGTGGTTGCGGATATCGTAGTAGGGCAGCTCGTGGGCAAGGGCATAGTCGCGCACCGCCAGCCGTATCTGGTTGCTGAGGTCGGGCTGCAGGGCGCAGTGCTCGATGTTCAGCACCTTGTCGAATAGGGTGGGGATGTGGAAGCCCAAAGCCCCGTCGGCCGGGGTGTCGGGGTGGGTGTCGCCCGCCTGGGTGTCCGCCTTGGGCGGCGGCAACTCGTGCCACGCCTTTGTGGAGAAGGTAAACTCCAATTTATTGCGGTAATAGAATGTTTCCTCCGAGCCGCAGATGGGCTGCATGCCGCTGCAGTCGATGTGCCCCAGCCGCTCCAGGTTGTCGCGTACCTGCTGCTGCTTGGCTGCCAGCTGCTCGGCATAGGAAAGAATCTGCCAACGGCAGCCGCCACAGGTGCCGAAATGGGGGCATTGAGGCTCGGCACGCTTGTCGCTATAGTGCTTGATGGCCACCGCACGCCCTTCGGCATACCGTTTCTTCTTCTTAAGGATTTTGATGTCCGCCACGTCGCCGGGCACCACAAAGGGCACAAAGACAACCATGCCGTTGATGTGCGCTATGGCCTTGCCCTCGGCGCCGATGTCGGTGATGGGTACATTCTCTATAATGGGCTGTTCTTTCTTTCTGCTCATAACATTTGGGTGGGGGTAAAAAAGGTAAAAAAAAGAAGTACTGCTTGACAATACTTCTTTTACTCTTTGCAAAGAGGCTATGCCGGTATGCGATAGTGTAAGATTATCGCTCGTCGGAAACGCTCAGTTTTTTTCTGCCTTTTCTGCGGCGTGCAGACAAAATTTTCCGTCCGTTAGCGGTCGACATTCTCTGACGAAAACCGTGCTTATTAGCTCTTTTTCTGCGTGATGGTTGAAATGTTCTCTTCATTTTTTACTCTATTTTGGAGTTGCAAAAGTACGAACTTTTTTTCAATTGGCAAAAAAAAATATTATTTCTTCGTTTTTTTTTACTTCCCCGCAGTCTCCAGCCGCCGTTTTTGGGGTAAAGAAAACAGGCACTTTTCGGTAAAGACAACACGGGCTTTTTTGGTAAAGACAACACGGACAACAGGGACAACATTCAGATATAGCATACGAGCGAATTTTAATCGCGGCAGCCAACTTCTTGAGGTAAGAAGTAAGAACTAAGAACTAAGAAGTTGGGCGGCAGCCAATTTTCAATTTTCTTTTTTCTTCGCCTGCGGCGGAAATCCAGAAATCTTGGAGAAATTACAAAAAAATAGATTTCCCTAGGATTTCTGGATTTCGCGAAGCGGGGAAAAATTACAACCCCGCCTGCGGCGGGAATCCAGAAATCTTGGAGAAAATAGATTTCTCTAGGATTTCCCGATTTCGCGCGGACTCACGGAGAGGTTCCATCCCCGGGTCTTAAGGTAATCCAATAAGCAAATATGTCAAAGTTCTCTCGTTTGTGCCGTGTCTCTGCAGCCGCATTGCCTTGTGTTTTTCTTCGCCTCCGGGAGCGAAGCCAGAGTGGAGGCAGAGCGAAGGCAGAGCGAAGGCAGAGTGAACGTTGCGCAAAGTGAGAGCAGAGGAAGCTTGCTTACTCTGCCGAGCCAAAGCAACGTCATCGAAAGATAAGGCACTTTGGGAAGACGAGAACGGGATAGGCCACGCCTCTCGTCCGTTTCCAAATGCAAAGATAGTGCGAAATAACGACATGGAAAACTTTTTCGAACAAAAAATGTCACTTTTCCCACTTTTGAAAAAAAGAGGCTCTCTTTGGTGGCAAAAGAGGCTCTCTTGAGTCAAAAAAAAATGAGAGGGCTGGGCAGCAGAAAAGCGTTTTTCTGCCTGAAGAGCTCGGCATAAAAACAAATTTGAATACTTTCTTCTCAGTATTTGAAGAGTAAATATCGTATTTTATCCCGCATTCACGTCTTTATTAAGGGGACTTCTATAAATTCGTTTTATTCGTTATCATGCCTGCATGAAGATTCAGAAAATAAATTCGTTGGATTCGTGTAATTCGTGTTCAAATATAATAAATAGAAGTTGCCATAATTAGCACTTCGAAAACCAAAACACATTGCATGTAAAATGTAAAATGTAAAATCTTTGCAATTTTTTAGCCTCTGAGCACGAAAAAAGAGCTTTTTGTCCCGCTTCGCATGTGACGAAAGAGAGCCTCTTTTTTTTAAAAAAGGGTGTAAATGGCATTTTTTTGCGAAAAAATTTTGTTATGTCGTTATTCCGCATTATCTTTGCAATCGAAAACGGCCAAGAGGCGGCCTCTCTTGGGTTCGCTCTGCCTTCGCTCTGGGTTCGCTTTGGGTTCGCTCTGGGTTCGCTCTGGGTTCGCTCTGCCTCCACTCTGCCTTCGCTCCTAAAAGTGGAGACAAAGTGGAATTAAAACGGGATGAAATAGACCTCATCAATTAAATTGAAAATTGAAAAGTGAAAATTGAAATTTGGCTTCCGCCCAACTTCTTACTTCTTGCTTCTTACTTCTTTCAGGGTGCCATATATCAACGTATCAACATAAATGTGAATTGTGAATTGCGAAATGTGATGGTGGCGGTGCGGAAGAAGATATTTTTTTTCGGATTGAAAAAAAATATGTATTTTTGCAGCCGTATTCTTATGAATGAAAAGTCGCAATGTAATGGATAAAAATACTTTCGGTAGGTGGATGGATCATCCGGAGAGCCTCACTCCCGAAGAATGGGGCGAGTTGCGTCGCGAGTGCGAGAGGTATCCCTTTTCGGCACCCTTGCAGGTGCTGTCGTTGCTGGCAGATAAGGCCAATAACGCAGCGCTGTGGGAGCAGCAGACGCTGCCTCGCGTGATGATGTATGTGCAGGATGTTGAGCGGCTGTATGAGCAGATGGATGCCTTGGAGAAGAGGGCAGAGGCAACGGAGGAGCCGGCGGTTGCTGAGGAGCCTGTGGCGAAGGTGGAGAGGGTTGCCGCTGCGCCAGCTCGGGCGGCGGTGGGCGAGACAGGCGATGAATCGTTCGATATATTGCAGGCAATCAATTCGTATCAGGAGGTGTCGTTTAAGACGGCTCCAAAGAGCGTGATTTTGTCCAATTTTTTGGAAAAAGATGGCGGAATAACGCTTTCTGACAGCGGTTTTGAAGAGGTTTCGGTGCAAGAATTGGCAAAAAAAAGTATTGCTGTGGATAGCTCGTTAGAGTCTGAAACACTTGCTATTGTGTTGGAGAAACAGGGAAAATATGCGCAAGCTTTGGCGATGTACGAAAAATTAATGCTTAATAATCCCGAAAAAAGTAGTACTTTTGCAGTTCGAATTGCCGCGCTGAAAACGCTGCTTTCGGAGAATAGTAAGGAGAATAAAAATAAAAAATAAACACACAAATGTACACAGTTATTGTTATCCTAATTTTGCTCGTATGCCTGTTTCTGGCTGTTGCGGTGTTGGTTCAGAACTCAAAGGGTGGCGGATTGGCTGCCAATTTCAGTGCTCCCAACCAGATAATGGGTGTCCGCAAGACTACTGAGACTATCGAGAAAATCACTTGGGGTTTGGCTATCGCGCTGGCAGTGCTTTCGTTGGCTGCTACCATTGCCATTCCACGTCACACTGCCTCGACGGAGATTTCGACCGAGGTGGATGTGAATGCCGCCAAGAGCGTTGCTCCGGCTCCTGCCGCTGCCGACGTGCCTGTGGCTACCGATGTGGCTCCTGCTCCTGAGGCTGAATAGTTTTCGAGCTAGGCCGATATAAGGAGATTCGCCCCGTGGGTGGACCTCCTTTTTTGTCGTAGGAAGGCTGTTTCCCGTAGTATGAACCAGGTTGTGAACTATATTCTGTCGCGTTTTCCCCACCAACCGACGGAGGGGCAGCGGGCGGCATGTGAGGCGATGGTGGAATTCCTGTACGATGCCGACCCGATGGCGGCATTTGTGCTCAGCGGCTATGCCGGAACGGGAAAGACCTCGCTTGTCAGCGCGCTGGTTCAGTCGGCACCGGCGATGCGGATTAAGACCATGCTGCTGGCTCCTACGGGGCGTGCTGCCAAGGTGTTGGCGGGCTATTCGGGGCAACCTGCGTTTACTATTCACAAGAAGATTTATCAAACATACATGTCGGCTGACGGTATGGTGCGCATGGGAAGGGCACCCAATAAGCATACCTACACGCTCTTTATCGTGGATGAGGCATCGATGATAGGGCTTGCCTCGGATGGTGCGGGGCATCGCAGCTTGTTGGAGGATTTGGTCGACTATGTGGCGGAGGGAAAGCACTGCCGTCTGATGCTGATTGGCGACGAAGCCCAGCTGCCGCCCGTGGGTGCGGGGGAGAGCCCTGCGCTCGACTTGGAGTATCTGCGGGCATTCACGCACCTCAAGGTGCATCACTATCGGTTGACCGAAGTGGTGCGCCAACAGCATTTGTCGGGCATACTGTATAATGCCACCCTGCTACGCCAGCGGCTGGCGGAGTTGGTGGAAGGGGAGGCGCCGGAGATGCCCTTGTTCGACCTAGAGGGCTACGATGATGTGGTGCGGCTGCACGGTGCCGACCTTGAGGAAGTGCTGAACGGAGAATACGGCAACGGCAAGCTAGAGCAGGTGGCGGTGATAACGCGCAGCAACAAACGCGCCAACCTGTTCAACCAGGCGATACGCAACCGTGTGCTATATCGCGAGGAGGAGGTGAACGCGGGCGACTACATGATGGTGGTAAAGAACAATTACTATTGGCTTGATGCCGACAGCGAGATGGGCTTTATTGCCAACGGCGATATGATAGAGCTGTTAAGCATACGCAATCATCAACAGCTGTATGGCTTCCATTTCGTCGATGCCACCTTGCGCTTTGTCGATTATCCCAATGCGGAGCCGGTGGACTGCAAGCTGCTGCTTGAAACAATCCATAGCGAATCGCCATCGTTGACGCAGGAGGAGTCGCAGCGCTTGTTTGAGTCGGTGGCAGAGGACTATGCCGATATGCCCAACAAGGCGGACCGACTGAGAGCCATCAGGCAGAATCCCTATTACAATGCATTGCAAGTCAAATTCTCATACGCTCTAACCTGCCACAAGACCCAAGGCGGACAGTGGAGCACCGTTATCATCGACCAAGGCTACCTCACGGAAGAAATGATAGACCGCGAATACCTCCGCTGGCTCTACACCGCCGTCACCCGCGCCACACAAAGAGTGTATCTGCTCAACTTCGAGAACATTTTTTTTGAAGTGTCGGATAATAAATAATCTTAAATTTAGTTATCCATAGTAAACTACCCGTTTGCTATGAAAAACTCCCAACGCCAAACAATGAAGCTTCAGCAGAAGCTGTCGCCGCAACAATTATTGTTGATGCAACTGGTGCAGTTGCCTGTCACTGCGTTGGAACAACGTATCAAGGAGGAGATTGAGAAAAATCCAGTGCTTGAGGACACCCCAGCCGTTGCCGACACCCCCGAATCGCTTTCCGACGTCGACCTTGAGGAAGACGACCGCGATGACCTCATCAGCATCGACACCGACGATGACGACTATAGCTATCGTGAGCGCGTGGAGCGGGATAAGAATCCCGACTCGATGGAGACGGTGCTGGTTTCTGAGGACTCGTTTTTCGATGCCTTGCTTGGCCAGTTGGAACTAAAGAACCTGACCGACCGCCAGCGTGCCATAGCGCAAGAAATAGTAGGCAGCATCGACGGTGCGGGCTATATGAGCCGCAGTACCGACCTTATAGCCAACGACCTCGCCTTCACCCAGGGTATCGAGGTTTCGCCTCAGGAGGTGTTGGAGGTGCTGGCAGTCGTCCAGCAATTAGATCCTCCCGGCATCGCTGCACGCAATCTTCAGGAATGCCTTTCCCTCCAACTGCACCGAGCCGAAAGTCAAGACGATGCAACCCAGTGGGCCACGATGGTGATCGACCGCTGTTTCGACCTCTTTGCTAACCACAACTACGGTCGTATCATGGAAACACTGCAACTCGACGAACAGCAGCTCAATGCCACCATCGAGCGCATCCACAGCCTCAACCCCAAGCCGGGGATGGGTCAGAGCGAAGCTTCCCATGCCCACTATATCGTGCCCGATTTCATCGTCACCCGCCACGACGACGAGCTTCAGCTCATGCTCAACGATAGCCACCTGCCCCAGCTGCAACTGGATGCCTACTATCAAGACATGTTGCAGCAACTCTCCGCCCTCAGCCACCCCAACAAGGGCGAGAAAGAGACCGTCGACTTCCTTCGTGAGAAGACCGATAGTGCCAACCTATTGGTCGACACCCTGCGTATGCGCCATGCTACCATGATGCGTGTCATGCGGGCCATCCTCCGTCGGCAGCACCGTTTCTTCCTCACGGGCGACAGTGCCGACTTGGCTCCGCTCCTGCAGCGCGACATCGCCGACGAGACTGGCTACGACCTCTCCACTATCTCGCGGGTGGTCAACAGCAAGTATGTGCAGACAGAGTTCGGCACCTTCCTCCTCAAAGACTGTTTCTCCCATTCCATCGTGGGCGACGATGGCGAAGAGGTGGCAACCGAGACCGTGCGCCAAATCCTGCGCGACACTATCGATGCCGAAGACAAGCGCAACCCCCTCAGCGACGAAGCCCTTGCACGAATCCTAAACGACAAAGGCTATCCCGTGGCGCGTCGCACTGTCGCCAAATATCGCGACATGCTGGGCATCCCCGTCTGCCGCCTCCGTCGCACACTGAAAGTCCTTATTTGGATTGTGCTGGTTGCCTTTGCCACGGGCACCTATGCCCAGCAACCAAGAGAAAGCTATTTCGACTCCGTGGTCAATGCCCGCATCCGCGAGGGACAGGCAAAAGCACGTGTTCAGCCTGCCCAAAAAGGTAAGAAGCAAGGCAAATCCGACACCCGCAATGCAGGGGCGCTGGAGATACACGAGCCAGAGCCCGACCCCAACATCATCGACACCGCCCTTGCCAGTGGTGACGAACTGATTGACATCATGTACAACGCCACCCTCCCGCCGCCTTCGGCACTATGGTATGGGCGCAACCTCTCTGGTTCGCATGTGCGGCTGGTCAACCTCTCTATGGACTCCCTCCCCGATGAAATATCCATCAATCTGCTCAAGCCGGACGAGAAATTCTGTTTCCCCGTCAAAAATATCATCACCTCCCCCTATGGTTGGCGTTGGAACCGTCCCCATCGTGGGGTCGATATCCGCCTCAAGACAGGCGAGCCCGTGCGCTGTGCCTTCAACGGCGTGGTACGCATTGCCCGCCCTATGGGGGCATACGGCAACCTCGTCGTGGTGCGTCACTACAACGGGTTGGAAACCGTCTATGGCCACCTCTCTAAAATCAATGTCAAGCCCATGCAGGTAGTTGCCGCTGGGCAGACATTAGGGTTGGGTGGCAGCACAGGACGCTCCACCGGCCCCCACCTCCATTTCGAAGTGCGTTTCCAATACGAGCCCTTCGACCCTGAATGGATTCTCGACTTCTCCAACTATTCCCTTCGCACGCGCCGACTCTATCTCGACAAAACCTACTTCGGCATTCGCAAGCCGCGCAGCGGCGAAGCCCTAGCCTACAAGGCGGACAAGAGCATCATCCCTGAAGAGCAAGTCAAAGCCAAGCCCGGCACCACCAAGCCCGTCTATGCCAGCCTTAAGAAAGGCGAGACCATCGAGTCTTTCGCCAAACGCAACTACACCACTGCCGACAAGGTGCGCGAACTCAACCCCGACATGAAAAAGCCTAAGTCCGGCACCCGCCTCCGAGTCAGATAACACTATCAAGATTGTCTGATTGTTTGATTGTTTTGAAACTAAAAAGTAAAAACTATATTTTGGTGCGGCAGCCATTTTTCAATTTTCAATTTTCAACTTTCAATTTAAAATGAACATCGTTTTCATGGGCACGCCCGACTTTGCAGTCTCCTCGCTCCACGCCATCTGTGAGGCAGGCCACCGCGTCGTCGGTGTCGTCACCGTTCCTGACCGTCAGACAGGTCGTGGGCTCAAGCTCACCTATTCCCCTGTCAAACAATACGCCCTCGACCACCAGCTGCCCCTGCAGCAACCTGAGCGTCTGCGCGACCCGCAGTTCCTCTCCGTCCTCCAGTCGTGGCATGCCGACCTTTTTGTCGTCGTCGCCTTCCGTATGCTGCCCGAATGTGTGTGGTCGATGCCTCCCCTAGGCACTTTCAACCTCCACGCCTCCCTGCTGCCGCAATACCGTGGTGCCGCCCCCATCAACTGGGCAATCATCAATGGCGAACGCGAAACAGGTGTCACCACCTTCCTCCTCAACCACCATATCGACGAGGGCAGCATCCTCCTACAGGAGTCAACCCCCATTACCCCCGACGACGATGCCGGCACCCTCCACGGCCGTCTCGCCGACATCGGCAGTCGCTTGGTAGTGCGCACCATACAAGGCCTTGCCGACGGCTCCCTCAAGCCGTGCCCCCAACCCGGCACCCCCACCTTGAAGCCGGCACCCAAGATTTTCAAGCCCGACTGCGCTATCCCATGGCATCTGCCGGGAGCAGCCATCGTCGACTTCGTGCGCGGACTGTCGCCCTATCCTGCCGCCACCATGCAGATGCTCGACCACAAGTCGACTCCCCAGCAGTTCAAGGTCTATCGCGTGGCATTCGAACCTGCCGACAACACCCATGTTGGCGAACTCATAACCGACCGAAAAACCTATCAAAAAGTCGGTGTAAGCGACGGTTATATCCATATTTTGAGCCTCCAACTTAGCGGTAAGAAAAGAATTAACATAGATGAATTTCTTCGCGGGTATGATGTAACAGATTGGAAAATAGTGATGTAGAATTATTGTGTAAAATTTAACAAAATATTTTTCAACAAATTTGTTCACATCAAATAAAAAATTGCTATATTTGCAAACGAAAAAATAACAAAAACCCTAAAAAAAAATTACACTATGAACAAAACAGAATTAATTGCTGCTATGGCTGAAAAAGCCGGTTTGACCAAGGTAGATGCTGGCAAAGCTCTGAATGCCTATGTCGACGTTGTCAAAGAACAGATGGCAAAAGGCGAAAAGGTCTCCCTCGTTGGTTTTGGTACCTTCAGCGTAGTCAGCCGTCCTGCCCGCACAGGTCGCAACCCCCGCACGGGTAAGGCCATCAAGATTGCCGCTAAGAAAAGCGCCAAGTTCAAGGCAGGCAAGGGGCTCATCTAAGTCGCAACCCCGCAAGCGAAACACTAAGAGAGGGTATCCCGCAGGTATCCTCTCTTTTTTTTGATGTCGTGGTGTCAGTGCCTTCGTTTTCTTGCCTTTCGCCACCACCGCTTGTTTGACAAAAAAAACGGACTCAAACTGAGTCCGTTTTTCCGTTTATATGCGGTGCGGTTGCCTAGCGCACGATGTCCATCTCGGCGATCAGGTTCTGTGCGTTGGCATACTTGTCGATGACAAACAGCATGTAGCGGCTGTCGAGGCAGATGCAGCGTTGCAGATTCTCCTCAAAGTCGATGTCGCCGCTCATAGCCTCACCGTTGCCGTCGAATGCCAGACCTATCAGGTTGCCGTAGGCATCCAGCACCGGCGAGCCGCTGTTGCCACCCGTGATGTCGTTGTTGGTGATAAAGCAGGTGGGCAGTTCGCCGCGGCTATTGGCATAGGGGCCGTAGTCCTTGGCGTTGTACAGGTCTTTCAGACGCTGCGGCACCATAAACTCGGTGCTGTTCGGGTTCTCCTTCTGCATCACGCCCTCAAGGGTGGTATAATAGTGGTAGGTCACACCGTCGCGGGGTTCGTAGGCCTTCACGTTGCCGTAGGTCAGGCGGATAGTGCTGTTAGCGTCGGGGCACATCAGTTTGCGACCAGCATTGATTTGCAGTATGCCGTCCACAAAGTCGCGCTGACCGCGGGTCAGGTTGTCGCGGCTCTCGCTAGGCACAGCCTGATACAGCTCGCGGTATTTGTCGAGAATCTCTGTGCCATACTTATACACCTCGTCGCGTTCCAGCGTCTTCAGGCTGGGGTTCTTCAGATAGGCGTTCATAGCCTCCTCGTTGGCGAAGATGCTGTGGCTCATCAGTCTGTTCACCAAAGCCACAAAATCGCCCTTAAACTTGCGGTCGGCGTTCTTCAGGCAGTCGGGGGCATACTTCAGGTCGATATGGCCGTAGGTATACTCCATCATGGCGGCCATCACGCGCTCCTCCACCTGCTGGTCGTAATCCTTGTAGAACTTGGCCACATCCTTCTTAATCTCCTCCAGCATAGCGTCGCGCTGGTCGGGGTTGGTTTCAGCCAGCATCGCCTTGATGCTGCGGCCCATCAGCACCGACTGGTACAGCAGTTCGGGACCTTCCAGCAGACCCTCGTCCAGATAGGTGAGGGCGGCCTGCACCTCTTTGCGGTCGGCATAGCTCTGTTCGATAAGCTTCAGGGCGGCGCGATACTTCGGGTCTTTGTCCAGCGCCCAGTCGTAGTATTCCTGCTCCACTTCCTTCTTCACCTTCATGGTGTTCAGTTTCTTGAGGGCGATATTCTGCTCATTGCTGTACTTCCAGTAGTTCGAGCAGCCTGCATACTTCGAGGCATATTTGATTTTCACAGCCTGGTCGGCGTTCATCATCTCGCGCAGGATGTTGATCTTCACGGTGCGCAGCTTATAGCGCAGGTCGTTGGTCACATTCATGGTCTCCTCAAGGCCGTAGGAAGTGAGGAAGCGGTCGGTAGTGCCGGGGAAACCCAACACCATAGCGAAGTCGCCGTCGTTCAGTTCGCGGGCGCTCACGGGCAGGTGGTGCTTAGGTTTCAGGGGGATATTCTCCTTAGCGTAGGCGGCGGGCTTGCCGTCGGGCGAAGTGTAGATGCGGAACATCGAGAAATCGCACGTGTGGCGGGGCCAAGCCCAGTTGTCGGTGTCGCCGCCAAACTTACCCATCGACGAAGGAGGAGCACCCACCAGGCGCACATCCTTGTAGATGATATGGACGAAGAGGAAATACTGGTTGCCGTTGAACATAGGCTTCACGTTGGCGTCGTAGTCGGTGCCTGCCACAGCCTCCTGGGCGATACGCTGGCACACATTGCGCACAGCCTTAGCGCGGTCGGCCTCGCTCATATCGTCGCTGAGGCACTCCAGCACACGGCCGGTCACATCCTCCATGCGCACCAATATCGAGGCGGTCAGACCCGGGTTAGGCAGCTCCTGAGCCATATTATAAGCCCAGAAACCGTCGCGCAGATAGTCGTGTTCCACGGTCGAATGCTCCTGCAGCTTACCGTAGCCGCAGTGGTGGTTGGTCGAGATAAGGCCCTTGTTCGAGATAATCTCGCCGGTGCAGAAATGCCAGAAGGGGCGGCCCTCGTTGCCGAGACCCACGATGGCATCCTTGATGCAGTTCTGGTTGATAGAATAGATGTCTTCGGGCGTGAGCTTAAAGCCAGCCTTCTGCATGTCGGCATAGTTCTTGCCGATAAGCGACAGCAGCCACAT
>JAFWQP010000007.1 GCA_017509045.1 Bacteroidales bacterium
GTCTGAGGGGTCCTGACCCTAGTACGAGAGGACCGGGTTGGACAGACCTCTAGTGTGCCGGTTGTGACGCCAGTTGCACCGCCGGGTAGCTATGTCTGGAAGGGATAAGCGCTGAAAGCATCTAAGTGCGAAGCCCGCCCCGAGATGAGACTTCGTTGAGGGTGGTCGCAGACTACGACCTCGATAGGCCGCAGGTGCAAGGGCAGCGATGCCCGCAGCCGAGCGGTACTAATAACCCGAAGGCTTTCCGTTGGGTTCGTTGCTCCCGTGTGTCTTCTGCCGAAAGTGCCGAAAGTTACTTTTGGTGGCTATGGAGACGGTGTCCACCTCTTCCCATTCCGAACAGAGAAGTTAAGCCCGTCATCGCCGATGATACTGCGCATGTTCGTGGAAAAGTAGGTCGCCGCCAATCTTTTACAGGGGAGCCGGAATACGGCTCCCTTTTTCTCGTTTGGGGGAAGGGGCGGGGATTTCTGGTGTTCCTAGTATGGCTAGTATTCCTAGTATCTCTAGTATTCCTAGTATTTCTAGTATTCCTTGTGGGGCTGGGATTTTGGGTTTGCTAGAAATATTTCTTTTATTTGAAAAAAAAAGTGTATTTTTGCACTTTCAATAATATTATAAATATCATTCCTATGAGCAAGAAAGATACTAGTTTGTCAAAGGGCAAAGGCCAGTATAAGTGGCAATACTGCTCGCTTGGTGGTACGAAACGTGTGTGCATCACCCGTGGTGAAGACATTGCCCATTTGGGCGAGTTGGACCAAAAACTGTGGACAGTGCTGAGCTGCCCCGTCAAAGGTCTTGAATTGGACGAGCGCACGCTTGACTTGATTGACTATGACCGCGACGGCAAAATCCGCGCCGACGAGGTTATCACCGCTGCCAATTGGCTCTGTTCGGTGGTGAAAGATAAAAACATGATTCTTCAGGGGCACGACTATATCGACCTCGCCGACTTTAACACCGACAACGAGGAAGGTGTCCAAATGCGCGACTGTGCCGCCGAGGTGCTTAAGATTATGGGTCTGGAAAAGACCACCATCACGCTCCCCGAGTTGAACGAGTTTCTTGAGAATTATGACGAGAATAGCGCCAAGGAGCTTGAGACCAATCTCGAGAATCTCACCGTCGCCACAGCCCCCTATGGTGCCAATAGTGACGACGCTGTTGCCGCCGTCGATGCCATCCGCGACAAAGTGACCGACTATTTCCTCCGTTGCAAGTTCATCCAGTTCCACGACGACTGCGCCGCCGCCCTCGATGTCTCCGTTGAGAAGGTGGCAGAAATCAGCGAGAAGAACTTCGCCACCAACATCGAAGAAATCTCCAAATATCCCCTCAGCAAACCCCGCGCCGATGCCCTGCTGCCCATCAAGGAAGGCATCAATCCCGCTTGGCAGGCTCAGTTTGCTAAGGTGAAGGAGCTGGTCTTGGATGTCGACTATCCCGGCAAGGACACCCTCACCGAAGCGGAATGGAACGCTGTGGTGGAGAAAATCGACGCCTACGTCGCCGCCAAGGACGAGGAAACCAAGAGCATCAACGAAGGCCACGAGGAGCGTCTCACCAACGAGCACGATGTCATTAAGCCTCTCGAACGCCTCCTCCACCTCTATCGCGACTTCTACACCCTCCTGCGCAACTATGTGGCTATGGTCGATTTCTACAACAAGGACATCGCTGCCACCTTCCAGGCGGGTCAGCTCTATATCGACTCCCGTCGCCTCGACCTCTGCCTCAAGGTGGGTCCCGATGTGGCAAAACACCTCGACAACTCCGAGCTCAGCGACATGTTCCTCGTCTACTGCAAGTGCACCTCGCGGGTTAAGAACGAGACCATGAATATCGTTGCCGTCCTCACTTCGGGCGACATCAACAACATCCGTGTGGGCAAGAACGCCGTCTTCTACGACAACAGCGGCCAGGACTGGGATGCCGTTGTCACACACGTTAAGGAGAACCCCATCAGCGTGCGCGAGGCCTTCTGGTCGCCCTACCGCAAGTTTGGTCGCTGGTGCAAGGAAAAATTCACCAAGTCGGCTGAAGAAAAGGAGGCTGCAGCCTTTGAGAACCTCACCACCAAAGCCGATGCCACCACCGCCGCAGTGGCTGCCCCAGGTGCCGCGCCTGCCCCTGCCAAGAAACCTTTCGACATCGCCAAGTTCGCCGGTATCTTCGCCGCCATCGGCATTGGCTTGGGCATGATCATACAAGCGCTGACCGGAATCCTCGGTGCCGTATTCCACTCCTTCCTCTCGGCTGTCATCTTCATCATCATTATCATGCTCTGCATCTCGGGTCCCTCTATGGTATTGGCTTGGATAAAACTCCGTGGTCGCAACCTCGGTCCTGTGCTCAATGCCAACGGATGGGCCATCAACTCCAAGATTATTGTCAACTCCCGTTTCGGTCGTACCCTCACCCAGCGTGCCAAATACCCCGCTGTGGTCATGTCCAAAGACCCCTACGCTCCTATGCCCAAGTGGCTGTTGTGGATTATCTTCATCCTTATTGTGTTGGTAGTCGTCTTCCTTGTCCTATATTTCAACAACTACTTCGACCGCTTCAATATCGAGTGGCTGCACTACGATAAGGCCAACTCGTGGATAGGTAAAATCTTCGGTGCCGTCAGTGAAGAGCTCGCCGAAGCTGGCGAAGGACTAAACGAGGCCGTCCAAGAAGCCGCCGAAACCGCCGCCTCCGCCCAATAATAAATAATAGAATAACCCACTAGTAGTACTAGAATAACTAGTATGACTAGTACTACTAGAAAAAAACTAGAAAAAACTAGAATAACTAGAAAACCCAACAACAAATGTATCGTACCAACACCTGTGGCGAACTAACCATCAAAAACCTCGGCCAGCAAGTCACCCTTTGTGGCTGGCTCCAGCGCAGCCGCGACCTCGGAGGCATGACTTTCATCGACCTCCGCGACCGCTACGGCATCACCCAGCTCGCCTTCAACATGGAAACCAACGCCGCTCTCTGCGAGCAAGCCCGCCGCCTTGGACGCGAATACGTCCTTCAGGTCACCGGCATCGTCATCGAGCGCGCCTCTAAAAACCCCAAGCTCCCCACCGGCGACATCGAAATCGATGTACGTGAACTCACCGTTCTCAACGAGTCCAAGACTCCCCCCTTCACCATCGAGGACAACAGCGACGGCGGCGACGACCTCCGTATGCGCTACCGCTACCTCGACATCCGTCGCAACCCCGTCCGCCGCAACCTCGAGCTCCGCCACCGCATGGCCATGCTCGTACGCAACTACCTCAGCAATCTCGACTTCCTCGAAATCGAGACCCCCATGCTCATCAAGTCCACCCCCGAAGGCGCGCGCGACTTCGTCGTCCCTTCCCGCATGAACCCCGGCGAGTTCTACGCCCTCCCGCAGAGCCCTCAGCAGTACAAGCAGCTCCTCATGGTCGCCGGCATGGACCGCTACTTCCAGATTGTCCGCTGCTTCCGCGATGAGGACCTCCGCGCCGACCGCCAGCCCGAGTTCACACAAATCGACTGCGAGATGTCCTTCGTCCATCAAGAGGATGTCCTCCAAACCTTCGAAGGTCTGGCAAAACACCTCTTCCACGAGGTCAAGGGGCTCGACTTCGACCAGTTCCCCCGCATCACCTGGCACGACGCCATGCGCCTCTACGGCAGCGACAAACCCGACATCCGTTTCGGCATGCAGTTCGTCGAACTGGGCGATGTCGCCAAAGGTTGCGGCTTCTCCCTCTTCGACAATGCCGAGCTCGTCGTCGGCATCTGCGCCCCGGGCTGCGCCGAATACACCCGCAAGCAGCTCGACGCCCTCACCGACTTCGTCAAGCGTCCCCAAGTTGGCGCCGGCGGCCTCGTCTACATCAAGTACAACCCCGACGGCACCTTCAAGTCCAGTGTCGACAAGTTCTACACCCCCGACCAGCTTCGTGCCATCGCCGATAAGTTCGGTGCCCATCCGGGCGACCTCATGCTCATCCTCTGCGGCCCTGCTATGAAAACCCGCGTGCAGCTCTCCGCCCTCCGTCTCGAGATGGGCAGCCAGCTGGGTCTCCGCAACCCCGATGTCTACGCCCCCCTGTGGGTCATCGACTTCCCCCTCCTCGAGTGGGACGAAGAGACGCAGCGCTACTACGCCATGCACCACCCCTTCACCGCGCCCAAACCCGAGGACGAGGCGCTCCTCGACCAGCCCGACCGCTGGGGCGACATCCGTGCTAACGCCTACGACATCGTCATCAACGGTGTCGAAGTCGGTGGTGGCAGCATCCGTATCCACGACCGCACGCTCCAGAACAAGATGTTCCACACCCTCGGCTTCACCGACCAGAGTGCCGCCGCCCAGTTCGGCTTCCTCATGGACGCCTTCACCTACGGCGCACCGCCACATGCTGGTCTCGCCTTCGGCTTCGACCGTCTCTGCTCCCTCTTCGGCGGTGCCGACAGCATCCGCGACTTCATCGCCTTCCCCAAGAACAACAGCGGTCGCGACGTCATGTCCGGCAGCCCCGCGCCCATCGCGCCCGAGCAGCTCGACGAGCTCCAGCTCACCCTCCGCCCGCAAGGGTGACCCCGAGCTGGCTATAAAAGGGAGTTAAAGAGGGAGTTAAAGAGGGAGTTAAAAGGGAAGTTAAATAGGGAGTTAAAAGGGACAAATGTGTTGTACACAACTGTATTGTCCACTTTAACTCCCATTTTAACTTCCCCTTTAACTTCCCCTTTAACTTCCCTTTTTAACTCCCTTTTTTAACTCCCTTTTTTACTTCCCCTTCCTCCTATCAATACTAGCCATCAACACCCCCTGTGCAAAATTTTTTTCTCACAATTTACACTATTTTGCAAAAAATTAGTAATTTTGCACCATCCTATATTAAGCCTCCGCCGCATCATGGCGGGCGTAAAATATAGTATATCATGCTATTAATTAATATAAAACGATATGGATGATAAATATCAATTAAACAAGAAACCCTATCTCCCCCCCCGCCTCGTCTCCGTGGCGTTCAAGGTGGAAGATTGCTTTACTAGCGGAGGGCCTTTGGATTTCCTTATTCCCTTGGGTGGCAATGGCGGAGGTGCCTCCGATGCCTATAGCACTGCCGCCAACAGCGGTTCCTCCTTTTGGGATAGCGATCTCGGCTCCTCTAGCGGCACCGAGGGATACAACTCTGATTTCGAATGGAACTGGTAATAACCCGAATCGACAACAATAATTAAAAAGAATAAATAACACACAATAATATGAAAAAGACTTTTTCTTTCAGCCTGATGGCTGTTGCGTTTATAGCCACACTTATCCTCGCAGGGTGTCAGAAGGATGCCAACATCCTTCGCGTCCGTATCGACAACTTCGGTGGCAACGGCAAGGTCTACATAGGCGGTAATAATCTCAATGTCCCCACATGGAATGATGGCGACATCATTTGGATTGACCATTGTGATGCCTCCAACCCGACCAACCATAGTTATACTCTCAACGACTTTAACAGCCGTGGCGAAGCTCTGCTTACTCTTCCTAACTATCCTAGCTACTGCGCTCTCTATCCCTATGGTCTTGGCACCGTTGCTGAGGGTACCACCATCGCCAGCATCACCATCCCTCAGGTTCAGCGTTACTATGTCGACGATAACAACAACAAGCAGGTTGTCAACGCCCCCATGGCGGCATGCACCCTTAACGACCCCAATGGCTCTATCTCTTTCCACAACCTCGGTGCGCTCCTTGCTATTACGATTGAGTGCAACATTCTAACCCATGCTTCTATGGATGTTTGGGAGGTGAGGGTTACCTCCGCAAGCGGATACCCTCTTTTTGGCTCTACTACTGTTGACATCTCTAACCCCAATGCCATCGTTGATTTTAGGTCTGCCACTTCTGCATACCCTTCTCCTGACAGCACTATTTATTTAAGAAGATTCAACTCCAGTAATCAGCAGGTAAAACTCTTTACCCTCGACACCACTACTAACAAGAAAAAGACAGTTTATGTCTCCGTCCCAGCGATTCCTTCTGGCGTCAATAACAGATACACTATTGAGGTGGTGGCTCGCAATGGTAGCACCGACATTTCAAAGACCCGTCACCAGGTAAGTAACACGGGCGGCAATCTCCCCCGCAACACGATGGCAAATGTCGAATTCCCCATGCTCGATTTAGTCGCCCCCACTGGTGCGGTGCCTGATGGCAGATTCACCATTGATGCCGCTGGTCACCAAGTCTATTTCGCCTCAGGCAACCTCCAGTATAATTGTTCCTCTCACGTATGGCGCTTCGCACCAAATCAGTGGGAATATATTGGTAATGGTAATAGTTTTACAAATGGGTATGATGGCACAGGCGATAATAATCTGTCAATAAATAGCAGTACCTATACAGGGTGGATTGACCTTTTTGGCTGGGCCACCAGTGGCTTCCACATTAGTTCCGACGCCAACAACACCAGATACTTACCTACCGCTTGGGAGATGACTACGGTGAATTCGACTACAAACTTCTATGGCTATGGACCATCTATAGTTTCTGGTCTGGGCGATTCTATTACCCTTAGAGGCACTACTTACGCCAATTATGACTGGGGTGTCTACCACAGTAATCCCGCAACAGGAGATAATAGTAATGGGGGATTATACTATGTTAACGCTAATAATAGCCTTCAGAAAGCGGCTCCTGGTTCCACTTGGCGAACGTTGACTAGAGGTGAGTGGAAGTACTTGATAGAAGTTAGAGAGGTTAATGGAGCAGCGGGAGAAAATCATTCTTGGTCGGCAGTAAAGCTCAATGGAAAGTTTGGTCTACTTATTTACCCCGATGGTTACACTAATCAATATACTTCTACGATTAATCAGATTACCAGTATCCCTTCAGGTTGTGTATTCCTTCCAAATGCTGGGCAGCGAAGTGTATTATCAAATAAGCCAAGTTTATCTAGTCAAGTATATGGCTATTATTGGAGTACGACAGGTAACAATACTAGCACTGCCAATGCCAAGCAGGCGTATGGTCTTTATATTAATGTAAATGAAAGTAGCTATGAGATTAAGCATAGTTCAGCTATCTTTAGACATAGGGGTTGTTCCGTACGTCTAGTTACCCCTGTTATTTGATCATTATCCCTTTTTATTGTTATAGAAGGGCGTATCCTGTCGGGTGCGCCCTTTTTTTGCCGCCTTGCCGTCATCCTCTTTCCGCCTTCTTCGTCCTTTGGTTCCACTACTTATCCTATCGTTATACTATATTTATACCTTAGTTATACCTTAGTTATTCTATATATAATAGTATAACTAAGGTATAACTAAAGTATAACTAAGGTATAACTGGCGAATAATGGTATAAGGGATGCGGATAACACTAGGCTCTTGCGGGAAGATCTTTCATTTCTCGCAGAAAGCGCAGAAAGCGCAGATACGAATGATTCGTCAGATTCGAGTGATTCGTGTTCGGTCACCTCAAATGTTTAATTTTGAACACGAATCTTACGAATCGAACGAATTTTTATTTGTGTTATTCGTGTAATTCGTGTTCTCCAACCTCTAATATATATTTGAACACGAATCTTACGAATCGAACGAATTATTATTTGTGTGATTCGTGTAATTCGTGTTCGTAAACCTCTATTATATATAATTGAACACGAATCTTACGAATCGAACGAATTATGTTTCTCTGCGATTCCTACGAGAGTCATAGAGGCGCTTGATGCGCTACAGTGCTACAGTTGCTACAGTTCATTTTGGGGTGTCGCTTTTTCCGGATGCAACGAATCAAGGCAACTTCAATTAATTGAATTGCTTGCAATTAAGCCCTTAAATACAAGGAGCTCAATCCGCAAAATCGCTAATTCTCAAATTCTTGATAAATAGAAATCCCTTTTGGCAACCTCTAATTTTTACTTTCGAACACGAATCGCACGAATCTAACGAATTGATGGTTTGAATCTTCATGCAAGCATGATAACGAATAAAACGAATTTTTAGAAGCTCCCTTTTGTATATGCCCCTATAGGGTAAAAGCGAACTGTAGCAACTGTAGCACTGTAGCAGACTGCGGGGTAATGATGGGTGTGTCACGATGGTTGGTTATTGAACGAGCACCCCGATGGGGTATAATGAATGTGCAAATTGATACCCCGTAGGGGTTCCCGTTCAATAGCAAAATGCATTACACCCCGCCAGATACCCCCGTAGGGGTTTCCGTTTAATTATTATTCCAATTCGTTAAATCGTTTTCGGCGTTATCGCGATAATAATGGAGCGAAAACCCCTACGGGGTAATGATGTGTGTGTCACGATGGTTGGTTATTAAGCGAAAACCCCTACGGGGTAATATTGGATGTGCCACGATGGTGGTTATTAAACGAAAACATCTATTGAACGAAAACCCCGATGGGGTAATATGGATGTGCCACGTCGGTTGGTTATTGAGCGAAAACCCCGATGGGGTAATGATGGATGTGTAAATTAATACCCCGTAGGGGTTTCCGTTCAATAGGAGGTTTTCGTTCAATAGGTGGTTTTCGTTCAATAGATGTTTCCGTTCAATTATTCCAATTCGTTAAAAATGTATTTTGCATCGTGTTCTACCTCAAACAACCGTAAAAACGCCAAATATTCATCGCGAAAAGTATGCTTGGCATGATGGCTTTCCTGGTTTTGAATGTAATTCACCACATTGCTGACTTGCGATTTCCCATACGAGAATGCACCGAATCCTTCTTGCCATGAAAAATGGGCGCGTACGTATCCCTTCTCTTTAATCCATATTGATGACCCGCGTTTCACCTCTTGAACCAAATCCGACACGGATTGTGTTGGCGACATGCTGACAAATATATGTATATGGTCGGCAACCCCGCCAATGGCGTATACCTTATGCCCCCTATGTTCTATCATTCCAATGATATATTGGTATAAATTTTCTCGCCATGATTTGTCAATTACGGCATCGCGATATTTGACAGCAAAAACCAAATGAATGTACAATTGTGTGTACGTATTTGCCATAAATGGTTGTATTAATGTAATTATAATAGAGTTGTTCAATGGATGTTTTCATTTGCAAATATACGAAAATAATACAAATTGCATGCATAGGCATCGAAATAAATTGTTTTCGGCGTTATCGCGATAATAATGGAGCGAAAACCCCGATGGGGTAATGATAGACGCGTCACGATGGTTGGTTATTGAGCGAAAACCCCGATGGGGTAATGATGGATGTGTAAATTAATACCCCGTAGGGGTTTTCGTTCAATAGCAATTGCATTACGCCCCGCCAGATACCCCGTAGGGGTTTTCGTTCAATGGCAAAATGCATTGCGCCCCGCCAGATACCCTGTAGGGGTTCCCGTTCAATAGCAAAATGCATTACGCCCCGCCAGATACCCCGTAGGGGTTTCCGTTTAATTATTATTCCAATTTGTTAAATTGTTTTCAGCGTTATCGCGATAATAATGGAGCGAAAACCCCTACGGGGTAATGATGGGTGTGTCACGATGGTTGGCTATTGAACGAAAACCCCTACGGGGTAATATTGGATGTGCAAAAAGATACCCCGTAGGGGTTTCCGTTCAATAGATGTTTTCGTTCAATGATGTGGGTCGCGTAACCCCGATGGGGTAATTTAGGATGTGCAAATTGATACCCCATAGGGGGTGTTCCATAACCTCCCATCCCCCTCCGCAAAAAAAAATAAAAAAAATCTCACTTTTTTCTCCACATCAAAAAAAAGTTGTATATTTGCATTGTAAAAGCATGATGAAAAAAACAACATAAATATGTCGCAACGTATTGAGTGTTTGCTCATTATGTGATTACGAACAATAAGCAGTTAGTAACTAAAATACCAAAAAAACAGTCAAAGACCCGAAAAAAAACACAAAAAAACAGACCGACGCACCGCCATTACTGTGCAAAAGTCGAAAAAAAGAAACAACTAATTAATTAATAACATTTCAAAAAACATTCAAATCAAAATGAAAGAAATCAACAAGAAGCAGGCTTACTTGACCCCTGCAGTCCAGGTCAAGGTCGTGGCCGTCGAAAACGGCTTTCAACTCAGCACTGTCGGTATGACTGAAGCTATCGAAGATGGCGCCATTCTCGACTTTTAATCATTAACCTTTTAAAAAGTATCACAGACAATGAAAAAGTACACTGTTCTTTTTGCTGCTCTCGCAGTTATCGCCCTCGCTGGCTGTAAGAAAGAAGAAAACAAAGTTAATGGCATCCTCGTTGGTGGTGAGAACTTCGTAAGCATGGACAAGCAGGCTTATAGCCCCGACTTCCAGTACGTGATGTTCGATGGTACCGACGGTTTTCTGTTCAACAATGTGGAGTATGGCTACACCATGGTTGACAACCCCACTGATATGAACGAGATGACTACTGGTTTCTCCAATTTCGCCGTTCTGAACGTTCCTGGTGAAGCCGTTGTTGACGATGTTACCCTGCTCTATCCTAGCACTGTGTTCCCCCTTAACATCTCTGCTGCTGGCATGATGATGGTGAGCGAGGCTCCCAACGCTGGTGACCCCAACCCCGTTGACGCTTGCGTATGGCCCATGGGTTATCACAATGCCAACTTTGCTAGCCACGGCAACATTCAGCTGAAGAATGCTATTGCTCTGATCACCCCCGCTGTTAAGTATGGTGCTCCCTGCATGCAGAACCTCTTCCGCTACAACCCCGCTTTTGCCAACCTCACTTTCGACCAGGCCAATCCTCCTGTGATGACCGTTACCAATGTTGAGCTGATTGCTGACACCAAGCTCGCTGGTAATGCCGAGGTTGTTTTCGATGCTGACGATATGCCCACTATGGTGATGACCGATCCTATGGATGGTGCTACCGATGTCCTCGATATGGATGCTCCTGAATTGGGTGTTAACATCCCCTTCCTTGGCAATCAGGTGACTATCGTTGGTAACATGCCTGTT
Organism: Bacteroidales bacterium; assembly: GCA_017509045.1. Classification (GTDB taxonomy): domain Bacteria; phylum Bacteroidota; class Bacteroidia; order Bacteroidales; family P3; genus Colimorpha. The sequence continues at coordinate 10,941 of JAFWQP010000007.1, forward strand.
ACCCCCGCATTGAATGGTGCTAACCTGACCATCAATGTTTACTTCACTCTCGACTGCGGTGGTGACGCTCCTCTCAACTGCGTCTACAGTGGCGAAGTGGTTGCTACTGCTGCCCGCAGCATGCGTACCACCTATGTGGCCAACATGTTCACTGCCCAGAACTGGAACAAGATCACCGTTCTCTAAGAATGACACGCAGGTCTGACTCGCTCAGACCTTGTAACCCTACAATCAAAGAGGGTGCCCCACACGAGGCACCCTCTTTCTTTTTTCGGTGAAGGTCTGTTGAAGGTCGGGCCAGTCGGACCAGTCGGACGGGTCTGACTAGTCCGACTGGTCTGACGAGTCCGACAAGTCCGACTGGTCCGACTTGCAGTGCCCTATAAAGGGGCAGGCGTAGGGCTGCTGGCAGTGGTCGGAGATGGGAATGTGAGGTTCGGTGCCCGCTACGACGGCTTTGAAGCGGGCGATGTTGCGTGCGGTGGTGTCCCACTGCGAGTGGGCATAGTCGGTCAGCTCTTCGGGGACAAAAGCCCCTGTGTCGTCGTGGTGCAGCAGGTAGAAGTGCCGCAGCTGTGGCGTAGGGCAGAAGAGGTCGGGCTGCACCACAGCGGGCAGCGCATGGGCGATGACATAGTGCTGGATGGCGACATCGTGGCGGAAGGTGTCGCTGACGTGGAGGCTGTCCTTGACTTCGTAGACGTTGATGCAGCCCTCAGCATCCTTGTGCAGCACGTCGGCAAGCACCAACACCCCGTCATAGACGAAGCCCGCCTCGAAGAGCACCACTTCGCCCGCCTGCGACAGCAGCCGAGCAGTTAGCACCGGGTACTGCATGATATTGCCTTTGAGGCGGCGGCTGATGTCGATGCCATGAGGAAAAGTCTCCTTGAACTCTCGTTCGAAGTCGCGCCCCTGCCGGAACCGCGCCAGCGTAGCGGCAGGATAATGTGCCAAGCGGGGGTTGTGGACTTCGAGCCACAACCCCCGCTCGCACTGCAGCCCTCGGATGTATTTGCTCTTGCTTAGCATGGGGGGAGGGGGCTGGTCGGACTGGTCGGACTAGTCGGACTTGTCAGACTTGTCAGACTGGTCAGGCTGGTCAGATAGTCTGTTGGGCTGCGCATCAGGCCTTCGGCCTTGAAGCGTTCCACTTGCTGCAGGAAGGCGTCGTAGTAGCCTTCGAGGTTGAGCAGCACCATGGGCTTGTGCATCTGTCCTAGCTGGTTGGCGACCATCACTTCGGTCACTTCGTCGAGGGTGCCTATGCCGCCGGGCAGGGCGATGAAGAGGTCGCTATGGGCTAGGAGGTAGGCTTTGCGTTCTGCTAGTGAGGCGACACGCACCAGTTGTGTGACGGGCTGCGAGAGGATGACCTCCTCGGAGAAGAGTGTGGGGATGACCCCCACCACAGTGCCGCCCGCCGCTAGTGCGGCACCGCTGACCACACCCATCAGCCCCAGATTGCTGCCACCGTAGAGCAGCGTGTGGTGCTGTTGGGCGAGCCAGGTGCCCAGCTGGCGGGCAGCATCGATATAGGTCTCGTTGCGCGGGAGCGTGGCTCCACAGAAGACGGAGATGTTCATAGAGTGGGGGGGGGAAGGCTGGTCGGACGGGTCGGACTGGTCGGACAGGTCGGATAGGTCGGACTAGTCGGACGGGTCGGACTAGTTAGGCTTTTCTTTTGATTACTTTGTGGGCTTTTTCGACGATGTCGGCGGCGCGGAGATGATAATTGGTAAGCATCTCGTCGGGGGTGCCGCTCTCGCCAAAACGGTCGTCGACGGCGACATACTCCATCGGGGTGGGGCAGTGGAGGGCGAGGGCTTGTGCCACACTGTCGCCAAGACCGCCGTTGAAGAGGTGCTCCTCGCAGGTGACCACAGCGCGGGTCTTGCGGGCGGAGGCTACGATGGCATCTACGTCGAGCGGCTTGATGGTATGGATATTGATAACTTCGGCGCTGATGCCTTCCTTCTCGAGCATCTCGGCAGCTTGCAGGGCTTCCCATACGAGGTGTCCGCAGGCGAAGAGAGTGATGTCGGAGCCTTCGTTGAGCAGCTGAGCCTTACCGATGGTGAAGGGCTCGTTGTCGGGCAGGAAGCAGGGCATCTTGGAGCGTCCCAGACGCAGGTAGACGGGGCCTACATGCTCGGCGGCGGCGAGGGTGGCAGCTTTGGCTTGGTTGAAGTCGGCAGGCACCAGGACGGTCATGTTAGGCAGCGCACGCATCAGTGCGATGTCCTCCATAGTCTGGTGTGTGGCGCCGTCTTCGCCGAGAGAGATGCCGGCATGTGAGCCGCATATCTTGACATTCTTGTTGGAATAGCAGAGCACTTGGCGGATTTGGTCGTAGACACGTCCGGTGACGAACTCGGCGAAGCCGCCGACGAAGGGCACCTTGCCGCAGAGGCTGAGGCCGGCGGCGATGCCGACCATATTAGCTTCGGCGATGCCGCACTGGATGAAGCGGTCGGGGAACTCTTTGGCGAAGCCGTCCATTTTGACGCTGCCTTTGACATCGGCGCTGAGAGCGACGACGTCGGGGTTTCTGCGTCCGGTCTCGATAAGGCCTTCGCCCATGCCGGAGCGCAGCTCTTTCTGTGATTTTATTTCGTAGTGGGTCATATTGTGTTGGGGTTTTTTGTCGGTTTTTTGGGGGGACTAGTCGGACTAGTCGGACTGGTCGGACTAGTCGGACTTGTCAGACTTGTCGGACTTGTCGGACGGGTCGGATTTGTTGTTTCTTTGATTTAGTCTTGCGCGGGTCATTTGTTCACGGATGCCGCCTTCGAGGAGAAACTGCTGTTGCTGTTTTTCTATCAATCGGCGGAGCATATAGGTAGCTTGGTTAATAAGGGTGATGCAAAGATTGGCGAGTTCTTCGTCGTCAAGTTTGCCCATGAGGAGTGTGTATTCAGTCTCAATCTTGTTGCTGCGGGCGTATTCGCGCATGGGTTGGTATCGTGGATGAGTAGCAGTCCATTGTGACAGCTGATGCTGACGCAGGTAGTCCTCGTAGTCTATCAGTAGTTCTTCCAAGCTGGCTTTGGCTACGTTGGTGAGTTTGATTTCAGTTTCGCGGGAGGTGGTGGAGGCTTCACTCCCTTCGGCAATGTTCTGCTTGCCGCTGCGGGCTGCCTGAATCATTTGGTCGATGGTGCGGTCGCCCTTAAGGAGATAGGTATGAGCGAAGTGGTAGGTGAGGTCGCAGATGATTTGAGTGGTTTTGTAAACCCGAAGTTTGCGGTAGCCACCTTTGGTTTTTAGGAAGGGGGTGGGGCTGGTCGGACGGGTCGGACTAGTCGGACTGGTCGGACTAGTCGGACTGGTCTGACTGGTCGGACTTGTCGGACGGGTTGGGTGGGGGTTGTCTTTTCCTTGAGTGGGCATAGCGGGTTTATTTAATATTCACACCTGTCTGTTGCGCGGAGTGGATGGTGAAAGAGGTGGTGCGGGTGGCGGAGGGGGCGGTGGCGTCCTTGGGCTTGAGGATGAGCTGGTAGTCACCAGGCATCAGGATGATGCGCTCGGTGATGCTGTCGGGGTTGAGGTCGCAGACCCATTGCAGGGTGCCGTCCTTGAGGACGAAGATGCTGCCGGTGGTGGCTGTGGGGAGTTTGGTGAGTGCCAGCTGTCCGGGGAGTGGCAGCTGGAGGTCGGTGTCGGAACCGCTGCGGACGGCGACGTTGGAGAGACGTAAGATGGGGGTTGAGAGCACTTCGATGTCGTAGCTGCCAGCCAGATAGTGGGTGGCGGTGCCGAGCGGCTGGTAGGAGAGAATCTCGCTATCGCCGTGGGGGCGTACCAATACGGAGTAGTTGGGGATGTCGAAGGCGGTGCGCTTGTTCTCGAAATGGAGGCGCAGGCTGCCTTGCGGGGCAACGACGGGGAAGTGGTTGTGGCGGCTGGTTTTGAATTGCTGAGAATGCAGCCGGACGGGAGGTTTGGTGAAGAGGGTGATGTCGTAGTTGACAAGCGGGTCGACGGAGAGGGTGTCGACGGGGTCGCCGATGGCGTAGTGGTAGATGAAAGAGTATTTGGCAGCGTGGGTCAGGTGGTCGTAGAATACCACAGGTACTTCGGTTTCGTAGGGGTTGTGGCTCTCGTCGGTGAGGGCGAGGGTGACACGTGCCTTTTGGTCGGAGAGGAAGAATACTTCGTGTAAGGCATCGTCGAAGAGTTCCTCGTCGGGGAGGAACGAGAAGCGGCCCGCACAGTCGAGTCGGTGCTGGAAGTCAGCCGCGTTGCCGATGCCGATGATGAAGGATTGCACCACAGTGCCGCTCTGCTGTATTTGGTGTGCCACCTCGCAGATGTTGCCCCCGCAGTCGTCCATGCCGTCGGTGATGACGAGGATGATGTTGCGGGCTTTGCCGTCGCGGGGGAAGTCGTGGAGCGAGTTGGTGAGTGCCGAAGCGGCGGTGCAGCCCCCGTTGGGGACGAGGGTCTTGATTTTGCTTTGCAGCTTGTATTGGTTGTCTGCTTCGAAGGGTACCTCCAGCTGGGTGCCGTAGGAGTCCTTGTTTAGATGGCCGAACACACGGAGAGCCACCTCCATATCGGGGAAGCCGTGTATGCTGTCGAGAAAGCGGAGCAGCACCTTCTGAGTTACCTTGATTTTGGGTTCGCTTTGCCAGCGGTCCCACATGCTGTTAGAGCAGTCGAGAATAATCAGAACACGGGTTTTCTCGGACGTGGCGGCAGACTTCTGAGCCATACCTGGAAGGGCGGTCAGGAGCAATAGCAGGGTAAGAGCCAGTCGTTTCAAAAGTCTCCGAGCGTTTCTTCGAGCTGAGCCAGCGCTTTGGGGAGGTCGTCGGCGGAGAGGACAGAACCGTGATATTTGTTGATGCCCTGCATGAAGTCTACGCCATAGCCCATTTCGGTGGTGAGGATGACGACGACGGGTTTTCCTTGGCCGGTGAGTGATTTGGCGCGGGCCATACCGTCGAGCACCTGTTGCATATCGTTGCCGTTGTCGATGACCACAACGGTCCACATAAACGACTCGAACTTAGCTCGGAGGTCGCCGAGATCCATAACCTGCATGGTGGTGCCGTCGATTTGCTGATGGTTGTAGTCGATGGTGGCGATGAGGTTGTCGACATGTTTAGCTCCCGCAAACATGACGGCTTCCCAAATCTGACCTTCTTGGAGTTCGCCGTCACCGTGGAGGGTGTAGACGAGATGGTTGTCGCCAGTCATCTTCTTGCCGAGGGCGGCGCCGATGCCGACGCTCATTCCCTGTCCAAGGGAGCCGCTGGCCATGCGTATGCCGGGAAGTCCGTGTTCGGTAGATGGGTGACCTTGGAGGCGGGTGCCGAACTGACGGAAGGTTTTGAGCTCGCTGATGGGGAAGAATCCGCGGCGAGCCATAGTGCTATAGATGACCGGAGTGATATGTCCCTGCGAGACAAAGAGCATGTCCTGACCGTTGCCGTCCATAGTGAAGTGGTCGGGGTCGTGGTCGAGGATGTTGAACTGCATGGCAGTCATCCAGTCGGCGGTGCCGAGGGAGCCGCCCGGGTGACCCGATTTGGCGGCGGTGGTCATACGTAGGATATCGCGACGTACCTGCGTGGCGATGGTTTGGAGTTCTTGAGTGGTTTTCATTAAGTTGAAAATTGAAAGTTGATAATTGATTTGTGCAGATTTGCAATTAAGACGGTAGCTATGCCTTTTCAACGATTAATGACATCGGGGAATTGTGTCCCGATGCATAAATGAGGTTGGGCAAGCTGTTTTGGAGAGGTGGAGAACCTAAAGCTTGAAGATATACTGACGGCTGTTTTGGTCGTAGCAGATCAGCTCTTCGCCCTGACGGGTGCAAGTGACGGCGAGGGCGTTCTCGTGCTCGTCGGTGACGCTGCCCTTGCCTTTGTTGCCGTGCATGGTGATGTGACCCCAGACGCGACCGTTGGCACCGTGACCGGAGATGTAAAGCACCTCATCCTTGGGGGCCTCTTTCTTGACCGCCTGGCGGTGGGTGGTGGGTACAGGGATGGGTTCTTCGGTGACAATTTCGGGTTCGGGCTCAGGCTCTGGTTCAGGCTCTGGCTCGATGAGAACCGTATCCAAAATGGGTTCGCTGTCGTTCTGCGACTGGTGGCAGCTGACAAACATAAGAGGCGTAACAGCCATCAAAATGAGTAATAAACAACCTTTTTTACTAACCATAATATTATATTATTTGAGATTACAAAATTACATAATTCTTTTCAATAAACCAGCGTTTTGTAGAAAAATATTTTTGTTATTCCAATGTATGAGAAAATAATCGTAAATTTGCAAATTCGCCCAGTGTGCGTAATAGTGATATAGAATACAGAATAACAGACGAATATGAATAAAAACTCGCTAATAGGAATAGTCCTAATTTTTGCCATCTTTGTTGGCTACATGTGGTGGATTGCCCCGAGCAAGGAGGAAATTGCCGAGCGGCAACGTGTGAACGACTCCATCAGGCAGGCGTATATGGATAGTGTGGCGTATGCCGACAGTGTGGCGGCAGTGAAAGCACATCTCGACAGCCTAGCCATGCAGGGCGACACCAGTGCCCAGCGTCAGTTGCAGAGAAATCAGCGCGGCGACATGGGCGTATTTAACGCCAGTGCCGCTGGCGACACGGTGAACGTGACGGTGAAGAATGAGCTGATGACTGTCAACTTCACCAATATGGGTGCACAGGTGCGCGAGGTGGTGCTGAGCCAGTATACCACATACGACAGTATGCCGCTGCAACTCATCACACCCGCGGATGACAATATGAACCTCATCTTCTCGACAGAAGATACGAGGGTTATCAATACCAAAGACTTGGTGTTCACACCCTATAGGGAGTATGGCGAGAAACTGTTGCCGATAACTGCCGACAGCAGCTATGAGATTGCCTCTAACGAGGCGATAAACTTGCATTTCCGTGCATACATTGGCGACAGCAACGGGTTGAATCAGGACAAGTATATCGAGTTCCACTATGTGGTGAGAGGCGATGAATATGATGTGAATTACGAAATCACGTTCCACGGGTTGAAGGATGTGGTTCGCGCCACGGACTATATGGACTTTGAGTGGCACAACAAGATGAACCGCCAAGAGAAGGTAGATGCCAGCAGCCGAGGTAGCCGCAATAGGAACAAAGACCCCGAAAAGTTCTATTCGAGCATATATTTCAAAGCCGCTAAGGACGATGTGGACGAAGTGGGGCGTGGACGAGACGGCGAGAAAGACATAAAGACATCGGTGGAGTGGGTGGCATTTAAGCAGCAGTTCTTCTGCGCCATATTGGTGGCGGACAGCTCGTTTGAGAATGCTTATATGACCCAGGTGACGGACAAGAACAATGAGGATGCCAAGTATCTGTGCGACATGAGCAGCACCATCGGATTGACCTACAACAGCGAACACGATTGCACGATGGGTATGCACTTCTATTTCGGACCGACGAAATATCGCGACTTGCATGCCATGCATCGCGGTTTTGAGAAGATGCTGCCGTTGGGATGGTGGGTATTCTCGCGTTTCGTGAGCCGATATCTGATTATCCCGGTGTTCAACTTCTTGGAGACTTTCAATTGGAACTATGGTATCATTATCATTGTATTCACTATCTTGCTGCGACTGGTGCTGTTCCCGCTGACGTTTAAGTCGTATCAGGGTTCTGCCATTATGCGAATACTGAAGCCTGAGATGGATGCGCTAAACAAGAAGTATCCCAATCCCGAGGATGCCATGAAGAAGCAGCAGGAGATGAGCAAGATACAGAAACGTGCGGGCTATAGTCCCATGGCGGGATGTCTGCCTATCTTGTTGCAGATGCCCATACTGACGGCTATGTTTATGTTCTATCCTGTGGCTATCGAGTTGAGACAAAAATCCTTCTTGTGGTGCGACGACTTGTCGACCTACGACAGCATCCTTGACCTAGGCTTTAATATACCGCTGTATGGTGACCACGTGTCGCTGTTCTGCCTGCTGATGTTTGGTATGCAGTTCTTCTACACATGGTACACTATGAAGGGTCAGAATATGAACGCGGGTGTGCCGGGAATGAAATTCATGATGTACTTCATGCCATTCATGATGCTGTTTATGTTCAACAGCATGGCGGCAGGATTGAATCTGTACTACTTCTGTTCATTGAGCATCACCATGCTGCAGATGGTGCTTATTCGCAAGTTCACCAGTGAGAAGAAGGTGCGTGCACGTATGGCGGCATACGATGCCAAACACAAGAATACACCTCAGAAGAAGAGCAAGTTCCAGCAACGACTGGAAGAGATGCAGCGCATGACTGAGGAAATGCAGAAGCAGCAGAATAGAAGATAAAAAATCAAAACTAAAAAATAGAAGCCATGGTATTAGCATTAATCTCTATTTTCATTATCGGATATACCTGCATTGCACTGGAACATCCGTTGAAAGTTAACAAAACGGCGACGGCCCTTTTGTTGGGTACCGCATTGTGGGCGGTTTTCTCGTTCTGCAATATAATCTTCCGACCTGACCTGGATATTGAGCAATGGCGCTCGTTTATATCAGGCAACTTGATCGAGAACTTGGGCGAAACGGCAGAGATAGTATTCTTCCTGCTGGGCGCTATGACGATTGTTACCCTGGTGGAAGACTACCAAGGTTTCCGTATCATCACAGACAAGATTACCACCACAAACAAGAAGAAACTGCTGTGGGAACTGAGCATACTCACCTTCTTCCTTTCAGCATTGCTGGACAACATGACTACCGCCATCGTCATGTGCGCTCTGCTTAGCAAGCTTATCGCGGACAAGAAAGAGCGGTGGCTCTTTGCGGGCATGGTGATACTGGCAGCTAATGCGGGTGGTGCGTGGAGCCCCATCGGCGACGTGACCACCATTATGCTGTGGATAGGCGGACAGGTGACTACCGTGAATATTATGGTGAAGACGCTGGTTGCATCGCTTGTGTGTATGGCAGTGCCTGTGCTTATTGTGGGTGCAACGCTTAAGGGCGACATTACACGTCCCGATAGTGAGAACAGCGGAGTGGAGGTGCCGGTACATCTACGTCGACTTATCCTTATCATGGGTATAGCTGCACTGATATTTGTTCCTATCTTCAAGACCATCACACATCTGCCTCCCTATCTGGGCATGCTGTTCGGACTGGGTGTGCTGTGGGTGACGACAGAGATTATAAGCCGCAAGTATGAAAAGGATGGACATAAACTGCCCACCGCAGTCAGTACCTTGGAGCATATCGACGTGCCGACCATATTGTTCTTCTTGGGCATCCTGATGGCTGTTGCCTGTCTGAAAGTGGCCGGTATTCTGGGTGACTTGGCTGGAGGACTTAACGATGCCTTCCTGAACATCAACATGGGCGACGAGCCTGTTGGATTCTTCCTCATCGACCTTATAATCGGAGTGCTCTCCTCAGTGGTGGACAATGTGCCGCTGGTGGCTGCTGTCATGGGTATGTATCCTATTACTGACGGGGCTCTCTTCGCGGTCAATCATCCCTTCTGGGAGTTCCTCGCCTACTGTGCCGGTACGGGCGGTAGCCTGCTTATCATCGGCTCGGCTGCCGGTGTGGCCGTCATGGGCATGGAGAAGATAGACTTCATTTGGTATCTCAAGAACATCACACTGAAGGCTCTTGTGGGCTACATTGCCGGTGCACTTGTCTTCGTCCTGATGGATGTAACCCTTTTTGAAAAAGTAGAATGGCTTCGAAACTTGGCATAGCCTTTCAGCATTGGCGTAGCCGTACTGTAGGGCGAAAACTGTTGGACATCGTAGTATGGCTTTTTGCCCTAGCGGGCTTTGGCATCGTAGGGGCATGGGGAGTCTACCAATTGGGCTTCACCAAAGACCGAGGAGCACAGGATCGCAACTATAGATACATGCTCTCAGTGGCAGAGATGAAGTCGTTGCAAGATTCTACGATGACTGAGCAACAGGTTAGCGAGCGTTGGATGCGCCAATACTTGAAACTGGCGGTATTCTCCAAGTTCTATCCTACTAATGCGCAGCTTATCACACAGGCGGCACAATTCGGTCATGACCCGATGCATGTCGACCGAATGTTGGCGGCTTGCAGCATGTATATCGACGATTTGTCGGAATACAACGATCTGCTGCGCAAGGTGGAGTCGATACTGAACGAATACCCACAACAAGAAGCAGGTACAGTAATCCCATGGATGGCTGATGTAGAATGGCAGGCGTTGCGTGAGGCAATTGTTCGCGACAAGGCCCTGATCATTGAGGCGGGTAGGCTTACGGGCGTTGAGCCTCGCTTGATAGTGGGCTGTCTGATTGGCGAACAGATTCGCTTGTTCAACTCTAACCGCGAACAGCTGAAGAAGTTCTTGGGCCCAGTAAAGGTGTTGAATGTGCAGTCGCAATTCTCGTATGGTGTCAACGGCATTAAGATTTCGACGGCCAAATCTATCGAGGAGCATTTGAAAGACCCCAGCTCCCCATTCTATATGGGTAAACGCTACGAGCACTTGCTGGACTATGCTGTGGAGGGTACGGCGCAAGACGACGAACGCTACAACCGTCTGGTGGACTACCGCAATCATCTATATTCCTACCTCTATACCGCTTGTATTTTGCATCAGACTATGTTGCAATGGCGTAGGGCAGGATATGATATCAGCGACCGCCCTGACATACTTTTTACCCTATTTAACGTAGGCTTTGCCCAGTCAATTCCCAAGCCTGACCCAGTATGTGGCGGAAGTCACATTAAGGTAGGCGACCGTACGTACACATTTGGTGCCATCGGCTTTGACTTCTACTATTCTGGTGAGTTGGCAGAGGACTTTCCCTTCTGGCGTGAACATTTCATCCCGGGAGATAGAGAACTCACTGAAGAGGAATTGGACTATATACAGGGTAGTGTAAGCAACTGCAAGCGCCCTCCACGAGGATGGGAATACCGCAAGGACGACAGCACACAGGCTGCACAAAAGCCCATTGTTGTGTATGTGAACGAAGAAGAGGATGAATATGCCGGCACCTATGCTAACGAATAGTGCTTACTTTTTTTAGTGTTATCATGAGAAACCATGCTCTCGACTTATTGCGAATCCTCGCTTGTCTTGCTGTTATCACGATACACACTTCGGGTGTGCCCATTATGCGGAACCTGTTAGAAGTTGGAAGCGCTGAGTATATTGAATGTCTTATACTGAACGCATTGTGCCACTGGTCGGTTCCAGTATTTGTAATGCTGACAGGATACTTTATGTTAGATTCGAGTAAAGATTTGACAATCAAACGATTATTTACTAAAAATATTCTTCGGCTTGTTGTGTCGCTCTTTTTTTGGTCAGCACTCTATGCGCTATATTACAATAAAAATCTATTCCCACTAGGTAGCCAAGAAGGACATTTATGGTATGTAGGAATGATTATTGGGGTATATTTAGCCATTCCTATACTGCGTCTTATCTCGAAGAATTTCTTGATTTTACGATACTTTTCATGGACATGGGTGGCGTTTATGTGCTATAATTTTTGTGGTAACTTTGTTGAGCTGCCTATTGAATTCCAAGACACTATTTTTGTTGATTATGTCGGCTATGCATTGTTTGCGTACTATATTAAGTCTCTTTTATATTGTGACCAAGGTGATATGACCTGTAGGCGCATATCAGTGATAATATATATAGTAGGGTTGTTTGGATTGTTCTTTATGTTGGTACCATTAATACTTACTATGGATAGTGAAACACCTTTTGTTGGTTATACTTCCCCTGGTGTTATTGCTGTATCTGTGGCAGTATTTACCTACTTTGTTCGTCAACCTATCAATTTCTCCGAAAAAGTTGGCAAGTTGATTGAGAACTGCTCAAACTGTGCTTATGGTATCTATTTAGTTCACATTTGGTTCCTTGTTCAAGTGTTCAACCGTCTTCATCGATATATTCAACAACCATTAATTCATATTTTAATTTGTGTGTTAATAGCCTTTGTTGGAGGTTATTGTGTTACTTTTATTATTAAAAAGATTCCCATACTTAAGAAATTTGTGGTTTAGTACGGAAATAGAGCCCCATTTTGGCTAATAAACGTTGTGTTCAAAAAGGAAAAAATGATTACCGTTCATGACGTAAATAATTATATGAGAGTATGTTGTGATAATGCAATTATTTTTTTTGCAAAAAAAGATTGATAATTCAAAAAAAAGTGGTACTTTTGCAACCGCTTTTGAGGGACGCAATGTGGATTGTTGATGCTCTTTCCCATGCCGATAAGAAAGCGGAAACAAAGAACCAAAGACAGATAGTATTAAAGAAACATGGCAAAGAAGAATAAAGACGCTAGAGTGCA
>JAFWQP010000082.1 GCA_017509045.1 Bacteroidales bacterium
CAGGACAAGACTTGAACTTGCACCGCCCTACGGCGACTACCCCCTCAAAGTAGCGTGTCTACCAATTCCACCACCTGGGCTTGCTATCTCTCGAAAGCGGGTGCAAAAGTACTAACTTTTTTCGACATGGACAAAAAAAAACATCTTTTTTTTACTTTTATTTTGTCAACTATTTGTACCTCAAATATTAGATACGTCTATTTTTATTTCAGCCTGGCCACATATTGACGTCTAAAAACGCATTTAGACATCGTTTAAAACAGAAAATCTACCACTCTATGCCGACAAAAAATCCCCCTTGTATTCGTAACCCTATGCAAGGGGGATAGTTACGTTCGTTTCTGTGCAAAGACTACTCGTCGTCGTCCTCCACTTCTTCTTCTTCCTCCATGTCGGATGGGTCGCCCGAGAAGCCTGAGAGGAAGCTCTGTATCTCGTTGCGTGAGTTGGTCAGAGAGTAGGAGAAGTTGTCCATCACTCGCTTGTCCTTCTTAAGGCCAACCAACTTGTCGTTCCATTCACCCACGCTGCTGTTGATGCTCAGGTGGTGGGTCTTGTACTCATACTTGAAGTAATACCAGTGATCGTTGGCCACTTGGATGTATAGCACCAGATATGTCTCGCTGCCCTTCTTAAATAGTTGGGCTTTCACGCGGACATTGACGTGTAGCTGCTGCTTGCCCACATTGCAGATAGCTGTGGTGCCGCTAGCGTGGTAGCCCATCGTAGGTGAGTACTGCCAACGCAACCCTTCAAACATGATGGTGTTGTCCAGACAGCCCTCCAGCTTGTCGAAGGCGCCGGTGCTCAAATAGGTCTGATATGCCAGCTCGCCGTTGGGGTCGCCCATGTCGTAGTTCAGCGCACGGTCTAGCAGGTCGTTGTCGCGGTCGGCGGCGTCGGGTCTCAGGTCGTTCTCAATCTGTTTTGCCATCTGGGTAATCAGCCCGTTGTCGATGGGCAGGGTGATGCCGAAGATGGTCTTCATCAAGAAGTCGTTCTCGTTCTGCGGGTCGTAATACACTGTGCCGTACGAGCGCACCATCACAGGTCCTTCGCCCACGCCGAAGTCGATGGGGCCTTCGCCCTCGATGACGCAGTTGTCCGTGTGTAGGGTGAGGTAACGGTCTATGACATCTTTGTCGTCAAGCTTCTCCTGCGAGGTGATTGTGTAGGTGTTGGCACCCTCGTCGTAGTGCAACAGGCCGTTGCTGCTGAGCAGTTCTATGCCGGGCTGATGTTTGACCAAGAATGCCGCAGTGGGTTTCAGTCCTGTCTGGCTTAGGTGCAGTGATGCACTGATGGGGTTGCCCTTCCAGTCCACCGGATTCTCGGGCACCGTGACGCGGATGTCCTCGGGGTCTAGGTAGTCGGCATACGCTAGCAGTCCCAGCTGGTCTGCCGGGGCGCACTTGTGCAGCAGGCGGATGCCTCCGTCGAAGCGGAAGAATCTGTGCTGCCCGTCTGCACGCACCTTACCGGCAAAGCCAAAGGCCTCAGACAGTGTGAACTTGGCCGTGTCGGCAATCGTGCCGGTGGCGACGCTCACCCCCTGTGCGTCGGGCGCAATCTCAGTCATATAAATGGGCTGCTTCTTCTCGTCCACGCCCACATAGTCGATATAACCCTTGCCGCCGTACTGCTGGCCGTTCTTCACCATAAGGTCGCAGTTATAGAATAGGTGGAAGCCGCTGTCGCGTGGGAAGAGCAGTTCGCCGCCCTGTATCAGGCTCATGTCGCCGCCCTTGCTGATATGCAGCGAGTCGCCCGCCGGGGCAATCAGTGCGTCGGCAATAGGCAGGGCATACACATTGTGGTTCGACAGCTCCAGATTGTCATACTGATAGGTGCTGTTGATGGCGCAGAAGCGGATTTCCTTCAGCTTTGGGTCGGTGCTCTCAAACCGTGCGCCAGGCATTTGGCTCAGCCGTTTGGCGCGGTCGCGCAGGGGCACGGCCTCCATGCCGCCCGTCTCCATGCTCTTGCTGTTGTCCAGGGCTAGGAACTTGTGGTCCCAGTTCCATGTGTACTGGTCCACCCAGGCGGCATAGCCCAAGGCGGGCAGCAGCGTGCGCTCCAGCTCCGCGTTAGAGGTGAACCGTCCCGTGTGCTCCTCGTAGTCCACATGCGAGCGCATGTTCTTAGCCTCGAAAGCCACGTTGTTGTATTTTGTCGACATCAAGGTGAACTCCGTCTGTGCGGCATCCATTTCCGTAGTCTTAAATTCAAATCGTTTCGACTTCAGTTTCCCTTCCAGCAGTGTGGCGGTGCCATAGCCCGTGGCGCCCTTGGGCTGCATGGTGAAACGGCCTGCCAGCTGTGTCACCCCGTGGTACATCTGGAACGGAGTGCCGTCCTTCAGCTGCGACACCGTCATCGAGTCCTTGTAGGGATACCAGCGTATCAGCGTCTTGCCGTTGTGGCAGTCGGGGAAGTTGTCCTCTTCCTTCACATAGAAAGTGTCGGTATGTGCCATCATCGAGTCGGGCATAAACAGGTAGCGTGTGGTCACAGCGGTGGCGGTGAGGTACTCCAGCGTGCCCTCGCCGCGAAGTCCGCGGTAGCTGAGGTCTACAGTCTTATAGAAAGTGCCCTTGCCGCCGTAGGTTGGGTAGCCGCCCGACGGCACCTTTGAGATAAACCCTAGCGAGTAGTCGCGCTGCACTTTCAGCGGCTCCTGTATCTCGGGGAAGATGCCCGCCGAGGTCAATGCGCCTAGGAACTCTAGGCTGTCGGTCTTGAAGTCGGTCAGCTGCTTGATGACAAAGGGGTAGAGCGAATAGTAGAAGTCGTTGCGGTTATACACCCCGTTGAAGATAAAGGGGCGGTCGTAGTAGACATAGCTTGGCTGCACACTGTTGAAGATAGGGTAGTCCTTGTTCTTCTTCAGTCCGCAGTGATTGTCGGGCTTGTCCACCTGTATGTCGCCCACCAGGTTAAACAGCGGCGTGCGCACCATCACCTCCTTCTGCGGGTCGGTGAAACTGGTTACATAGAAACGTATCGAGTCGATCTGCGGCAGGTCGAACTTAAAGTCGTTATAGTAGAACGAGGCATCGGTGACATTCATCTCAAAGCGTCCCACATTGATGAAGCCCGAGAACAGTATGTCTCTGTTCTTCTTCACCACAATGTCGCCGCCATAGGGTTTCACCACCACCAGCTGGCTGTCGCTCACCACAAACTTCTTGATGCCGTGCACCCGCAGGTCTAGCGTCGACAGCTCCAGTTCGGCGTTGTTCTCGGTGGTCTCCGACTGCAGCGTCAGTGCGTCGTAGTCGTGTCCCTGCTGCTTGACGATGGCCTTGTAGAAACCTATCAGCTTGTCGTGCACATGTATGCGCTTCGTGCCCTCGTCGTACGACACCAAGCCCGCCTTCGACAATCCGTGCACCATCAGTTTGGTTTGGCTCTCGTCCATGCGGATGGCATTCTGGAACGCCACCAACGAGAAGTCCTGCTTCATGTCGTGCGCCTTCATATATTTATACACCCTCACCACGGGGCTCTCCCTGTCGATGCCCTGCACCTCTATCGACTTCTGCAGCGAGTAATATCTGTTCGACTCAAAGGTCACAAAGGTCTGCGTATTGTTCTGCGCCACCATGTTGAACTCTATGATATCTTTATCTATCAGCCAGTTGATATTCTCGCAATAAATGTCCAGCTGGTGATAGCTGTCGGTGTAGGGGCTGTAGTAGTTGCGCTTGGTGCTGTTAATCATGTTCACCTTGTTGTCGGCGGTGGTATAGCGCACCAGCACACCCGCGTTGCATATCGAGTCCTCGCCGATATACATCTTCACAGCGGCACGCTCCGAAGTGAGCATGTGAGGCAGCACGGCAAACTTGGTGGCTGTTACCACCAGGAAACGTTTCCCCTCGCGGTAGAATATCATCGAGGCGGGGTTCTTCTCATCGTTGGTCACAAAACGGGGGCCGTACATCATAAAATTGCCCTCAAAGTCCACCCCGGGCAGCACATCCTTCAGCTGGAAGTCCTTCTGATACGAGCGGAACTTGGGGAAGGTGTACTTGTCCGCGTCGGTCTTGGTGCTCAATGCCTCTTCCACCTCGCCCTTGATGGGGGTCTTAAAGTAGTTCGAATTGATAAAGGTCACCGAATCGGCCGAGAACTTAGGCAGCTTCACGTTCGCCGAATAGCCCTCCAAGTCGGCGTGGCAGGTGCCTGCGTCCACTCCGCAGCGCTCCCACGTCAGGCGGCCGCCCTTGCCCTCCCATGTCTCGGTCATGTAGTAGTAGGTGCCGCTGGTGCCGTAGATGGTGTTCTGGTCGGCGTTGTTGCCTGTGCCGGAGATATAGGTCAGGTTCACCGAGCCTTTGAATATAGTGCGCACATCGTTGCGAAGTGCCTCCAGCTGGAACACGGCGTCGCCCTGTGTCTTCCACACCGACGACTTCGACTTATACAGCGTGCGGCTCTCCAGCAGTGCGGAGGTGTATTCTATAAAGCCGGTTATCTCCTTCTTCTTGCTGGTCATGTTCATGATGGCGGTTGTTGCCGTCAGCCATTCATCGAAAATGGTCGGCGACACCCTCGAGCCATAATACGCCACCAGCGCCTCGGTCAGGTTCACATAGTCGGGCGTAGGCTCCATCTTAGTCTTGCGGGCAGTGTTGTATAGATCCACCACCTGCTGCTGGTGTTTGCCGTCAAGGCTCTTGTACACGCTCTCAAAACGGTTCACCAACTCGGTGTTTGCCGCTATTTTCTCCTCCACCTTGCTGTTGCCGTTCAGGTATCGCAGCAGCTGCGGGGCTATCGAGTCCTGCTCAAAGTTTACCTTCACCTTGGTCGGACGGGTCTGTGCCTCAGCCTGCTGGCACAGCATCGGCAGCAGGGCAAACACAATGAGAATAGGAATGTAACGTTTCATAATGTGCATATTATTTCACGGTGCAAAATTAGTGCTTTTTAAGCATATAAATAACGGTGTTTCTTTTTTTTTATTAGAGTATTATTGTTAATAATTCCTAGAGGCTGGGTGTGGCTAGTATGGCTAGTATGGCTAGTATGGCTAGAATGGCTAGTATGACTAGTATGGCTAGAATGGCTATCGGGCACACCTGACAAATTTAAGGTGATATTGAGGTCTATTTCCTCCCGTTTTGGGTTCGCCTTGAATCCACTTTTAGGAGCGAAGCCAGAGCGAAGGCAGAGTGGAAGCAACCGCCTATATAATTATACCCAAAAAGCCAAAAATAAGGGTGCCACTTTTGAGAAAAAAAAGCGGTAGAAAGTGGCACTCGATAACAATAACAATAACAATAGGGATGAGACCCCTGTTCACACCCCGATTCAAAAGTTGCAATTCTGGCTAGTTTTTTTTCTTGTAATTCAGAAAAAAAGCGTATCTTTGCAGTTCATTGTTGAGTAGCCTGATTCCCATCAATCGGGTATTGCCCAACGTGTTATGTATGTTTCACCCGGTCGGATGGGCGGCCACAAAACAAAAAATCTCACACATGGATTACAAAAATGTGCAGCCGTTAGCAGATTTTGACTGGGATGCTATCGACAGTAAAAAAGAAACCAGCAACGAACAATCTCAGAAACTAGCTGAGCAGTATGAGCAGACCTTCAACGCCTTCACCGAGCAGGAAGTTATCGAGGGTACCATCGTCAGCATCACCGACCGCGAGGCCGTGGTGAACATCGGTTTCAAGAGCGACGGCGTCATCCCCGCTTCTGAACTCCGTTACAACCCCGATTTCAAGGCAGGCGACAAAATCGAAGTCTACGTCGAAAGCCAAGAGGACGCCAACGGCCAGTTGCTCCTCAGCCACAAGAAGGCTCGCATCCTCAAGTCTTGGGAGCGCGTCAACCAGGCTTACGAAAATCAGGAAATCATCACCGGCTACGTCAAGAGCCGCACCAAGGGTGGTCTCATCGTCACCGTCTTCGACAACATCGAGGCCTTCCTCCCCGGCTCTCAGATCGATGTCAAGCCCATTCGCGACTACGATGTCTTCGTCGACAAAACTATGGAATTCAAGGTCGTGAAAATCAACCACGAATACAAGAACGTCGTTGTTAGCCACAAGGCTCTCATCGAGGACGAGATCGAAGCCCAGAAGGCCGAGATTATCAGCCACCTCGAGAAGGGTCAGGTGCTCGAAGGCACCGTCAAGAATATCACCCCCTACGGTGTCTTCATCGACCTCGGTGGTGTCGACGGTCTCGTGCACATCACCGACCTCAGCTGGGGCCGTGTCTCCGACCCGAAGGACATCGTCGAGCTTGACCAGAAAATCAACGTCGTCATCCTCGACTTCGATGAGGCCAAGCACCGCATCGCCCTCGGTCTCAAGCAGCTCACTCCTCATCCTTGGGATGCTCTCGATGCCAACCTCAAGGAAGGCGACCACGTCAAGGGTAAAGTCGTCGTCATTGCCGACTACGGTGCCTTTGTCGAAATCGTCCCCGGCGTGGAAGGTCTTATCCACGTCAGCGAGATGAGCTGGAGCCAGCACCTCCGCAGCGCTCAGGACTTCCTCAAGGTGGGTCAGGAAGTCGAAGCCGTCATCCTCTCGCTCGACCGCGAGCAGCGTAAGATGAGCCTCGGCCTCAAGCAGCTCATGCCCGACCCGTGGCTGACCATCACCGAGAAGTATCCTGTCGGTAGCAAGCACACCGCCACCGTCCGCAACTTCACCAACTTCGGCATCTTCGTCGAACTCGAAGAGGGCGTCGACGGCCTTATCCACATCAGCGACCTCAGCTGGAGCAAGAAAATCAAGCACCCCGCCGAGTTCACCAAGATCGGCGACAGCATCGAGGTAGTGGTCCTCGAAGTCGATGCCGAAAACCGTCGTCTCAGCCTCGGCCACAAGCAGCTCGAAGAGAATCCTTGGGATGTCTATGAGTCGCTCTTCACCGTCGGCAGCGTCCACCAGGGTACCGTCGCCAGCATCAACGACAAGGGTGCTACCATCACCCTGCCCTACGGCGTAGAAGGCTTCGCTCCCATGCGTCACCTCGAGAAGGAGGACAAGACCAAGGCTCGTCAGGGCGAGACCCTCGACTTCAAGGTCATCGAGTTCTCCAAGGACAACAAGAAAATCGTCGTCTCCCACACCCGCGTGCTGCACGATGCCATCGAAGGCGAGCGTGCCAAGAACGAGAACGAAGAGGCTAAGAAAGAACGCGCCACCAAGAAGACCGTCAAGAAGATCAACGAAGCTCTTGAGAAGACCACCCTTGGCGACCTCAGCGTCCTTGCCAACCTCAAGGAGGAGATTGAGAAGGAGCAGAAAGGCGAATAATATTCACCAAAGCCCCGTTCTTTTTTGTTCATAAAAAAACATTCTTTTACCGGAGCTCGCAAGAGCTCCGGTTTTTTTGTAACCATCTCGGCGGGTTCAAAAAATGGATTGAGTTTTCCCCCCCCTAGTGGTCATAAATTCCAGTTACAAGTGCAACCTAAGTAGAAAATGAGTACCAAAAAAATGTACTCTCAGGTAAAATGACTGCTTTTGAGTTTCAAATTATAAGATATAATCACCAATACATTCTACAACAAGTATGCAAGCGAGGGGTCTGCTGACATTTGTTTGGCGTATGCTTTGGTGATGGCAAACAAGTATCACTACGCTCCCGCGTGTTACCATGTTTATGAGATATTGACAGGATTGTATGGCGACCTTCCCGACCTGCCTGATGACCCTGATGTTGTTGAAATGAAGGCTACTATCGCTGAGATTGATTCGGCTATTGCGTTAGTAACGGCAGAGGACCCTACGCTGGATTCTGCAATAAACAATATAGACAAAGGGTTGGAGTATCTTGACCCGGAGACGCGTCGGATGGCGTTGTCGTACTATGGACGTTCGCTGTTCTAAATACTATAGGGCTTCGAACTGTAGTAGATGATTGATGGTGACAAGGTGTTGGTCGACCATTTCGTGTAGCAATTGGCGGACTTGTTCCTCGTCGATGTTGCCTACCTTTTCTACAAGTTCTTCGGCGCGGTAGGGTTTTTCCTTAAGCAGTGAGAGCAGCTGTTCGCGTTGTTGGGTAGCGATTTCGTCCGCAGCGGCGGGGGAAGAGGTCTTTTTCTGCTGAATGCAATAGTCGCAGGCGCCGCAGGGAGTGGCGGAAGTTTCGCCGAAATAGGCAAGCAGCATCTGGCTGCGGCAATCGTGGTCGGAAAGGACATAGTGTTGTATGGCCTCCAGCCGTTCGGTGGCGCGCTGCTTGAGCTCGGTGTAGTTGCTTTCGTTCAAGTAAAGACTATCGGCATCGACGCGTGGCGAGGTGAAGATAATCTGGGGTTTGGTAGGCTTGGGGCGGTAGGCGATAGCTTTGAGTGCATCCATGTGGAGCAGCATATTGCGGATCTGATTTGGCTCGAAGTAGAGCCTTTTGGCTAAGGCTTGCTCGGAGATAGGGACAAAGTCGGCGAAGAGCCCCCCATACATGCGAAGGAGCAGCGCCATGAGGTCGCTGTAGCGGGGTTGCGACACTTGGAAGCGGTAGACCTCCTCGCGGCTAAGAGGGATGTATATGCGCGACTGCGACTGGTCCAACTCGGGGAAGGAGATTAGCCCCTCTCGTTCCAGTAGGCGTGTGGCGCTATAGAACTCCATCAGGTTGAAGTTGTAGGTGCTGCAAAGAGCTTCTAGATTGAAGTCGAACTGGCAGTCGGTACCCGAGCCGACGGGCAGCTGGTAGTAGTTGCAGATGGCGCGGTAGATGTTGGCGATGTGTTTGCGCGAAGGATAGCTGTTTTCGAAGTTCTGTTGCAGGGTGATTATGTCGGTATCGTTGTATAGCAATACGGCGAAAGATTTCTTTCCGTCGCGTCCGGCACGTCCTGCTTCTTGGAAATAGGCTTCTACGGAGGAGGGAATGTCCATGTGCACCACATAGCGCACGTCGGGTTTGTCGATGCCCATGCCGAAAGCGTTAGTGGCGACAATGACCCTCACCTCGCCTTGCATCCATCGGCGTTGGGCGGTGTCGCGTGCTTTAGGTTCAAGTCCGGCGTGATAGTAGGTGGCGCTGATGCCGTTTGCCACCAGCTGGTCGGCTATTTCGCGTGTGCGGCGGCGGTTACGGACATATACGATACCGCTGCCGCCGACGTTGTTGGCGATACGGAGCAGCCTTCCGACCTTATTCTCTTCGTGGAATACCATGTATGCCAGATTGGGACGGTGGAAACTGGATTGAAACATCCGGCTGTTGGATGCAAACATGAGTTGGTGCCGTATGTCGTCGGCCACATGGGGTGTGGCTGTGGCTGTGAGCGCCAGAATGGGGATGTCGGGATGAAAGGCCCGTATCTTGGCAATTTCAAGATAAGAAGGGCGGAAGTCGTAGCCCCATTGCGAGATACAGTGCGCCTCATCCACAGCGATGAAGGCGACTTTCATCTGTCGGAAATGCTCGATAAAAACCTGCTGCTTGAGTCTCTCGGGCGAGACATAGAGGATTTTTATCTTGCCGTGGATGCAGTTGTTGTAGACAATCTCCTGCTCGATGCTGGTGGCGCCTGATACCAGACATGCTGCACGGATTCCGTGGTCGCGGAGCTGTTGCACCTGGTCTTTCATCAGGGAGATGAGCGGTGACACAACCAGACACATCCCGTCAATCATCAGGGAGGGCAGTTGGTAGCAGATTGACTTCCCTCCGCCTGTGGGCAGGAGGGCTAAAGTATCGAACCCCTGCAAGAGAGAGTCGATAATCTCTTCTTGCAGGGGTCGGAAGGAATCATACCCCCAGAATCTTTTCAGTACGTCTTTTTTATCTGTACCGGATTTCATCTTTGTTGAGGGGAACCTTGACTATGCGTCTGCTATCGCAGTAGTGTGATGGCTCCTTTCTGTGTGACGATATCCTCGGTGCCTGGGCGGCGGTAGTTGACGATGAAGACATAGGTGCCTTGCGGACACTTGATGCCTTCGGTAGAGACACCGTTCCAACGGAAGTGGAGGTCGTTAGAGGTGTACACCTGTCTGCCCTCTCTGTCGTAAATCTGGATGGAGAAGTTCTCCTGTTCGTTGGCGGTGTAAACTTGGAAGGTATTGTTGTCCGGGCGTTCGGGTGTGAAGATATTAGGAGCGAAGAAGGTGAACTGGGTGACGGGGAGTTTGAAAGCCAGCGTGTCGGAACACTCAAGGTCGTTGTATGCCACCAAGGTCACATTCACCGAGTCGGAGGAAACCTCTCCGAAGTTGTGGCTGCAGGGCGTAGTGGTCTCTTCGGCAATGCCCTCGTCGAAGTACCATACACGTCTCACGCTGTAGGGCGATTCGTCGGTGAAGGTGACAACTGGGTTGTCGGAGTCCACGAAGTAAGGTCTATAATCAACCGTTGCCACAGGGATGGGGTGGACAGTGATGGTCTCGGTGAGAGGATCGGCGTTGCAGTTGTTGGTGCCGTGTCCTATAAGGGTATAGGTAGTGGTCTGGTGGGGCGTGACGGTGATATCGGCGGGGCCGTGACCTTCTTCGTCAAGAAGCATATCGAGGGTTGAGTCAGCCGGTGATGCCGTCCAAGAGTATGAGTAGGCAGCCTCGGCAGAGAGCGACACCTGGTCGCCCTCGCACATGTCGTGTCTCGAGATAGAGAGTCGCGGATTGACGCGGTAGGCGTTCACGCTGTCCCATGCCACGCACTGTTTGCGGCTGATAACCTTGACGTAGTACTTGCATGTATCGTCGTAGGGCAGCACGCGCAGGGTCTGACCCTCTGCTAACTGAGTTGAGCCCGGGAGGGTGTCGAGGTACCATCTGTAGGTGCAGCCTTCCGTCTCGGTGGCTACGGTGATGTCGGTCTGCTGACCGTTGCATACTACCGTGTCGCCCGACACATGCAGTTCGGGGTGCTGGAACACCTCGATGGTGTCGAAGGCACTGGCGGTGCACCAGATAGTATCCCGCACATTGACGCCGTCGTCAGTACGGAGGCCGTTGTAGGCAATCAGTTCCACGGGGTTCTTGTAGTCGGTGAATATGTGTTGATATTGTATGTTGTCGTTGGCTCTCCAGGTGCCAGGTATGGTATCGGGGGTGCTGCCATCGGTATGGTGCAGCACCCAGTGGCGCCGCCTGCTGCCCTCGGTGGCATCTCTTAGCACCACAGTTTCGTCGACGCACACCTCGTTTGCTGATGCATCAATCACAGGGGTGGGTCTGCCAAGGGCATACACAGTGTAGGTGCTGTCGCTGTAGCAGGTATGGTCTAGGCGGTTGAACGAACGCACCTTCACGGCATAGGTCGCTGAGCGGGGGAAATTGTAGTTGACGGTGCTACCCACGGCGGAGTCGACAACACCCGTGCTGGGGTCGGAGCCGGAGTAGAACCACCACTTAGTGATAGAGGTATCGCAGCCGGTATAGTCGTTGGGCACATAGCTCATGTTGGTGAGTTTCATTCCGCTGTCGCAGTTCTTCACGGTGTCGATGGTCATCAGCGGCTTGGTGTTCTGAACGCGGACGTACACGTTCGACACGAAAGGCTTAGCGGGGTCCATAGCGGAGGTCATGTCGCAGCGGAACACCATGTTGTCGGTCAGGTATTGGCCGTTGTCTCCCTGCACCTGGAAGTCCGCAATTTGACATTCGTATGTGGAGTCGGCTGAACCGTCGGCTATCTCTGTCCAAGTCACGCTCTCGGGAATATTGGTGAGCGAACCGATGGCATGTCCGTCAACGTCGCTTCTATACCATGTATAGTTGTCCAAACCTTTGGGGGCCGCTAGTTTCGTCACCGTGGTGGTGTTACCTGCGGGGCAGCCCGAGGTCTTAAGGTCCATAGCCTGGCAGTCGCCTGCCACATAGCAGTAGCCGTAGTGACCCTGTGCACTGCAGTCGCCGATGAAGATCTCAACTCTCACCTGCTCGTAGATGTATTTCATCAAGTTGATAGCCACCTTGTTCCAGTCGCGGTAGTAACCGTTGCCGCCCGAGCCGCTGTAGCTGTGCCAGCCGTCCACACCGTTCGACGCGTTCGAGCTAGAGATAGCGTAGCACAGTGTGTCGGAAATCTGAACCCACTGGTTGCTGCTGTTCTTCCTCGAAACGCGGATAACGAATGCGGGGTCTGAATTGGCTCCATGGCCGGGGGCCTGCACCACAATGGCGTAATAGATGAAAAGCAGAGCATTCGGAACACGCACGTTCATCGTGTAGTACAATGCCTCTGCGTGTGCACTTACCTGGCAGTTGCCCAGTCGGATCGACTTGGTAATCGTGGGGTCGATAGATGTGGGACAGTAGGGCAGGGCATAGTTGACCGAAGGGTCTTTACCCACTGATGAACCTGTGCCAGGACCGTCGAGGTTCGACATGATGCGGAACTCATTGCTGGGGTTCAAGTTCGAGCCGCAATAACTGCTCGAGCCGCCGTCGGTAATAGTGGCAAGCTGGCTGGCAGAAATGATGCCGCTGGTCAGGGTCACACCTGTGGCACCAGTCATAGCGTTAGGTGCCTGACTTGGCTTAGTTCCCGTCTCACCGGAGTAAAAACCGACATATTGACCCGACGTGGAACCTGACGTGAACGAGGCCGGATTCTTCAGTCCTGGGCAAGGATTCTGAGCGCAAATCAGTGTACTATACGCTAGTACCATTAAAATTGCAATATACTTTTTCATTTTAATTAAGTTTTTGTTCTTATTATTATTCGTTTTTTTCAATGCCATTTCGCCCTATAGACACAAAAAAGCCTTTTTTTTTGCAAAATCGACCCAAAAAAAATGTTAAACTTTCCTAAATTACAATTAAATCCCTATTTATCAATAATTTGTGTTTTTTTTGTTATTCCCTACTACAAAAAAACCAGCAGTAATGGGTTCTGCTGGCTTGTGTGGGAGTAATTGGGTTCGAACCAATGACCTTCTGCTTGTAAGGCAGACGCTCTGAACCAACTGAGCTATACTCCCTTATACGTTTCAAAAACATGTTTCCGTTTCCCGTAACGATTTGCAAAGATACGAATTATTTGTGATATGGCAAACTTTTTTTTACCATTCGGAAAAAAATTGTACTTTTGCACCTTGATAACACCTCATTTTTAGTCTATGAACACGATTAGATACATCACACTCTCAGCACTTTTGATGCTCTGCGTCATTGTCGCAGGATGCTCACACGAAGCCAAACCGCCATCTAACGTGATGCCTGAGACCCAGATGGTCGACTTCCTTGAGCAGGCGTACCTTCTCGAAGGCTTCTACGCCGTAGAAACAGGCTACCAGTACGACACCCTGCATCCCGAGATGCTCGCCTCCTACGACAGCCTGCTAGCCTCCTACAGCATCACGCGCGACGACTTCGAGCGCAGCGTCAATTGGTACAGCCGTCACCCCGACATCTACGAGCGTGTCCACGATTCGGTGCTCGCCCGCATTGACCGCGAGATGGCGGATATCGACGTGTCTGACTAATTCTTTTTGCCGTATTTCTCTCTCAGTGCCTTAATCTCCTCGTCGGGGAGGATGCGTGGCCCTTGGTCGTTCGAAGGCAATTGGGGCACGTTCAGCACCTCGTGAACCTGCCATTTGCGGTCGCGTTTCACTAGGTTGATGGAACCGTCCTGCTCAACAGAAGGCGTGCTCTTGTGGAAGGCGGCGGTGGCGGTGGTGTCGTCGGTAACGACAATC
>JAFWQP010000083.1 GCA_017509045.1 Bacteroidales bacterium
CGACCACGACACCAGCCTTTTCTGTTTGGGGGTAAAGAAATCGTCTAAAATCGTTTTAATGCTCATGTCGCTTTACTTTTTGCTTAAAAAAGAGAAATTATTCAGATTAAACCTTAGGAAGATATTATGCTGTGGCGCATAGCAATCCTCCTCGTTATAGCCCAAAAACTTGGTCTGCATGTGGTAGTAGGTATAGCCAAAGTCGATGGCTCCCACAGGCACTTTGTAGCTCAGCGCCACCGAGCCGAAATAGCCTATGCCGATGCCTCCTTGGTTGATATACTCGTATGTGCCAATACCTGTATAAGGCGATTGACCTCCCCACACATCCAATATGCTATAGTTCCTACCCTTGCTGTCGGGCACTCGGATGCCGTTCTTCTCCACCTTGGTGTTGTTGACATCAAAGCCGGTGTTTATATCCAAGTCTATCAGCTCCGTCAGAGGTATCCGCTTGGAGATGCCGAGGTCGATAAGCACACGTCGCTCGCGTCCATAGATGCCGCACACCACATAGTTGTTGCTGCCCAAGATGCCAGTGCCGTTGTTGCTCGACAGCAGGAATTGCCCGGCCGCCGTCATCTCGCTGATGTCGAAACGTGCCAGCCATCCCCATCCGTTGTCGTACACATAGCGGAAGCCAACGCCCATCTGGAATGTCAGCCGATAATACATGTCGGCATACTCTTCCACCATAAATTCGCCATAGTCGTGTATGGCGCTCGGCGATATAAGCTGGCGGTCCACCAAATCGCTCCATATCTGTGTGCCGTACATCTCGCTCTTCAGCACCCGCATCAGATTGTTGGGCGACCGACTGTCGCCGTTATAGAAATTCGCCTGCTTATCGCTGGGGATGAGCAGTCCTGCGTCAATAGTTATATATAGACCCGACAATGGCTTCACTGCCTGCGACGACTTCTTCTGTGCCCATGCAGGTGTTACGGTCAGCAACAAGGAAAGAATAATAAGTAGTAGTCGTCGATTCATAGGCTGAGTTTATGTGACTTCAATATTTGGGCAAGAAGCATACGGGCACGCCGCAACTGTATCTTCACAGTACCCATAGGCAGTTTCAACTTCTCGGCTATCTCCTCATACGACAATTCCTGGAAATAGCGCATCTCCACAATCGTACGATAGCGAGGTTTCAACTGCCTCACCACCTCGCGCAGCAGCTCGCCGCGCTGCGTGGTCATCAGTGCTTCCTCGGGATTGGCATCGGACGAGGGCATCGGGTATTCATATCCTTCATTCTCGCTTCCCACCGAGAGGCTGCTGAGCGACACCGTCTCCAGCCGTCTCCGGCGAATATAGTCGATGCCGTTGTTGCTGGCAATGGCAAACAGCCAAGTGGCGAAGGTATTGGTGGGCGAATAGGAATGCAGCTGGCAGAAAGCCTTGCCGAAAGTCTCTATCGTCAGGTCGTCAGCATCGGTGGGGTTGTGCGTCATGCGCAACAACATCATGTAGATGGGCTCGCGATAGAAGCGCATCAAGTCGGCATACGCCCGCTGGTCGCCTTTGTCACGGGCGGCCAAAACAAGCTGATAGTCCCTTAATGCCTTTTCGTTTTGCAACACTGCTTCCATTTCCGTTATACCTTGATGTTGGCAAAGGTAGGAACCGAAATCCCCAATCTTTGCCTTCATTTTTCCCTTGATAACGGAATAAAGGACAAAATAGTATTTGCGATGAGAAAATAAATTTCAAACAACGGCGAAAGCCAATACACCACAGGCCTAATATCGAGCCTGTCGGTAGCCTTGGCGGTGGCAACAATCTGCCAAGTCAACTTCAACACTACCAATCCCGCCAGCACCTGCCATGGGAAATGACCACCCACCAACAGCAACGCTGCCGACAGATAGAACAGCAACACGCTCAATGGGCGCATCAGGCGGTTGATTTTCAACCCCAGGCGATAATACCTATGGGTGGCACGGCGGTGTTTGCGATAGTTGTGCCAGTCGCTCACCGTGCGCTGCGGTTCCACCATAGTGAACGACCCGTCGCTAAGCACCACCGCCGTGTTGCGCCGTGTGGCATTCTGGTTGACAAACATGTCGTCAGCCCCATCGGGCACATGGTAGTGGTATATAAAGCCGCCCTGCTTCATAAACAGGCTGCGCTTATAGCTCAAGTTGCGTCCGTTGCCCGTGAAAGGTCTCCCATGAATGGCTGCACCCAGATACTCCACGCTGTACTCCATATTGTCGTACTGCTGCAACCAGTTGAACGGCGACTTCTTAGGCTGTATGCCACAATAGCCCAGCACTATGCTCGTAGCATCGTTGGCATAGCCCGACACCATCTCGCGTATCCAACAAAAATCGGTGATGTCTTTAGGCATACACTCAGGGTCGGTGAGCAGCAGCAGGTCGTATTGAGCCGACTTGATGCCAATGGAGAAGGGATACTTCTTGCCCTGATAGCCGTTTGCATCGGCATCGAGGCGCACCACCTTCAGATGCGGGTAGCTCTGCGACAGCATCTGCAACACAAACTTGGTATCGTCAGCCGAGCGGTAATCAACCACCACCACCTCAAAAGTGGGATAGTCCTGTTCCAAGATATACAGCAGATTGGAACGCAACTTCTCGGCATCGTTTTGCGCCGTCATCACCACCGACACAGGCGGAAGCTTGGCCTTGCCCAACGACTCGTCCTTTTTCTTTTTCACTCCCTTGTAACGGCCCACTCCCACATAGAAAATGCCGTAATAAATGCTCAACACAATCAAACTGGCAGCCAACAGGCAGGTCAGCGTCAGCGTGTAAGAATCTGTCAATATATGCGAAAAATCCATTATTGGTAACAAAAAATAATTTGCAAATGTACACAAAAAAAATGAATCCTCGCATTTTTTTATCTAAACACTCTTGTCACGACAGTTTCCCCTCCGCTGCCTATGACAGACAGCCGACACACACCTTGCCTTCGCTCTGGGTTCGCTCTGCCTTCGCTCCCCATGTGGGAGTCAAAGGGTATCCAAATTGGGAAGAAACACCACTCATTTTTACACGTCTTTTACAATGTTTTTTTTCTATAAATTATTTCCTATAAAAAAAAATTCTTTTTTTTATTAATTGCAAATTATTTCGTATCTTTGCATGGTGATAAGTGTGCCAATAATAAGTTGGCAGTTATTGTTGTATATTGAATTATCGTAGGTTATGACGTTCGACATTGTCAGAGAAGACCCCCGAAGTGACGCACGTGCCGGTGTGATACACACCGACCACGGCGATATTCCCACCCCTATATTTATGCCGGTGGGGACGGCTGGCAGTGTGAAGGCCGTGCACCAACGCGAACTGCGCGAGGACATCGACGCGAAAATTATTCTTGGCAACACGTACCACCTGTATCTGCGCCCAGGGTTGGATATACTGCGCGCCGCGGGAGGGCTGCACGGCTTCAACGGCTGGGGACGCCCATTGCTGACCGACAGCGGCGGTTTTCAGGTGTTTTCGTTGGCAGACAACCGAAAGATAAAGGAGGAGGGCTGCACCTTCCGCTCGCATATCGACGGCAGCCGACACCTGTTTACACCCGAGGGGGTGATGGACATCGAGCGTGTGATTGGTGCGGACATTATGATGGCGTTTGACGAATGCGCCCCAGGCGAGTCGGACTACCGCTATGCGAAGCGGTCGATGGAGCTGACACACCGCTGGCTGGACCGCTGCGTGAAACGTTTCGGCGAGACTGAGCCGCTGTACGGCTACCAGCAGAGCCTGTTTCCGATAGTGCAGGGATGCAAGTATGCCGACCTGCGCCGCCAGTCGGCTGAGTATATCGCCAGCAAGGGCGCCGACGGCAACGCCATAGGCGGACTGGCGGTGGGAGAACCGACGGAGACAATGTATGAGATGGTGGAAGTGGTCAACGCCATACTGCCCAAAGACAAGCCCCGATACCTGATGGGGGTGGGCACGCCAAGCAATATCTTGGAGAGTATTGAACGAGGAGTGGACATGTTCGACTGTGTGATGCCTACCCGCAACGGGCGCAACGGGCTGTTGTTTACCGCCCACGGAACCATCAACATCAAGAATAAGAAGTGGGAGGACTGTTTCGACCCCATAGACCCCGAAAGTCGAGCCGAATGCGACCGAGTGTATACCCTGGCATACCTGCACCACCTGATTAAGGCGGAAGAGATACTAGGGTTGCAGATATGCTCGATACATAATCTGACGTTCTACCTATGGCTGGTGCGCACGGCACGCGAACATATCATTGCCGGCGACTACTGCGAATGGAAATCACGATTACTACCCGATTTAGAAAAGAGAATATAACCCATGCCTGCACTGTAGACTCCCCGAGTCTGCCCCTACAGGTCACCTAATTTAAGTATAACAACTAAAGTAAAGTATCATAACATGAAAAAGTATTTGCTTCTACTGAGTTTGGTTTTGTGCTTGAGCGCAGCCACAACTATGGCACAGAACGGCTGCCCAGGGTTCCACAATCCTGTCAACTTCAACAGTACCGCAGGCAGCGCAGGTTCGTGGTCGGCCAGAGTGGGCGACCGTGTGCACGGCAGCAGCGGCAGCACAGGATACAATGTGCTCAGCACTTGCGCCCGTCCTAACAAGACCCCTATTAAGGGCAATACCAACATCACTTCGTCCGACTACTATTCGGGCTACTGCCAGCACCGATGCGGCTCGTGCAACCAGTGCACCCTGTTCGACGGACACGACCAGCGCTTCCGCATCTATACGATGGCCGACCAAGGACTTGACCAGTTTACCATCAACAACGGCGTGGGTATGAACCGCATTCCTGCCGGACACCTCACCAGCATACGCCTGGGCGACATGCGTGCCACGGGGCAGTGTGTGAGCAACATCAACAGCGACGGCAACAACAAGGGAGCAGAGGCTTTGTTTTATACCATGAGGGTGAACGCACAGAACTCGCTGCTGTTTATCGACTACGCCATTGTGGCCTGCCGCTATACGCATACGCCTGCCGAAGCTGGCGAGTTCCTGATTCGCGTGTGCGGCAAGAACAGCTCGACAGGGCAGTGGAACAATTTCCCGCTGAACGACAGCCTGTGGTTCAATGTGCCGGCACCAGCCATCGGAGGCACTCTCCCCGCCCCCTGGGTAGAAGGTTTGCCCGGAGGTCCCTCTGGTGCCACCACCTGCGGCTATTGCTACAAGCCGTGGACCCGTGTTGCCATCAGCCTTATCAATTATATCTACGATTCGGTACGTGTGGAGATGTACACCAGCGACTGTGTGTACGATGTGGACCCCATCTATGCCTATATTGCCGGAGCGTGCCAACCGATGCAGATTACCACCTCGGGCTGCCCCGCTGGCGAGAGCAACGCTGTGGACACTCTGCGAGCCCCCGAAGGTCTGCTGACCTACACCTGGTATGTGTCCGAAACAGGCTACTCAGGCACCACCTCCAACACGGAATACATGAACTCATTACCTTTCCGACAGGTACGGGCAACTAGCACCAACAACATGTATGTCGCCACTATCGACGACTTTATTGTAACACAGGGCGAAAATGCAGGCGACACCGTGGGCGTGCAGACCTACAAGTGCATCATGACATCGGCGATGGACCCCGAGAAGCCGTTCCACTCGGTGGTATACGCCACGGTGAGTAACACCAAGCCCGTCATCAAAGCCAAACTTACGCCTAACTGCGACAGCACTGTCACCCTCGAAGCCCAAGGGCACATCCCCTACCAAGGAGTAGGAGCCCCCCTGCTGCTGGACAGCCTCACAGTATGGACCATCTATGAGGGCAGCACGGACGACACCCCCATACTCGACACCGTTCAGGGAAAATACGCTTCATATAAGTTCAGCGACGAAGAGCGCCACGCAGTGAAACTGACCATGTACACCGAGGACAGCACCTGCTACACCAGCAAGACCTACATTGTGCGTCCCACCCTGCCACCCGACATCCATATCGACATCGACAAACGCACCCTCTGCATCGGCGACAGTTCCACCGTGAGCGAAGATGCCACCATCACCGACCTCACACAGAACGTGCGCAACCGCCGCTGGGTGTTCCAAGACGCCACCTACGACAACGTCACCTCAATCACTCGCCACTTCACCGAGTTTGAGAATCCCTTTATGCTCATCGTCACCAGCAATAACGAGAACGAGTGCGTGGACACGCTCTACGACACCATCTATTTCTTCCACGACCCCGAAATCACCTTCAGCAACGACACCATCGTGTGCAACGGCCACGAGGCTCACGTCACCGCGTCGACACCCGTCTCGGGATGCCAATTCGCATGGTTCCGCCACAAGAACCAGCCGGGCGAGACACCCATTTGCGAGGGCAACACCCTCTATGTGCGTCCCACCCAGCCGCGCTCGCGCTACTACCTTCGCATCACAGCCAATGCGGGCTGCGTGGCGTGGGACAGCGTCGACCTCTCGCTCATCTCTACCAAGATAACCGCCATACCCAGCAGCGCCAAACACTGTCCGGGCGACACTGTCACACTTATCGGCTCCGGAGCACTCCGCTATGAGTGGACCTCCTATCCCCCCGACCCCGACCTCGATCGTCAAGCACAAAACGACACCATACGTGTATCACCCAACGAGGACACCCGTTACTACATGGTGGGCTATGCCGCCGACGACTGCGATGTGGCCGCCATCAACATACTTGTGAAATACATTCCGTTGCCCATCGTCAATTTGGAATACTCACCTCGTTATATCGACACCGAGGTGCCAGTGGTCAACTTCACCGACCTCTCCGAAAACCGCGACCACACGCGGTGGCTCTTCGGCGACGGATCCACCTCTACAGGTCAGATGGTAACGCACCATTTCGACATCTATATGCCCAACAGCAACACCGTCACCATGCAGTCGTTCAACGAAATGGGATGCAACATCGACACCACCGTCACCATCCCCATCGACACCTTTGGCTTCTACCGCCCCAATATCTTTACTCCCAACAAGTCCACCAACAACCGATTCTTTATCGTATGCCCTAGCAATATGGATAAATTCCACATCGCCATATTCGACCGCCGCGGCGCCTTGGTGTTCTCTTCCGACGACCAGCACTTCCAATGGGACGGCACCCACAACGGCACTCCCATGCCGCAGGACGCCTACCCCTACATCATCACCTACACCCGCGAGGGCAACATCTCCGAATTCAAACTCTCCGGCACCGTCACACTGATACGGTGAGGATAGTTATACATTAACAAAAGGCTGCTAGCACTGAAACACTAGCAGCCTTTTTATTTGTTTTTACTCAAATCGGTCGGGATTAAACCCTAACTACACCAGTTCCGCCGCCACCTGCAAGGCCTTCTCTAGGCCGTCGAGGTTCTTGCCGCCGGCGGTAGCGTATGCGGGCTGGCCGCCGCCGCCGCCCTGCATCTCCTTGCCGGCGGTGCGGACGATGGTGCCGGCGTTCTTGCCTGCATCCACGCGGCTCTGCCCGAGGCATACCAACAGCGACGGCTTGTCGCCATAGCCACTGGCCAATACCACTGCCATATCGGGACACTGGTTGCGCAACGCCAGCATGGCATCTTTCAGCTGGCTGAGGTCGGCATCCACGCGCTGAACCAAAACGGGATTCTCCCTCACCTTGTCGGCAATGCCCTTCACAAAACCTGCCACCTGCTCCTTTTTGAAGGTCTCTAACTGAGAACGCAACTCGGCATTGTCCTCCTGCAACCGCTGCACCGCTGCAGCAATGTCCTTAGGATTCTTCAGCATCTCGCGCAGTGTCTCCAACTGGTCTTGCATAGCGTTGTTGTACAGCTCGGCAGCAGCTCCTGTCACCGCCTCGATGCGGCGCATACCGGCTGCCACTGCTCCTTCGCTCACTATGCGGAACGAGCCTATATGGCCTGTGTTGGCAATATGCGTACCACCGCAGAACTCCACGCTGTCGCCGAACTTCACCACACGCACAAACTCGCCATACTTCTCGCCAAACAGAGCCATCGCGCCCAACTTCTGCGCTTCGGCAATAGGCATGGCACGGTGTTCTTCGAGGGCTATGGCATGGCGTATGTCGATATTCACCTGCTTCTCCACCTCGCGAATCTCCTCGCGACTCATCTTGGCGAAGTGCGAAAAATCGAAGCGCAGCCGTTGGTCGTCCACGCTGGAGCCTTTCTGCTCCACATGGCTGCCCAACACATTGCGCAGTGCCTTATGCAGCAGGTGCGTGGCAGTGTGGTTGCACTCTATCGCAAAGCGGCGGCATTTGTCCACCTCGGCCTTAAACGTAGGGGCAGACCCG
Source organism: Bacteroidales bacterium (assembly GCA_017509045.1). Lineage (GTDB taxonomy): Bacteria > Bacteroidota > Bacteroidia > Bacteroidales > P3 > Colimorpha. The sequence goes on from JAFWQP010000083.1 coordinate 8,293, forward strand.
TGTGTCTGCCCTGACCCCTGTGTCTGCCCTGACAGGGAGTTGAGACATTCCTCAAACTTGTCGGCAGGGACGATATGCACAATCAGGTTGTTCTCCTTCTTAGTGTCCACCACGGGCAGCAGGTCGCCCGACGAGGTTGTCAGAGTGCCTCGGTCACCCACCTGACCGCCGCTCTCGCCATAGAAGGGAGTCTTGTCCAGCACCAGCTGATAAAACTCCTTGTCCTTCACCTTCACATGACGATAGCGGGCTATGCGCACATCGGCGGTCAAAGTGTCGTAACCCACAAACTCCTGATTCACGTCGGGTATTAGCTCCACCCAGTCGTCGTTCTCCACGGCGGCGGCGGCACGCGACCGTTGCTTTTGCTCCGCCAAGCCTTTCTGGAAACCCTCCATGTCCACACTCCAGCCCTTCTCTGCAGCCATCAGCTGCGTCAGGTCGATGGGGAAGCCGTAGGTATCGAACAGTTCGAATGCAAAAGCACCGTCAATCACCCTATTGCCACACTCTGCCTTGGTCACATAGTCTTCGAAACGACCAATGCCGTTTGCCAAAGTCTTAAGGAACGACTGCTCCTCCTCCAAGATAATGCGGCGGATAAGCTCCTGCTGCTTGACCAACTCGGAGTACTGTCCGCCCATCTGACCGACCAATGTGCCGACCAGTTCGTTGATAAAAGGCTGTTTGAAGCCCAAGAAAGTGTAGCCGTAGCGCACTGCGCGGCGCAGGATGCGGCGAATCACGTAGCCCGCCTTGGCATTGCTGGGCAGCTGCCCGTCGGCAATGCTGAAGCTGACGGCACGCAGGTGGTCGGCCACCACGCGCATCGCCACATCCGCCTCTTCGTTCTCGCCATACACCTTACCCGCCTTGCGCGCTATCTCCTGTATCAGCGGCTGAAACACGTCGGTGTCGTAGTTCGACTTCTTGCCCTGCATCACCATGCAGAGGCGTTCAAAACCCATACCCGTGTCGATATGCTTCGCCTTCAGCGGCTCCAGCGTGCCGTTGGCAAGACGGTTATACTGCATAAACACCAAGTTCCATATCTCAATCACCAGCGGGTTATCCTTGTTCACCAGCTCCGCCCCTGGCACACGCTTCTTCTCCTCCTCGTCGCGCAGGTCGACATGTATCTCGCTGCAAGGGCCGCAGGGACCCTGGTCGCCCATTTCCCAGAAGTTGTCTTTCTTCGACCCCTTCAAAATGCGGCTCTCGTCCACATGCTCCTTCCAATAGCCGTAGGCCTCGGTGTCCATTGCCAGCCCCTCCTTCTCGTCGCCGCCAAACACTGTCACGTAGAGGTTCGCCTTGTCGATGCCCATCACCTCGGTGAGGAACTCCCAGCCGTAGGCTATAGCCTCCTTCTTAAAATAGTCGCCAAAGCTCCAGTTGCCCAGCATCTCAAACATAGTGTGGTGGTAGGTATCGTGTCCCACCTCCTCCAAGTCGTTATGCTTACCGCTCACGCGGAGGCACTTCTGAGCGTCAGCCACCCGGGGATAGGGTGCGCCTGCGTTGCCGAGAAAGATATCCTTAAACTGGTTCATACCGGCATTAGTAAACATCAAAGTGGGGTCGTTCTTCACCACCATCGGAGCGCTAGGCACAACGTGGTGCCCATGGCTCTCAAAAAAATGCAGAAAACTGCTGCGTATTTCGTTGCTTGTCATGATTATAAATTGAAAGATTCTACGGAAATTGAAAAGAAGTAAGAACTAAGAACTAAGAACTAAGAAGTTGGGGTGGCAGCCATAATTGTCGCCGGTCAAAAATCCTCCCTCTCCACCAACAATATAGCGTTTTGAGGGACGATAAAATATTTGCGTCCGTTATATTTGATTTCAATAGCGTTCTTTTGGAGAAACAGAGCCAAATCGCCCTGCTGCACCTGCAGAGGCAGGTATCGGGTGTCGCCGCTGCGAGGGTTCCAAGCCTCGCCGTCTTCCATATTAGGCAGCGGATAACCAGGACCGCACTTAAGAATATATCCCGACTGCACAGTCTCCTTATCCTGATAGCCTGCGGGCAGATACAGCCCGCTCTTGGTGCGGTCGGCACCATCGTTGGGCTCAATCAACACTCTGTCGCCCACCACAATAATCTTATCTAATTCGCTTTTCATATCCAATAAATGAAATTGCAAAAATACGAAAAAAAAGTGAATAAAGTGAAAATTGAAAAATGAAAAGTGAAAAGTGAAACTTCGCGACGGCGGGCAAACAGTCGCTCCCACGAGATTTCAATTTTCAATTTTCAATTTTTTTTTAGTATTTTTGCAACTTGTCACTAACGCCTACAATAGGCTATTACATATTGAAAACGATATTCTTATGTTAAAAAAACACATACATATATATCTGCTGCTAGCCCTAACTGCACTCCTGCCTGCCCATGCCCAAGAGGTGCAGCCCACTTGGGAGTCACTCAACCAGCGCGGCTATCCCCAATGGTTCCAAGATGCCAAACTGGGAATCTTTATCCATTGGGGGCTCTATTCTGTGCCCGCATACGCTCATGCCGACGGCTACAGCGAGTGGTTCTACCGTGGACTGATGCAGGGTGACAGCATACGTGTCAAAGAGATGAAGGACTTCAATCGTCGCTGGGGCTACATGCTAGGTGACCAATGGAGCGGCCGCCTTAGCAACGACGATGCCGTCAAGCAGAACCCTAAAGTCACCGACCTCTACACGCTCTATGCCCAAACTTGGTTTGCCGAGCATTGGAACCCACGCCAATGGGCCGACCTCTTCGTCCAGTCGGGTGCCAAATATGTTGTCCTCGTCACCAAACATCACGATGGCTACTGCCTGTGGCGCAGCCGCTACCAACCCAACTGGAATAGTGTGGTCACCGGTCCCCACATGGACATTGTCGACAGCCTAACTCGTGCTATACGTGCCACAGACCTCAAAATGGGCTTCTACTACTCCCTCACCGAATGGACCAACCCTCTCCACATTTGGATGCACGACCCCGACGAGGCCATCGACGAATATGTCGACCACTACATGATACCCCAATTCAAAGAGTTGGTGTCAAAATACAAGCCCAGCCTTATCTTTACCGATGGTGAGTGGCAAAACACTGCCGAGCAATTCCACGCTCCTGAGCTCATTGCTTGGTACTACAACACCGTTGGCGCCGAAGCCATCGTCAACGACCGCTGGGGCAGTGGCACCGAACACGGCTTCCGCACTCCAGAATACAAGGGTGTAATCGACGACACTGTCCGTCCCTGGGCTGAATGCCGTGGCATCGGGCGCAGCTTCGCCCTCAACCGCAACGAGCCCCTCAGCAACTACCTCACCTCCGACTCCCTCATCTGCCATTTTGTCAAACTCGTCGCCGCCGGTGGCGGCATGACCCTCAACGTCGGCCCCGATGCCGACGGCACTATACCCATGTTGCAACAGGAACGCCTCATCGACCTCGGCAACTGGCTAAAGGTGAACGGAGAAGCCATATATGCCTCCCGTCCCTATCGCAAGATGTGTGAACGCGACAGCACTATCTATTACACACGCAACAACGGCAACCTCTACGCCATTGCCACCCACCTTAACGGCAACACCCTAATATTGAAGAATATGCCTCGTCCCAGCCTGCTTTCGCAGGTAAAACTGCTCGGCTGCGACAAGCACATCAGCCACTACTACTTTGCAGGCAGCCTCTATATACGCCTCAACAACCTCACCTTCGAGGATATCAACAAGACCAAGGGAGCATGGGTTTTCCGCATCACTAAATATGGAAATTGATTTCCGTTTTTGTTTCAGTTGTATCACCCAAGATATTAATGAAATATAAACCAACCTCAATAGAACTTCAAATGACCATCCAACCGGTATTGTATCATTTACAAAGCATCTAAATCAAGATATCCTTGGAGGCAAAAGCGACAATAATCGGAGTAAGTGGAACCTTATCCACTGATGAGCTACAGAGCTACAGTTGCTACAGTTCGTTTTTGTGGCTTTGATAAGGGAAAAAATGAACTGTAGCAACTGTAGCAGAATATTATCATGTCACCAACTTGCATTTGTAATCAGCGTGTTACAGATAATACGCCCACATCATGAATATATAACATCATAAATATCTGATATTTGAATTATTTTCGCATGTTTGCAAGACAAATATGGTTCTTCCAACAAATGGATAGGTGATGACCCGGGGCTTTTTCATTCCGTTTTGAATCCCCTTTGCCTCCACTCTTAGGAGCGAACCCAGAGCGAAGGCAGAGCGAACCCAGAGCGAACCCAGAGTGGAAGCAATCGTCTTTTATAATTATACCAAAAAGAACAAAAATAAGGGTGCAGCTTCTGAGAAAAATCATTTTTGATTTCGTCTATTTCTGCTCAGAGAACATCACAAAATGGGGTTTTTTGATGGTTGTCAAAAGAGAAAACACGAGTAATATCTGAGCGGGAAATGGGTGTTTGGGCACAATGCCCTATGTTACATAATCCTGGAGGTAACAAATTAACAAGTTAACATTTTTATTATTACTAACTGATAATTAAATATGTAGCAATACCTATTTTATGAAACAGGTAACATCTTGGTAACATTTTGCCCTTTTTCTATGGGACTTTTCGTATCGTTTCTATCGAGTTCTTACATCACCTCTCACGACACGAAATGTTACCTCTTTTCAGCCTTAGGTAACATTTTTGAATGATACACAAGTTTGCTATTCAAATACTTGCGTCTAAAATGTTACTTTGTTACTTTGTTACCTCGTCCTTTTTTGCAACAACACAAAAGGGCGGAAAGAATTGTAAAAGTGCGGAAAATCAATCGTATATCAAACCAGACCCCAAAACAATTCGTGAAAAAGTGGCACATGATGACAATGACAATAACAATAACAATAACAATAGGGATGAGACCACTGTTCACTCCCATTTTACACTCCATTTTACACATTGCATGGCAAATGCGATGACAGATAGCCACATACATAGAAGTGTTAACTGTTAAATGTAAAATGCAATGAATTTTGGGTTTTTGAGAGTATAATATGGTATTATTAATATATTAGCTATTTTACCCCCCCCATTTCCGAATTTCTTAATGACAAGATGACAAGATGACAATGGTGACA
>JAFWQP010000084.1 GCA_017509045.1 Bacteroidales bacterium
CACCTTCGAGGCGAAGATGCCTGCCTCCACATGCCAACGTTCCGTGCCGTCTTTCGTAAAACAATACACATCGCCGTTCACACCGTAGGGGCTGTTGCAGACGTATATGTCGCCATTCTCGGGATTGATGTTGATGCCATATGCGTTGTTAAGGACGCTGCTGTAGTTGGTGAGTATGGGGGTCTCGTTGCAATAAAATGTAGCCGTCGGATTCCAATTATCGTCATAGGAGGTTGCGTAAGAATACATATCGTTGCCATTGAAGTCAAAGTTGGTAACGGTTATGGGACAGGGGGTGAACTTAGGACCACTGCCCATGGTGAATTTCACTGTCTGCGCTGGCTTCTTATCATAGTCGCCAGCACACGCAATGAACATCTCTCCATCGCTGTTGTGCTTGATTCTACCGGGGTTGAGTGCATAGGTCTGCGTGGCTGCATCGGTGAGAATATCAAGTTTCATCATTTCACTGAACGAGGCGATATCCACCCATGACAGGGTGCTGTCGTACACAGCATTTCCGTTGGCGTCATACTCCCAACTATTGCAGACATACAGCGAACCGCCCAGCATGCACATCTGCTCGGGCTGCATACCACTCAAATGACAAACGCCATCGATGGCACGGGTGGCAGTGTCAATGCGCACCACCGTTTTGTCATAACAGGTCACATAGATTTTTCCACCATAAGCCAACAGATAGCGCGGACCACGGTTACCCATGTCAATTTGCTTTAGACTCTTGCCCGTCACGGGGTCTATAACCTCTATGGTGTTTGAGCCATTAACTGAAGCATAAAGGCGAGAGCCGTAGTAGATTAAGTCTTGTGCCAAGTCGCCAAGACCGCGACCGTTCGCCTTCGCAAACCAGTCAACTTCGATAGTGCCGTCCTTGATGTTCAGTCGGCTGATGCCGGCATCGTTGCCGCCCCATGCGCCTTCGTTTAGCACGTAGGCGTAGGTGCCGTCGTTAGTTGAGTTGTTGGTGGTGGGGTCTTTTTCACAGCCCACCGTCAGCAGCAGCGCACAGGCTGCCAGAAATAGGAATGTTCTCTTCATAGTATTGTTGGTTTTAAAATTCTATAGTTTTCCTAATAATACTAGTTGTACTAGTGATACTAGCCTATTCTCATCTCTCTAAAAAGCATACCCTACCCCTACCCTATAGTTTCTCCCCATCATGGGGTAGTTCTTCACCACCTCGTACTGCACATTAAAGAGGTTCAACACCTGCGCTTTCACATCCAGTTTGCCGTGCTTCAGCCAAAACTGGCGGCTCACCTTAATGCCCTGATCCACATAGCCCCTCACCACATTAGCATCCGTGTTCTGACTCATGCGGTAACGCCTGCCCACCAATGTCGCGCTATATCCCACGTCCACCCACTTGGTGGAGGCGGTCAGGGCTATGCTGCCACTATGACGTGGGGTGTAGGGTATTTGATGCCCATACACCTTGCTCGCTGCGTCAGTGCGGTCCACAGCATACTGGTATGAATAGCCCAACGTCAGGCTAATATCCAGCATCCTTCGCCAGTCGTCCGTAATAAAGATACTCGACGCACCACCCCGGAACCTGCTCGTAGCCGATATGTCCAATCCTCTCACCTCCACCTCACCCAAGTTCTGCATCGACCACAGAAACATATTCTGCATGGGCACCGCGATAATCTTATCACTCACGCGGTTGTAATAGCCGTCCACAGATATTCCGTTGTCCCAAAAGTAGGTGCCATTCATTATGCAACTACTGCTATAGCTTACTCCCACATTGTGCTGCCGTGCCTTCTCAGGCTGCAGGTCACGTCCCACGGTGAAATAGTACAGCTCATTGAAGTTCGGCACACGGTAGTTCTCTTTAAAGAAATACCGCAGCGTTAGGTTCCCCTTTGTGTATGCCACACCCGCGTAGGGCGACAGCCGTGCGTAAGGCTCCGACTCAACGTCCTGTTCCCTATCCCTTATCCACGTCCCCAGCACATGGGCGTTGACGCGCAGGCCATCCTCTATCCCTATCTTCGGTATCGAACGGTACTCCGCCGACAGTACCCCCAGCGCAGTCATGCGCTGCACATCGTTGTGCTTGCTCAGGTTGCTTTGCAATTGGCTCACAGCCTCGTCGGCAGAGAAAGCCAGGCTGAAATGCCCCTTCTCTTTGCCGCCTATATAGTAGCGCAACGCCTGCGACAAATAGCCTTCCTGTTGGTGGTAGTCGTTGCGCAATATGCCTGTCGGCGTGCGCGCAGCAGTATCTTCGTATAGGTCATTGCTCCGCTGAAATTTACCCAACAGCTGCACTTCCAGCCATTTGCCCGTCTTCTTGTAGCGTGCCTGTGTGAAAAATAGGCTCTCCTCGGTATGTTCCGACGCCTGTTGGCTGTAGAATATCACCGGTCCTGGCAGCGCGTGATAGCCGTTCATATAATGCGCCTTCACATGCAGCCGCCGCTGACTGTCAAAGCGATAGAAGAAATTCATGTCGGCTGTCGCCATCCTCATCTGCGAGTTCTGCCTCCGCTCACGCGAGGTGCTGTCCTCCCTCCCCACAGTATAGAATAGCGTGAAGGGATAGTCACCGTCCGAGCGGGTGTAGTTGCTCCACAGCGACAGTGATGCCCGCCGCCCCAGCCGCTGCTGGTACGACAGCGTGGGCGACCAATATCCATACGACCCTGCCTCCACATCAGCCATCAGATTGAAAGGTCTATCGCCAAACTCCGGCACTGCTGTTTCCATATTCAGCACACTGCCTGCCGCTACGGCACGTGCCGCCTGAAGCAGGTTGTCCGTCTGCCCGTTGGCGAATGAGATATAGCTGCTGTTGCCCAAGGTGTAGCGTCCGAGGTCTACCTGCCCGTTCTGGCAGTCGTTCACCGCCACCCCGTCGATGGTCAGGGTGCTGAACTGGCTGCCCAAACCGCGCGCCGACACCGTTTTGATGCCTCCTATGCCGCCATAGTCCTTTAGCGTCACCCCCACCATGCGCCGCGCCGCATCGCTCAGCAGCGTGCCGCCCAGATGCTTCATCTCCTCTATGGAAACAACCTGCGTGGGGGTCTGCACCTTCAGCTCCTCAGGCCGAGCGTTAGGGTCGATGATGTTCACCTCAGGCAGCGTCACCGCACGGCGTGAGGTGTCCTGCGCCACACACGGCAGCGTGCGACAGACAACGACTAGGATGAATGATACAATGGTTTTTTGCCAGTTCATACAATTTATCCCTTTCCTCGAGGGCGATTCATTAACGATTTGGCAGGTCTTCTGACTTATCTCGCTAGACTCCTGCCTTCCCATGCAGCTATGACGCAACACAGTGGCTTTCACTTTGGAGCCTCGCTCTTGAGACTTACAGCAGCGGGACTGTTGCCGACTCTCACGGCATTCCCTTTTCACGCCTTCGTGGCGACCAAATCGGCTGCAAAAGTACAACTTTTTCCCGACATACACAGAAAAAAAACTATCCCTAGCCCGTTCACTTAGTCCTCTGTGCCTATTCCAATTCACCAGCTACCTCTTTCTTAGAACTCAAAAAAAGCACAAACGGCCCCCTCCTGTCTTCTCTACTTATTCTATACTTATACCTTAGTTATACTTTAGTTATACCTTAGTTATTCTATATATAATAGTATAACTAAAGTATAACTAAGGTATAAGTATAGAATAAGTAGGGTAAAAAGAGGGTTTTTACTGCACAGCTAACAAAGCTTGTGAGGGAAAGGCATATTGGGCAAAAAGATAGCCAAAATGAGGGGTTGATGAGCCTGAGATAGAAGCAGCAAGCAATTGAATATCAACGATAGTAAAGTATTTTTTTATTAATTGGGATTTTTTTCATATTTTTGCATTTCAAAGTCTCAATACTCAATTTTCAACTCTCTATGCATACCGACACTTATCGTTTTCTTGCCATCGACTGCGGCGCAACCAGCGGCAGAGCCATGCTAGGCACATTCTCTGGCGACGACTTCAAGATGGAAGAGGTGTATCGCTTTCCAAACCCCATCATGGAGCTGGGCGGGGCGTACTATTGGAACGTCTACTCCATCTACGAGCACATTTTGCGCTGCTTGACCGAGCTGGCGCGACAGGGGATAGAGCTGGACTCTATCGGCATCGACACGTGGGGTGTGGACTTCGGGTTGCTCGCCAGCGACGGCACGCTGCTGTCGCTGCCTCGAGCCTACAGAGACCCCTACACGGTGGGCGTACCCGAAGAGGTGTTTGAGAGGGAGCCTCGCGAAATGATGTATTCCTTGACGGGCATACAGACGATGAATTTCAACAGCATCTTTCAGCTATATGCCCAAAAGGAGAACGGGATTTCTGCACTGAGTTATGCTAAGTGGTTGGTGTTTATGCCCGACCTACTTTCCTATTTCCTCACAGGCAGGGCTGTATGTGAATATACGATAGCCTCGACATCGGGAATGGTAAACGCTTATACACGCCAATTCGACAAGCAACTGATGGGGCGGCTAGGATTGCCTACCGACCTGCTGCTACCCATAGTGCAGCCGGGAACAGTGGTGGGCGCATTGCTGCCCTCCATAGCAAAGAAGACAGGCATCGGAGAAGTGCCCGTGGTAGCTGTGGCAGGACACGACACCGCCTCGGCGGTGGCAGCGGTGATGAGCGCAGGCAGCCACGATGCATATCTTAGCTCTGGTACTTGGAGCCTGATGGGCATTGTGACCAATGAGCCCATCGTGACCGCACGGGCTGCAGAGCTCAATTTCACCAATGAGGGAGGCACAGAGGGAACAATACGTTTTTTGAAAAACATCACCGGAATGTGGCTGCTGGAGCAGTGCCGCAAGGCGTGGAACATCGCGGGACGCGATTACAGCTACAACGAGATGATGGGCATGGCCGAATGGGCTAAGGATTATACCGGGCGAATCAATCCCGACGACCCGCGTTTTGCCAACCCCGCCAACATGGATGCAGAGATACGCCAAGCCCTCGCCGAAGGAGGCTACACTGAGCCGAAGAATGACGCAGAGATGTTGAGTTGCATCTTTCACAGTCTTGCCGACCGCTATGGCGAAGTAATGAGGATGCTGCGCGAACTGGCTCCCTTCGAGATAGAGCGGCTGCACATCATCGGCGGCGGCGCAGCCAACAACTTGCTCAACCGCTGGACAGAAGAGGCTGTGGGCATCCCCGTAGTGGCAGGCCCCACCGAAGCAACAGCAATAGGAAACCTGAAGATTCAACACAAACGAGTAATATCCAACTAGTATCACTAGCAATACTAGAAATACTAGAAATACTAGTCCTACTAGAAATACTAGAAACCCAAGAAAAATAATAACATGAAAGACCACCAAATCACCCAAGCCTACGCCCTTGCCAAAGAGCGCTATGCCGCGCTGGGCATCGACACCGACAAGGCTATCGAGACATTAGAGCAGACCCCCATCTCACTGCACTGCTGGCAGACCGACGATGTGATGGGCTTTGAGAGCGACGCCGGCCTGTCGGGCGGCATCCAAACCACGGGCAACTACCCAGGACGTGCACGCACCATCGACGAGGTGCGACAGGACATAGAGTTCGTGGCAAGCCTGCTGGCAGGCAAGCAGCGGGTGAACCTGCACGAGATATACGGCGACTTCGGCGGACGCTTTGTGGACCGCGACCAAGTGGACGTGAAGCATTTCCTGAGTTGGATAGA
>JAFWQP010000085.1 GCA_017509045.1 Bacteroidales bacterium
ATTCGTTGGTGTTAAGGCTCAGACCAACATCCAAGAGATGTACGACTTCGGTCGCAAACACATGACCACAACCCTCGAGATGTTTAAGGGCGACAATTGGGGAAGCACTTTCTTCTTCGTGGATATCTACCACACCAATAACATCGCTCCTACGGATTTCTATGCCGAGATTGCCCGTACTATCAATTTCTGGGGTCGCAACACTAGCATCGGCGACAATTTCGTCAATAACCTCAGCCTCCATGTGGAGTGGAACGGCGGTAACGGTATCTACCCCAACGGCTATAACACCGGCTGGCATGGCTATGCCGTCAACAACGCTTGGCTGTATGGTATCGAATATTTTATCGCTAACAACGATTTCAGTCAGCGTCTGACCCTCGAGGTGCTGTATAAGGATATCCGCGGCTATAAGGTGGGCTTCGACAAGACCGCCGACGTGCCTCTGCAGTTTACCGCCGTGTGGGGCTTGGATAACCTCTTTGGCGTGCGCGGCTTGAGCTTCTGCGGCTTCGCCGATTTCTGGTGGGAGAACAACCTCTGGGCCGACGGCACTAAGACCACTACCACTTTCTTGACCGAGCCTCAGCTGTGGTATCAGGTGGGTCGCCACTTTAACTGCGACAACTTGAACATCGGTGGCGAGATTGAGATTGCCCACAACTTCGCCGGTGCCGATATGGGTTGGACGGTGCGTCCCTGCCTCGGTATTAAGTGGGGATTTTAATGTTTGAAAGTTAAAAAGGTTCGCTTTGTTTGAATGTTAAAAAGGTTCGCTTCGCTTGAAAGTTGAAAAGGTTCGCTTTGCTTGAAAGTTAAAAAGGTTCGCTTCGCTTGAAAGTTGAAAAGTTAAAAAGGTTTGCTTACCTTTAAAACCTTAAAACCTTTTAAACCTTGAAACCCTTAAAACCTTTTAAACCTTTGAAACCCTTAAAACCTTTAAAACCCTTTAACCCCTTATTCTATGTTACAGAAATTGTTTGGATTTGATTCCACCGAAAACAGCATCAGGACGGAAATCGTTGCCGGTATCACTACGTTCTTGGCAATGGCTTATATCCTGGCTGTCAACCCGGGCATCTTCAGTGCGCTTGCCGACCAGGGCATGCCCACGAATGCCGTCTTTACCGCCACGGCTCTGGCCGCCATTATCGGTACGCTGGTGATGGCTATCTATGCTAAGAAGCCCTTCGCGCTGGCTCCGGGCATGGGACTGAACGCCTTCTTCGTGTTCGGTGTGTGCTTAGGCATGGGCCACTCGTGGCAGTTTGCCCTTACGGCTATCTTTATGGAGGGTATTATCTTCATCATCCTAACGCTTACCAAGGTGCGTCAGTGGATTGTGGATGCCATACCGCTGAATTTGCGTCATGCCATCGGCGCCGGTATCGGTTTGTTTATCGCCTTTATCGGCTTGAAGAATGGCGGCATTATCGTCGATAACGATGCTACGCTGGTGGGCCTTGGCGACATCTGCCACGGTACTGCCTTGCTGGCCATCATCGGCATCGTCATCACGGGTGTGCTGCTTATCCTCAAGGTGCCGGGCAATATCCTTATCGGTATCATCGTCACCGCATTGCTGGGCATGCTGCCGGTGTGGCAGCTGGGCGACGGGGGCGTGGGTGCGCTGACTTCGTTCGACCGCGTGGTGGATGTGCCGCCGACGGTGGCTCCTATCTTCTGCCAGTTCCAGTGGAGCGAGGTGCTCTCGCTCGATATGCTGGTGGTGCTGTTCACCTTCCTCTTTATCGATATGTTCGACACCATGGGCACGGTCATCGGCGTTTCGCAGAAGGCGGGCATGGTGGATGAGAAGGGCAATATTGACGGCATCAACAAGGTGTTTATGGCCGACGCCGTGGCTACCACCTGCGGTGCCTGCTTGGGTACTTCGACCACTACCACCTATGTGGAGAGCGCAGCTGGTGTGGGTGCCGGCGGTCGCACGGGTCTTACCGCCTTCACGACGGCTTGCTGCTTCGCTATCGCACTGTTCTTTGCACCTATCTTCACCCATATTCCTTCGGCAGCCACCACGGCCGCGTTGGTCATCGTGGGTCTGATGATGCTGAGCCCCATCAAGGAGATTGACCTCGACGATTTCAGCGAGTCGATTCCCGCATTCTTGACCATCATCCTGATGCCGCTGTGCTACAGCATCAGCGACGGTATCCTCATCGGCATGATTGCCTACGTGGTTATCAATGCCTTGTGCGGCAAGTTCAAGAAAATCTCGGTCGCCATGTGGATACTTGCTGTCCTGTTTATTGCTCGCTACCTGTTCCTATAAGTAGGTAATATTATTCATACAAAGGGTTGAGTGGTAATAATCCATTCAACCCTTTGTTGTGTGCTTTGCCGTGTTCAAATCCCCAAATTTATATTGAATTTGGCGATTATGTCGAAAAAAAGATGTTTCTTTGCAGCGTAAAACTACGAGATATGATAAGCAGAATTGCAGTTAAAAATGTTAAATCGTTTTTTTTTTTTTTCGCTAGAATCAAAAAAGTTCGTTTCTTTGCAGCGTCAAAGTAATAGAAATTTGTAAACTAAAACCATTAAAACAATGAAAAAGAGCAATGTATTTAAAGTGTTACCCGTGATGATGGTCATGGGATTGTTGGTCGGGATTGTTGTCGCTGCGTGCGACAAGGAAGACCATATTAGCCCGATGATTCCGACGGTTGTGCCAAACGACACGCTGCCGCAGGTCGACACGTTGCCGCAGATTGACACGACGGTGACGGCAGCAGATTCAGCGATACTGAAGGGGCAGGTGTTGAGTTGTGAGGGCAATGGTATGCCCGGAAGTGAGGAAGGCCTTCGTTATTTCCCGTTTGAGTGTGACGTGGTGGTCGCATTGCCTGTGGAGGTGGATCCGTACGGTAATGTGACACTTTCGGCACTGGGTGTGACAGAAGTGGCGCGTGTTCATAACCAGACACACAACGGTAGGTATCGGGTGAAGATTCCTATTGGAGAATACTCGGTGCTGCCAGTGGTGGATGAAAAGGTTGTTGTGCAAGGCTTGCGATGGAGCGGGCAAAGTTGGGAGGTGAACCGCATTACCGTATCTGCCAACGAAATAAAGACTTACGATATTACAATCAACTATCAGGTGGATTGACAGAGATTTTATTTTCATAGATAGCACAATAATAGGTTGGAGAGGGCGTTATTTATTATCCGTATTTATGTACGGATAATGTGATATTATGGCTAAGAACGCAGAGAACGATTCCCCTTTGATGAGGCAGCATGCTGAGATGAAACGCAAGTTTCCGGATGCGATGTTGCTGTTTCGCGTGGGTGACTTTTATGAGACTTTCGGCGAGGATGCCCGCAAGGCATCGCAGATACTGGGCATCACCCTGACGCGCAAGGCGAGTGGGGGAGGGGGATATACCGATTTGGCGGGTATACCGTACCATGCCGTCGACCAGTATCTGCCACGCTTGGTGAGGGCAGGTCTGCGTGTGGCCATCTGCGAGCAGCTGGAAGATCCTAAGACGGTGAAGGGGTTGGTGAAGAGGGGCATCACCGAGTTGGTGACGCCGGGGGTGTCGTACAACGATATGGTGCTGGAGGTGAAGGAGAACAACTTCCTCTGCGGACTTCATCTGACGGACAAGATTCACGGCATATCGTTCTTGGATGTGTCGACGGGCGAGTTCTATGTGGCGCAGGGCGATTTGGCATATATCGACAAGCTGATGCAGAATTTCCACCCTGCCGAGGTGGTGATGCAGCGCAAGAAACTGCATTGGTTTCTTGACCATTTCAGCGAGAAATACTATACCAACACTTTCGACGACTGGGTGTTTACGCCCGATTTCGCCAATGAGCTGCTGCTGAAACAGTTTGGCACTACGTCGCTCAAAGGCTTTGGCGTGGAAGAGTTGACGGAGGGTGTGATTGCCGCGGGTGCGGCGCTCTACTACCTACAGGCCACCCAGCACGACCGCACCCAGCATATATGCACGATTAACCGCATAGAGGAAGACCGCTATGTGTGGTTGGACAAGTTCACGATTCGCAACCTTGAGTTGGTGCATTCGCCCAATGAGAATGCCCGCACGCTGCTGGATGTGCTTGACCAGACGGCGACACCGATGGGGTCGCGCCTGTTGCGGCGGTGGATTGTGATGCCGCTGAAGGATAAGGCTGCGATAGAGGAGCGGCTGCATATTGTGGACATGATAGTGAGGAACAGAGACCTGTCGGTTCAGCTGTTGCCGCACATACGTGCCATAGGCGACTTGGAGCGCCTGATTTCGAAGGTGGCGGTGGGACGCATCAATCCGCGCGAGCTGGTTCAGCTGAAACGGTCGTTGGCGGCGGTGGCGCAGATACAGCAGCTGTGCAAACGGGTGGACGACGAGCCTTTCCGCCGTATGGCGGAGCAGTTCAACCCCTGCCAGAGCATCTACGAGCGGATAGGGAGGGAGATACAGGAAGACCCGCCTGTGAAATTGGATAAGGGAGGTGTGATAGCGTCGGGCGTCAATGCCGAGTTGGACGAGCTGAGAGCCATGGCGGGGTCGGGCAAGGACTACCTGATGGAGATACAGCGAAGGGAGAGCGAAAGGACGGGGATACCGTCGCTGAAGGTGGGATTCAACAATATCTTCGGCTACTACCTTGAGGTGACCAACACGCATAAGGACAAGGTGCCTGAGGAGTGGATTCGCAAGCAGACGCTGACCAACGCAGAGCGATATATTACGCCCGAGCTGAAGCAATATGAGGAGAAGATATTGGGCGCGGAGGAAAGGATGATGGCGTTGGAGGCACAGCTGTATGAGCAGCTGTTGGCGGCATTGCTGGAGTATTTGGAGCCGATACAATATGACGCACAGTTGGTGGCACGGCTGGACTGCCTGCAGTGCTTTGCCGAGGTGGCGTTGGCAAACAACTATTGCCGTCCCGAGCTGTCGGACGACACGACGATAGACATCAAGGAGGGGCGCCATCCCGTGATTGAGACCCAGCTGCCGCTGGGAGAGCAGTATGTGAGCAACAATGTGTTTCTTGACAAAGATACACAACAGATAGTCATCATTACAGGTCCTAACATGTCGGGTAAGTCGGCGCTGTTGCGTCAGACAGCCTTGATTGTGCTGATGGCGCAAATGGGGAGTTACTGCTCGGCAAGAGAGGCGCACATCGGCATGGTGGACAAGATATTCACCCGCGTGGGTGCGTCGGACAACATCTCTTCGGGCGAGTCGACCTTTATGGTGGAGATGAATGAGACGGCTAGCATCCTCAACAATGTGTCGGACAGAAGCTTGGTGTTGTTGGACGAGATTGGTCGCGGCACCTCGACCTACGACGGCATCTCGATAGCGTGGGCGATTACGGAGTACCTGCACAACCTTAAGAATGCGCGTCCTAAGGTGATGTTTGCCACACACTATCACGAGTTGATAGAGATGGCTGACCAGTATGAGCGTATACAGAACTACCATATCTCGGTGCGCGAGGTAGGCAACAAGGTCATATTCTTGCGCAAATTGGAGATGGGCGGCAGCGAGCATAGCTTTGGCATACATGTGGCGAGGATGGCAGGCATGCCGCAGCAGGTGTTGAAACGTGCCAACAGTATGTTGGAGCTGCTGGAGTCGAAGAACGAAAAGATTTCCGACTTAAATCCCAAGGCTGACAAGTCGAAAAAGAAACCGGCTAGTCAACCGCCAGAATCGGGCTACCAGCTTAGTTTTATCCAGCTGGACGACCCCACATTGCTCGACATCCGCGACAAGCTGCTTGACATCGATATAGACTCGCTCACACCCCTAGAGGCCTTGCTGAAATTGAACGAGATAAAGAAGATAGTGGGGAAGAAGTAGTTTAGATGCGGGATTGTGAGAAAGAGAGTAAATGAGTGGGCGTTTGGAGTGCAATTGTCGAAATTTCAGTTAGATATACAGATAATTTGCGGATGCATAGTATGTGGAGGAAATAAAACGTCGAGAAAAAACAGAAATGACGTGGATTAAGAATGAAATTGTAGTGAATAAAGTGAGGTGTGAGTGAAATATTTTTGATTGTAAATTAGCGTGTTGCAATTTTTCTTCAAAAAAAGTTTTGCTGAATGGAAAAAAGTTTGTACTTTTGCACCCGCTTTCCAAAAGAAGAAATGTCTTTTTTATAGAGAGCAAGAGGCACTTGAAATAGTGAAAAGCGATGCGGAAATAGCTCAGTTGGTAGAGCACGACCTTGCCAAGGTCGGGGTCGCGAGTTCGAGTCTCGTTTTCCGCTCAAAAGAACGCTTTGCGGAAATAGCTCAGTTGGTAGAGCACGACCTTGCCAAGGTCGGGGTCGCGAGTTCGAGTCTCGTTTTCCGCTCAAAAGGTCTACGCAAGCCAAAAGCCAACAGCTGATGGCCAATGGCGAGAAGCTCTGGTGGTGGAATGGTAGACACGAGGGACTTAAAATCC
>JAFWQP010000008.1 GCA_017509045.1 Bacteroidales bacterium
GGCAAGGTTGCTCATGTCAATACGGTTGGTGTTCTGCAGGGTCATCACGGTGCGGCCGTTCACATCCATCACGCTAACCTCTTGGATACCCTGGGCCTCGATGTTGAGGATGTTGGTCACGGGGTTAGGATAGAGGACCACGTTGGCGTTCTCAACTTCGCTGATGCTGGCGGTGTTGCCGGCGGTCACAGCGATGTCGTCGATAAGCATCCAGTACATGTCGTTGATGTTGTGGTGACGGAAGGCAATGTAGATTTCCTGACCGGCGAAGCCTGCAAGGCTGTAGCTCTTCTTTGTCCAACTGGCCTGGTCGACGGTGCCGGCGTGGATAGTGTTGGTGAAGTCTGCAGGGTTGTTGCCGGTAGTGGAAACCAGCACGCTGTAATACTCTTGATAGTATCTTTCATCAACGGGTCCGATCCAATACGACAGAGTGGCACCATTGGCAGGAATGCTCAGCTTGGGGGTAATCATCCAGTTGTCGGGCGACAATGCGCCAATATCGTTGATATAGGAAGCGGAAGCAACTACTCCACTACCAGAGTGTACATAGTTGCTGTTGCCCGACCAGGCGCTCACATCCCATCCGTGGCCGTCGCCATCCTGATCAAGGAACTTCCAACAATCAAGGTTGTCCGAAGACTCAAAGCCACAGCTCCAAGGCACGTTCTGGGTCTCGCAATTGATGATATTGATGGTGTGAGTAGCAGTAGCGGTTTCGCCGTCAAGGGTGGCGGTCAGCGTCACCGTGTGGTTGCCAGCAGTGGCAAAGGTGGTAGAGGCACTCATGCCGGTAGCGGTAGCGGGGTCGCCACCGTCGAAGTTCCAGCTATAAGAAGCCGAGGAGGGACCAGCAGCTGTGAAGGTGACATTGCTGCCACTTGTTGATAAAGCGGGTCCGTTGATGGCAATATGCATGGCAGGAGCGGTGGCGCTGGTGGTGGTCTTAATCATCCAAGTGTAGTTCAGCGTTGAGGCAGCCTCGTAGATGGGCATCCATTGGCCGCTCAGGTACACTAGGCTACCATTGGGGTCGCCAGTGAAAGCAGCGCCTGCTGCGGGGTAAGAAATGTCGCTGCAGGAGAATACAATCCACAGGTCCTTGTTGTTGTCGAGCTGTACGCGGTCGAGAGGCAGAAGAGTGTTATAGCCAGAGCCGGTGATGGGGTAGGTGTATTGATAAATAAGGTCGTTCGAAGTGGCGTCAACGCCGGGGTTGGTCTGGTACACCATTAGGGTGAAGTTTCCGTCATATTCGGAATAGACCTGAACGTTATCCAGATAGTTACGTCCGCTCATGAAAGCAGCGGGATACTTGGCACCCCAAATCATGGGGTTGACACCGCCTACACTAGAGGCATAGGCTCCGTCGAGGTCGTAGCTCATGGTGTTGCCCCAGTTCCACTCGATAGCGGTCACATTGAGGGTCTCGGTAGTAGAGCCGGTTGTGTTGGTCACTTCCAAGGTAACGGTGTAGTTGCCAGCCGAGGGGAAGGTGACAGTGATGTTGTCGCCAGTGCCGGTGCTAGGAGTGGCGCCAGGGATGCTCCAGCTCACAGAGGTCACGGGATCGACGCTGACGTATGCAGCGTGGAAGGTGGTGGGGTTGTTCACGACGGCATAAGCCAAACCTTCGATTTCAGCGATAGGAGCTGCACCAGCTTCGGGGCAGGTGTTCAGCAAGCCGTAGATGGCCGCCGCGCAGGAGGGACCATTAAATGTCTGGTTTGCAGAGTTGTAGTAGGGACCGCACACATCATAAGCGTCCTGAGTGTAGCCAGTGGGGCAAATGAGTAACACCGTGGGATAACCCTGCAGGTTATACTGGGTGGCGATGGTTTCAGAGGTAGCGATGGGGTAAGACACGCCAGTAGTCCAGTTGCCCAGGCTATTGCCGCCACCATAAATCGTAGAATTGTCAGTGGAGGGGTCGCCCTCAACCCACAGCACACGCATCTCGTCGGTGCCGTTGGGACCGTAATTCTGATACAGGGTCTCCAGCGCGTGGGAATTGTGAAGTCTCCAGCACCAGGTGCACCATACGGCGGAGATGTCAAGCAGCACATAGTAGCCCGAATCCAGCCAGTCCTGGAGATGGATAGTCTGGTTGTCGAGGGTGGTCACGGTGAAGTCAACAGCCTGACCATAGTCCAGAGTCTTTGTAGCCATCTGAGGAGCCACCTCACGAGGAGCAGTCCTGAACTGTGCGAACGATGCTGTGCTCACAAGCAGGGCTAGTGCAACTAATAAAAGTTTTTTCATCAATCTTTTTTGTCTTGTTATATGCCATCAGACTCATCGGCTCTGATTTTTAATTAATTATGAAATAAATTACTTTTTTTCTTTCAATTATTCAAAATGCAAAGATACACACTTTTTCCAAAAAAATGTCATTTGTGTGAAAAAAAATTGTCACCTTAAAAAAAATGAGTATTTTTGCACTTTGATTAATCATAGTTCCATTGATATAAAAAGTAAATGTCATGAAAAAGATTTTATTTATTCTCATTGCTTTAACCATCGTCGCCACCGCCTTTGCACAGGACGACAAGCAGACTTTCACCCGCAAAATTCTTATCGAACAGTTCACTGGAGCCGACTGTGGGTGGTGCCCCAGCGGAGCCGACCGCATCGCCACCGCCATCACGGGCAACAGCAATGTGCTTTGGATTAAATACCATGCTGGCTATGGCACCGACTTCCTCACCAACGACATCGCCACCGCCATGACCCGCTTCTATGGAGGCAACACCTTTGCCCCCGCCGTCATGTTCGACCGCACCCACTTCAGTGCCGCCAATCCTGCCCCCGTCATGAGCATTGGGCAGGTCTCAGAGATTCGCCAATACCTTGCCCAAGCCAAGGCTGTTGCCACCACCTGCAAGGTCTACACTCCCGAAGTGTCCTACAACCCCGCCACGCGCCATCTCTCTGGCACCGTTTCGGGCCGCTTCGGCGACAACTCCTTTGGCGACAGCACCCGCCTCATTGTCTTCGTTATCGAGGACAGCCTCATCGGTCGTCAGTCCGACTACAACAACGGCACCCAGTACTCCTTCGTCCACATGGGCACCGTCCGTTCGGCCATCACCGATATGTGGGGCGACCCCCTCACTGTCGATGTGGACAACAACAACAGCTTCTCCTACACCATCGACTACACCCTGCCCGCCGACTATGTGTACAAAAACTGCCGCATAGCCGCACTCGTCTATCACTACGACCCCTCCGATGTCAACAATTGCCCTGTACTTAATGCCGCCATGAGCGACTATCTCTATCAGTCCCTCGGCATTGGCGAGGTGGACGAGAGCTGCACAATGCGCCTCTTCCCCAACCCCGCCCATGACATCGTCACTGTCGAACTCGCCTCCGACTACTCTGCCGCCGCCTGCCAGATGACCCTCATCGATGCCTCTGGCCGCCAGCTGATGCAACGCTCCTTTGCCGGCACCGCTGCCTGTCAGTTCAGCATCGCCTCGCTCCCTGCCGGCATCTATCTGCTCCGCGTCACCACCCCCGACGGTATCGCCACACGGCAACTTATGAAACGCTAGTTTTTTCTCCTCGGCAATAATAAAACATGTTTTTTTCCGTTATGTGCTAAAAATTGCGTATTTTTGCAATTCGAAATATAGTGACAAAATGAAGAAATTATTGCCCATAGTGGCCCTGCTTCTTGTGGTTTTTGCTGCTAATGCACAGCAAGTTAGTTCTAAGGCTAAAGCAGTCCGTATGCTTGCCTACGCCCGCCCCGAATATCAGGTAAAAGACGTCAAAGTATATGCCGACACCATGACCGTGTTCTCTTTGGCGGACTATCCTATCTACCCCCTCGGCAAGTGGAACAGTGTAGAACAATTCATCACCAACAACCAGCTCCTTTGGTATCGCGAAAGCGGCTACAAACGCTTCTACGACACCATGACTGTCGCCGTCAACACACTCAAGCGCCTCGACGGCACCAACATCAACGTCTATCGTAGCATCTGGACCGACAAGCTCGAGATGATTTACGCCAAGATAACCGACAGCGCCGTGGTTCTCGACAACGGGGTGCGTGTGGGCATGTCCAAAGAAGATGTCTTCAAAGTCGTCTTCAAGAGCTACCCCAAGTCCTACACCAACGAGATTAATGTCCTCAAAGTCATTGCCGGTGCTGCCGAAGTGGGCGAAATCTACACCTTCAAAGGCAACCGCCTCCGCCACATCCAGATTATCAGCAAATACAAATACTACTAATCGAGTTGAGAATTGAGAATTGAGAATGAGGCTGCCGCACCCGGAAATTCTCAATTCTCAATTCTCAATTCTCAATTTTAACTCATGAGAAACATCGGTCTCTTTTTCGGCTCGTTCAATCCCATCCACGTCGGGCATCTCATCATCGGCAACGCCATGCTGGCACACAGCAACCTCGACGAGGTGTGGTATGTCGTTTCGCCGCAAAACCCGCTTAAGGAGCGCCGCACCCTCCTTGCCGACCAGCAGCGTCTCGAAATGGTGCGCCTTGCCGTGCACGACAACTACCACATGCGCGCCTGTGATGTCGAGTTTCACCTTCCCATACCTTCCTATACTGTACTCACCCTCGCCCACCTCGGCGAGCAATATCGCGACAAGCAGTTCAGCCTCATCATGGGCTCCGACAACCTTGCCACCCTCGACCGTTGGCGCAACTGGGAGTATATCATCGAGCACTACCAGATATACGTCTATCCGCGTCCCGGCTACGACAATTGTCCCCACGCCGACCATCCCCACGTCACAATGGTCGATGTCCCCATGATGGACATCTCCTCTACATACATCCGCGAGCAGATACGCCAAGGACACGATGTGCGCTATCTCCTCACCGAGCCCGTCTACCAATACCTCACCGAGATGCACTTCTATGAGAAGTAAGAAGTAAGAACTAAGAACTAAGAAGTAGGGCGGGAGCCACCTTACTTATTAGTTCTTAATTTTTGTATCTCACCGAGATGCACTTCTATGAGAAGTAAGAAGTAAGAACTAAGAACTAAGAAGTAAGGTGGCTTCCGCCCCACTTCTCGGCTCTTAATTCTTAATTTTTAATTTTTAATTCTTAAACTTTTTTACGAGTTTTTCCTTGGGCGACCCTTTTTCTTCGGGGTTGCAGGTGTGGCGTTACCGGGCAGGGGGTTCTTTCTCGGGCGGCCCTTCTTGGGCTTGGCCGCCTGTTCGGCCTCCATGCGGGCCAATTCCTCGGGCGGGATTTCTGCGTTGGCAAATATCTCGCTGTCGATGTCCATCAGCTCCTCGTCGGTTGGCTCCACAAAGTCGTCCTCATCGTCGTCCTCTTCCTCCTTGTTGTCGCGGTAATCGTCGTCGTAGCTGTCGCATTCGTCGTCCCTAAAGGCCTCCTGCAGCTCTTCTCCCAGCGCGCTCAGCGAGCCGTGGGCAATGCTCGACTTCTTCTTGCCGGTTTCCAACTCGTCGTCGTAGTTGCCGTGGCGCACCACGCGCTCCTTGTGCGTCGGGTCTTCCTCCTCCTTGTCTATGGCCTCCTGCAGCGGTGCAAATTCATGGTCGGCCTTTGCCACCTCCTCGTCGTAAAAGTCTTTGTCCATGTCGTCGTCGGAATAGGTGGTGTCGATTTTCACGTCGAATTTGACCATGTACACCGTGTCCTCTGTCTCCATCGGCACGACAAATATTATA
Organism: Bacteroidales bacterium; assembly: GCA_017509045.1. GTDB lineage: Bacteria > Bacteroidota > Bacteroidia > Bacteroidales > P3 > Colimorpha. Next base: position 5,683 of record JAFWQP010000008.1, read on the forward strand.
TCGCCATTGGGCTTTTCGAAACGTTGAAGGTAGTCTGTGTAGCCTTCCGGATAGCGTTCTTTGAACATTTCCTTCAATTCTTCGGAAAGGTTCTTGTAGCTGACAATCAGGTTTTTCTTGCGATTTCTTCTAGAATTCATCGTTTAGAAATTTTGTGCAAGTATAACAACTTTATTTCATACGCAAACATTTTTTTTAAAAAAAGTTATTAACACCAACAAAACTCGAGCTTTCTTTTTCTGATAAAGACATTGTTATCCCGAACTCACGTAGAGGTTCCACCCACTGGGTCTTAAGGTATACCAATAAGCAAATATGTCAAAGACCTCTTGTTTGTGCCTTGTCTCTGCTGCCGCATTGCCTTGTGCTTTTTCTTCGCCTCTGGAAGCGAAGCCAGAGCGAACGAGCCAAAGTTAAGATTGTCCTGTGGACATTCGTGTCATCGAAAGATAAGGCACTCTGGGAAGACGGGAACGAGTCGCGTTCTCCGCTTCGCTATCGCAACAATTCACAGGATTGTTGCTTCACCTCTCGTCCGTTTCCAAATGCAAAGATAGCGCGGATTAACGACATGGCAAACTTTTTCGAGCAAAAAATGTCACTTTTCCTTCTTTTGAAAAAAAGAGGCTCTCTTTGGTGGCAAAAGAGGCTCTCTTCAGTCAGAAAAGGAATGTAAGGGCTGGGCAACAGAAAAGCGTTTTTCTGACTGATGAGCCCGGCATAAAAACAAATTTGAATTTTTTCTCAGTATTTGAAGAGTAAATATCGTATTTTATCCTGAATTCACGTATAGTTATACGAACACGAATAACACGAATGACACGAATAAAGATTCGTCAGATTCGTGCGATTCGTGTTCAAAAACACATCGCATGTAAAATGTAAAATGTAAAA